>NZ_CP042433.1:952428-1269905 GCF_007970805.1 Flavisolibacter ginsenosidimutans | reverse complement strand
ACCGATTTGTTCAAAACCCTTTTGCACGAATTAATGACCGGACAAAGACGTGTGCACGACCTGGAATTTGAAAACCTTGCAAAAGAATACACGCTAAGCGACGAACCGTTAACGATGGCCGCCGAAGCATAAAAGAAAGCAATGCCCAAACCCACCGAACACAAAAGCGTCCAGGCCCGCATCTTAAAATACGCCTGCGAAATTGGCTGGAACGTTGTTTCGCAAAGCGAAGCGGAACGCCGCCGTGGTTTTAATGCGTCGGCGGCTTCGCCAAAAGAAAAAGCAAAAGCGGCCAGCCGCTTTTTTGCCGATACCTTGTTTCAAAAAGTGGCGCAGTTTAACCCGCAGTTCGATGCAGGCAGCCCCACCGCAAAAGATGACCTTCTTCGCCTGTTGAATTTACCCCTGCCCACCATTCACGGCAACCGCGATTTTCTGCACTACCTGCAAGGGGTCAAAACATTTTTCAGCAAAGCCGAAGGGCGAGAGTTTAATCTTATCCTCATTGATTATGACAACCCGGCGAACAACGTGTATGAAGTAAGCGAAGAATATTATTTGTACAACGGTCAGTACGCCAACCGTGCCGATGTGGTTTTCTTCATCAACGGCATTCCGGTGGTGGTGATTGAATGCAAGAACGCCACCAAAGACGAAGCCATCGCCATCGGCATTGACCAGTTGCGCCGTTACCACCGCGAGACACCCGAACTGATGGTGCCGCAGCAATTGTTTACCGCTACGGAAAGCATCGGCTTTTCCTACGGCGTTACCTGGAACACCGTTCGCCGCAACATCTTTAACTGGAAGGATGAAGAGATCGGCAACCTCGAAGCCAAGCTAAAATCCTTCTGCAACATTCAGCACGTTCTCGACCTGCTGAAAAAGTTTATCCTGTTTGCGGAGCAGAACGAAGAACTGGCCAAGTTCATTTTGCGCCAGCACCAAAAAGCCGCCGTTGACAAAGTGGTGGAAAGAGCTTTGGACCCAACAAAGCAACGTGGCCTGGTGTGGCACACGCAAGGCAGCGGCAAGACCTACACCATGATTAAAACAGCGGAGTTGTTGTTTAAGGCGCCGCAAGCGGAGAAGCCAACCGTTCTGCTGATGATAGACCGCAACGAACTGGAAGACCAGATGCTCAAAAACCTGGCGTCCATTGGCGTGAACAACGTAGAGCCTGCGGACAGCATTCAGGACTTGCAAAAACTGTTGAAGCAAGACTACCGGGGCATCGTTGTAAGCATGGTGCACAAGTTCAGGGACATGCCGGCCAACGTGAGTTTGCGAAAGAATATTTATGTGCTCATTGACGAAGCGCACCGCACCACCGGCGGCGACCTTGGCAACTTTTTAATGGCCGCCGTGCCCAATGCCACCTTCATTGGTTTTACCGGAACACCCGTTGACAAAACGGTTTACGGCAAAGGCACGTTTAAAACCTTTGGCATTGACGACGACCAGGGCTACCTGCACAAATATTCCATTGCCGACAGCATAGTAGACGGAACCACACTGCCGCTTTTCTACGGCATGGCGCCAAACGATTTGCTGGTGCCGAAAGAAATTTTGGAACAGGAGTTTTTGAATTTAGCCGATGCGTACGGTGTGAATGACATTGAAGAACTGAACAAGATTTTGGAACGTGCCGTGAACACCAAAAACTTTTTAAAAGGAACGGAAAGAGTGGATAAAGTGGCGGCTTACGTGGCCAAACATTACAAGGAAAACGTAGAGCCTTTGGGTTACAAAGCCTTTCTGGTTGGCGTTGATCGTCCGGCTTGTGCCCTTTATAAAAAAGCATTGGACAAATACCTGCCGCCCGAATATTCCGAAGTGGTGTACACCGGCAACAACAACGACACCGAAGAATTAAAAGCTTATCACAACGACGCTAAACGGGAAAAAGAAATCCGCAAGAAGTTTACAAAGCTGGACGAATACCCGAAAATCTTAATCGTTACCGAAAAACTATTGACGGGTTTTGATGCACCCATTTTGTACGCCATGTACCTGGACAAACCCATGCGTGACCATACGCTGCTGCAAGCCATTGCAAGGGTAAACCGTCCTTATGAGAACGAAGAAAAGGAGATGGTAAAGCCGCACGGCTTTGTGCTTGACTTTGTGGGCATCTTTGAAAACCTCGAAAAAGCGCTGGCCTTTGACAGCGATGAAATCAATGCCATTGTAAAGGACATTCAATTGTTGAAATACCTGTTTCAGTCAAAGATGGACAAGAATGTGCCGCCGTATTTGGAACTGATTAAACACAACTTCAACGACAAAGACACGGACAACCTGATTGATTATTTCCGTGATAAATCCCGGCGCAAAGAGTTCTTTAAACTCTACAAGGAAATTGAAATGCTTTACGAGATCATTTCACCGGACAAGTTCCTTCGGCCCTATATTGACACGTACGCAACCGTTTCGGCCATTTACGGTGTGGTGAGAAATGCCTATGCAAAACGGGTGCAGGTGGACAGGGAATTTCAGCGCAAGACAAACGAGTTGGTGCAAAGCAAGGTGGCGGGTTCGGTTCCCGATTTCAACAACGAGTTTTTCGAAATCAACGAACAAACTATTGAGAAAATAAAGGATGCCAGCGGGAACGACAACACAAGAGTCATCAACCTGATTAAGAGCATCGAAAAAATAGCGGAAGAAAATTCAGACGACCCGTTTTTGGTCGGCATAAGGGAAAGAGCCGAAGCCGTAGAAGAGAATTATGAAAGCAGGCAGCAAAGCACACAAGAGGCGCTAGACGAAATAAAAAAGTTATTGGAAGAAGACCTAAAGCGGCGCAAAGAACAAGCGGAAAAAGGCTACGATGATTTGACTTTTTTTGTTTACAAAACCTTGCTGGAAAGAGGGCTTAAAAATCCGGAGGAAGTAACGGGGCAAATAAAAGGTGAGTTCATCAATCACCCGAATTGGCGCAGCAGCGAAAAAGAATTAAGGGAACTGCGCAAAGCAATTTACTATGCTGTCTTTGCCGAAGAAGATGATTTGGACAAGGTGGCAAAGCTGGTGGATGATTTGTTCAACCATTTATTCATTGCGTTTAAATTGTAGTGCATGGCAAAGTGGAAGGACAAGAAAGAATTTAAAGAGCAGGTTTATCGGGTAGCGGAAAAAATGAACGTCAAAGTAAACTCGCTTGCGCTGCGGCCGATGACCAACAAGTGGGCTTCATGTTCAACCGACGGCAACCTCAATTTTAATAAAGAACTTCTTGACATGGACAAAGACCTTGGTGAATACGTGATTGTTCACGAGCTGCTGCATTTCAATGTACCCAATCACGGCAAGCTTTGGAAAAGCTTGATGGCAGCGTATTTGGGCGATTATGAAAAATTGGAGTTGCGGCTAAAGAAGCTTTCCGGCAAACAAGTGGAAAGAGAAAAGTGAAAGGAGCAGTTGAATTTTCACCGGTAATGAGTTTGATGCCGCTTTACCGTTATCAATCTTCTTTGGAAGCTTATCAGTATCGGTAAGATAGACGAATGAAAAAGATTTTAGTGCTTTGTACCGGGAACAGTTGTAGAAGTCAAATGGCGGAAGGCTACTTGCGGCACTTCGCCGGAGACAAGGCAGAAGTGTACAGTGCAGGCGTAGAAACACACGGTGTCAACCCAAGAGCTGTTCAGATCATGAAAGAAGACGGCATTGATATTTCGCACCACACGTCAAACAATGTGGCGGAATACAGAAATCTAAATTTTGATTTTGTCATTACCGTGTGCGACAACGCAAAAGAAAGATGCCCATACTTTCCTTCCAGTGCGAAGAAGTTTCACCACAATTTTCCTGATCCTGGAAAGGCGACCGGAACGGAAGAAGAAATTATGCAGAAGTTTAGAGAAGTGCGGGACATGATAAAGCAATACAGTTGGGATTTTGTTGCTGAGCAATTGTAAGGAGCAACTGCCTTTCGTAGCGCCTCGGCAAACCGGCATTAAAACTTTAGTGAAGAAGATTTTGCAAGAGTGGTTTCTGAAGGCATTGCGCCATCGGGAGGGAGAGTAAGCCCGCCGATGGATTAAAAAGCCTGACGAATAAACAAATAACCACTATTTATGCTTACCTGAAATCATTGCCGCCTGTGCACCATCATGTAAAAAGAGGAACATGAAAATATCATAACTGGCCGATCAAGCTCTCCAGATATTTATAACCGCTGCCGGTGTTTAAAAACAAAACCTTATCGCTTTCAGAAAGCTTTCGCTCCTGCAACAACTTTTTTACGCCCTGCCACGCAGCGCTTCCTTCGGGAGATAACAGTATTCCTTCGGTTTCAGCGACTTCTTTGATCCCATTTATTATTTCGTTTTCACTAACCGTTACCGCTTCGCCTTTTGATTCATGAATAATTTCAAGCATCAACTCCATTCCAAAAGGAAAAGGTACTGCAAGGCCGTTTGCGATAGAAGGCCGGGGTGAAAACGTTTCTTTCCAAGAAACAGGGTCTATGATGGCAGCAACAAGCGATGCACAGTTTGCTGATTGCACGGCAATCATTTTCGGTAGAGGTTCCTGAATCCATCCAAGTTGCAGCATCTCCTGGAACGCTTTCCAGATGCCAATTAAGCCCGTGCCGCCTCCGGCGGGATAAACAACAACATCGGGAAGCTGCCAGTCTAATTGTTCTGCTATTTCATAGCCCATTGTTTTTTTGCCTTCGAGCCGGTAAGGCTCTTTCAGCGTCGATACGTCAAACCAGTTTTCTTGCTTTTTAATCTCATCCACTTTTTTGGCGCAATCATTAATCAAACCTCTTACCAAAATCACCTCCGCTCCAAACAACCTGCATTCGGTTTTGAATAATGCAGGTGTATGTTCCGGCATAACCACGGTGCATTGCATTCCCGCCTTTGCGCAGTAAGCAGCCAATGCGCCGCCGGCATTGCCAGCAGTTGGAATGATTAAACGGTCAATGCCTAATTCTTTTGCCTTAGACACAGCCATACTTAGCCCTCTTGCTTTGAAAGAGCCGGTGGGATTGTGCGCTTCGTCTTTTAGCAAAATAGATTGTAGCGGTGTCTTGGAAGCAAGCTTGTGCAAAGCAAGGATGGGTGTCATGCCTTCACCGAGCGAAACAATATTCTTCTTGTCGAACACAGGAAGCAATTCTGCGTAGCGCCACATGGAGTTTTCCTTTTGATCAATCCTGTTTCTGCTTAACGGAAGGCGTAGATTATACCGTACCAAAAGAGGCTTGTTGCAGCAGGGCGAAAATGTATTGATGAGGAGGGGAGAATACGTTTTATTACAGCGAGAACAAACAAGTTTTTCAATGAGACAGGTTTCGTGTGCGTAGGTTTTCATAAGAAGCTGTATTCATAGTGATCAATAAGCAACAATGTAAATTTAAAATAGGATAAAGGTTTGCTTCAACGAAATGGAAGCATCGCAATTTGCTTGTGGCAAAGCCATTGCTTTTTCAACAAAAAAGAAGGCCGCTCAAAATTCCGTTAGAAAGATTTAATTGTTTGAGTAGAAAACAGAAATCACGAAGACAAATTTTCCGTTGCGCTCACTCTGTGATTGACCGATGTAAAGGACTTTTGCACGACTTCCTTTTAGCCAATCGTTGATGTTTGCTTCTGCGATCTCGGGCCGGTCAGCCACAAACATTTTTACTTCCATGTAACGTTACAAGTTTTAGTTCGCAAGGATTTTTTTAAAAACGTTGTTTACTACACGGTCACAATACACCCGGTTAAATTCGTATATCTCCATTGAGCTGTACAAGTGTTGCAATTGCTCTTGCAGCATGGTCTTTGCCCGGTTTAATCGGACCTTAACGTTGACTTCCGAAATGTTCAATAGTTCTGCCGTTTCGGCAACGGAAAAACCTTCTATTTCCCGCAACACAAACACCGTGCGGTAGATAGGCGCAAGGTTGTTTAGACTGGCTTCCAAAAAATTTGAAAACTCTCTTTTCATGACGATCGTTTCAACGGCTTGCGCGTCTGTGTTTGAGAACAAAGGATTTGCGGTTTCACCTATATTTTCATCAGGTTGTTCGTTCCTTACAACACCGTGGCTTAGTTTATATAGGCACTTGTTCGACATAATTTTTGAAAGCCAGGTTTTATAGGCGGCCCTGCCTTCAAACTGGTTCAATTTTAAATAGGCGGCAATGTGCGTCTCTTGCATCAAGTCTTCTGCGTCCTGGTGATTGAACCCATAGCTCCGCGCAATTTTATACAACACACCATTGTATCGCCTTATCAAAATTTCAAACAGGGCTGTATCGCCAGAAATTATTCTATTGATAATTGTTGTCTCGGAAAGCGCAGCGTATAATTCCGTTTTTCTCATGCGTAAATGTCGTTTGTACTTTAGGCCAATCTATCCATGCGTGGGCTTGTTTTAGGTCATAGAGTTTGAAAGCGGTAAAAAGGTTACAAAAATTACGATTTTTTATTAGTTTCTTTTCTCAATATTCCTGTAAGTCCCGCCGCCTCCACCATTCACACCTTTTTGCTAAAAATTTTTTGTAACCTTTTTTGAACTCGCTTACTCTATATCTAAAAAGGGTAAAACAAAATATGCGTTGTTAAACCTTCTTTGTCTTTTTTGAACGACTTAGCATTGCCCGTTTGCCGTATTCAACATTGGTTCACATGCAAAAAACATTTTATGAAATACAAGAAACCAATCCTTGTAGTCTCTTCCATGGCCGTCGTTGTTTTTTTTCTGCAATGCTCACGTGACATTAAAAAAGACGAGGTATCAAGTGCTGGCTTGCCCGCAAGCGGAATGGCCGCCAACAAAGAAAAAAACAAATCACTGGTTACTGAAGGACGGGAAATCTTTCGCTACGATGCTTTTGGTGATGGAGATTTTTGGAGCGGACTTCTGCATATAGACAAAGCAATTGCGGGCGTCAACAATGGAGGCTTTGGGGCTGGTGTCAGTCCTAAAACAGCACTGTCGGTTGGACTAAAAGTTGATGCCGATGCGTTGCCCGCCGAAGTTGTCAAAGGTCTCAAAGAAGGCACGATAAACCTCGATGATCCGGCCACGACCATCGCCTTGCTGAAGCTCAACGCAGTGGTTGGCGTAAAAGGTAATTTCAACAATGAAGGCGGACTAAAATCAATCGGCATTACCTGTGCGTCTTGTCATTCAACGGTGGACAACTCTTTCGCACCGGGAATCGGGAAAGGATTGGACGGCTGGCCAAACAGGGATCTAAATGTGGGTGCAATCATCTCGTTAACCGATAACGCACCGCCGATAGCCAACCTGCTGCATGTAGACGAGCCGACGCTTCGGTCGGTACTCGGCGCTTGGGGCCCCGGAAAATTTGCCGCTGTATTATTTATGGACGGCAAGGCTGTGCGTCCGGACGGGAAAGTAGCCGCCAACCTGATACCGGCCGCATTCGGATTGAAAAACATTGACCTTACAACGTATACGGGATGGGGCGACATTTCGTATTGGAATTCCTTTGTTGCCAATTTGGAAATGCACGGGAAAGGAAATTTTCACGACGACCGGCTGAATGATCCAATCAAATACCCGATTGCAGTGGAAAACGGCTTTTGGAACGTAACGCACACGCCGGATTTAATCACTGCGAAATTGCCTGCGTTAAGAGAATACCAGCATTCTATTGATGCGCCGAAACCACCATCGGGAAGCTTTGACCACGGCGCGGCAGGACGTGGCAAAGCCGTTTTTCTGACCAAGGCAAAATGCGCTACTTGCCACAAAGAACCTTTGCTGGCCGACAATATCCTGCACAGCGCAGCGGAACTTGGCATTGATGACTTTGAAGCCAAACGATCGCCAACCGGCAAATACCGCACGACACCGTTGGGAGGCCTGTTTGCACGGGCAAAAGGCGGCTTTTATCACGATGGCCGGTTTGCAACGTATGACGACGTTGTCAATCATTACAACGCGTTTCAACATTTAAACCTGACCACGACAGAGAAAAAAGATTTGGTCGAGTACCTGAAATCATTGTAGTGTTTTAACTATTATTTCGTAAGGAAACGCCTGCAGACGTTATTTTGAAAGATGAACTAGACAATGCTGGGCGACAACGCCATCTTTACAACAACGCAAGAAAAGTCAGATCACTATGATTTGGGCAAGATTGACGAAACGTTTTTAAAGAACCGGGTTGATGACTTTACCCGGCACTTTTATATCTGTGGTCCGGATAAAATGATCAGTGACATCAATGAACTCTTGATTTGCTTAGTGCAAAACCAGACGCGGTCGTTTTTGAAAAATAAATTTCTCGGGCTTGTTATTTCCGGGACTTCGACAAAGCTTTCTAGATTCGGAGTCGCATTGTTATACTGACGGCGGAGTACTGCCAAATAACGAACGTAAACCAAAACAACAGAAAGAGATGAACAAGGATAAAACAAATAACCAGCCCATTTCTGCACCAACAGAATCTACTAACGTTCCCGTAGAATTAAAAATTGACGAGTTTCTCTACGAAGCCGTTGACAGTTCCACTTTTATTAATACCAGTGAATGGGCAAAATATTTTAACGAAGCCCCGGTAGATCCCTACATAAAGAGGGCTACCGGTATAAATCTATGGCCTGGTTTCGAATTAAATACTGCGCAGCACCGGCTATCAAAGAAATTGATCAACACATAACCGCAGTAAACAAACTGAGTGGAATGAGCGAGCAGGAAAACGAAAATTACTTAAGTACAAGTAAACCTTTGTGGACATTTGTGGAAACAGGTGTCGTCAAAGTGTTGATGTAGAAACAAAATCAGGGGTTTTTACCGTTTCATCAGGTATCAACTACACCGCATAACATAGATAAATCTGGAACCGCTCAACAAGAAGTTACTATCACGCAATTGGACAACGAAAGCAAAGACGAAAACGGAGCAATCATTATCTCCGAAATCTCAAATGCCAGCCTTTCTATTTTTTTCGCCAAGCTGCTTAAAGCAGCAAAACACGAAGTCAAATTACAAAACCAATGCAATTGACAGTCTGGGTTATGCACCCTCATAGGTAAACCCTTGAACGTAAGCAGTCCTTCTTGCCAATTTGCAAGCCCACTGTTTAATGCTGCATTGCCCGATAAAACATTTCAGAAGGACTGTAACCTTTTCTGTCTTTGCTTACTCAATAAGAGTAGCTACAAAACAATTGACATGAAAAAGAAAATGCTTTTCCGCTCCTGCATCTTGATTATTGCCATGGTTGTTGCGTTCCTTCCGGCAACCTCACAAAAGAAAAAAGCTTCTAAGCTTTCCGATGCAGAAATTGCTTCGGTAGCAGTTGCTGCGAACCAAATAGACATACAGGCAGCCCAACTAGCACAACAAAAATCAAAAAATGCCGAGGTGCTCAATTTTGCCAAGACCATGATTGCGGACCACCAATCAGTTATTGACAAAGCTTCGGCGCTCGTCACCAAGCTGGGCGTCACGCCAAAAGACAACGCAGTTACCAGACACCTGCAGGCCAACGCCAAAAAAACAATGGCACGGTTAGAAGCTAAGTCAGGACCAGCTTTTGACAAAGCCTATGCACAAAACGAAGTGACCTATCACAAGGCCGTGATTGCCGCTGTGGATAAAACGCTGATTCCCGATGCGCAAAACGCGGAACTTAAAAGTTTGCTTCAAAGCGTATCGCCGGTACTCCACACCCATTTGGAACACGCAGAAATGGTGGCAAAAAACCTGAAGTAAAATGACCCTCATGAAAACATTAAAGGCAGGCAGCGTTTGGCTGCTTGCTTGCCTTGCTTTTATTGCAAGCTGCAACGACCATAAGCCAAAACCCGACAACCTGCCGCATGTAAACGAGAACCCGCAAGCGGCTAACTCAATCGATTCATCTGCTGCTCCGGCTGTGCCTCAACCCGGCGACCACAGGTTTATTGTGGAGATCAACAAGATGAAATTCGTTCCCGATCAATTAACCGTTCACAAGGGCGATACTGTCGTTTGGATCAACAATGATTTGACCAATCATTGCGTGACCGATACCGGCAAAGCCTGGACATCTTCGACAATCGTACCGGGTAGATTCTGGACAAAAGTGTTCACCAAAAACGCTGATTATTTCTGCGCCATTCATGTCGTCATGAAAGGCAAAATTCAGGTCGAATAAAATTGCGGTTGTCAAGTATAGGCTTTGATTTTACACGCGTGTATTGCAAAGCAAATAAGCATGAACATTCGCTCCACGGAATGGAGAGTCTACCTTACAATCGGGAGACCAAATGCGGTTACATAGACCGACCACACCGAACCTGATGAGATAAAATTGTTTGGCACTAAAAGTTACTTTTTGTGCACGGCGGTTACAAACGATGATACTGGTATTGGTGTGTTGATGCAAAATGCGTCTTGCCGTCGGCACCAGCCCTGTTTTTCGATCTGCACCTTTCGAATACTTCGTTCAATCCGATATTTTCCGGCACCGTCATGTTATTTCTGTAATGCACCTTCCACTCAAGATGCGCGGTTGATTTTTTAACCCCTAAAACCAATACCATGCATTCAGTAAAAAGTACACTGAAGAAGATCGCAGGTCTTGCGCGGCTGCCCGTAGCAGTCGCGTGGGCATCTCCGTTGTTTGTTGCGTTTTTATTGCTTCAAAGTTGTAAACGAGAACTTTCTCCACCAAAGACTGAACCCGAAAACGCCTTGCAATCAAAATCACTGAAGGTGGAAGGCAACAAGGCTGTGGACGTAAAGCTTGTTGCCGACAACTTTGTGTCTCCTGTTGGTTTGGTCGCTGTGCCCGACAAAAGCAAGCGTTTGTTTGTAATTGACCAGGTTGGAAAAATCTGGATCATTGACGGTGCCGGCAATAAATTACCAACGCCCTTTTTAGACATCAGCAGCAAACTGGTTACACCGCTGTCGCCGGGCTACGACGAGCGCGGACTCTTGGGCCTTGCTTTCCATCCCAACTATGCTTACAACGGTAAATTTTATGTTTTTTACACCGCTCCACCGCCCCCCGGCGGTCCCACCTCCGATGCAGGAAACACGGGACTTCCAAAGGTTTGGAACAATATGACGACGATTTCCGAATTCCGAGTTTCGTCTAATCCCAATATGGCCGACGCGGGCAGTGAAAGAAAAATTCTTCAGCAGCCTCACCCGCAGTCAAATCACAACGGCGGCACGATTGCTTTTGGACCTGATGGCTATCTCTATATAGCGATCGGTGACGGCGGTAACAAGAACGACATTGGGCCTGGTCACGTAGAAGATTGGTATGCCTTTAACGCCGGCGGCAATGGGCAGGACATTGAACAAAACCTTTTAGGAAACTTTCTGCGAAATTGATGTAAACACCACGAGCTTGGGTAAAGCTTACGGCATTCCGCCGGATAATCCATTTGTTGGGAAGAGAGGCCTGGACGAAATATGGGCTTATGGTTTTCGTAATCCCTTCCGCTTTTCATTTGACATGAAAGACGGGCACCGCTTGTTTGGTATGGATGCTGGCCAATCGAGATATGAAGAAATAGACCTGGTGGAAAAAGGTGGTAATTACGGTTGGAACGTAAAAGAAGGCACTGAATGTTTTAACGCAGCCAATGAATTTGCTGAGGTTCAAAATTGCCCCGATGTAGATGCTTTTGGCAACAGGCTGATTGATCCGGTCATTCAGGTAAAAAACTGGTTGAATCCGGAAGGAGGAGGAAGAGCCACCACGATCATTGGCGGAAATGTTTACCGGGGTAACGATTTGCACGGCCTTGAGGGGAAATACATTTTTGGAACCTTCTCGCAAACGCCCACAACTCCAAACGGTGAACTTTTTATCGCCAATCCACACGGCCCCTCCTTGTGGGACTACCAGGAAATAGAACTTGCAAGCCACCCCGGTGATATCGGTTATTATCTAAAAGGATTTGGGCAAGACCTGGAAGGCGAAATGTATTTGGCTGTTTCCAGCAGGCTCGGACCCGCTGGCAATACCGGAAAAATTCTAAAGCTGGTTATGGTCAAAGACAAGAAAGACAACGACGACAAGTCATTAGATGATAAGGATAAATAAATCCATGTAATCAAATTAGGGAGGCAGCTATCACTGGCTCCCTAATTTATGTTCTCTTCAAGTGGTAAAGAAGATTCCATTTCTAAAACCAAAAATAAAAGAACATGAAAAAGATGAACATCAAAACCGCTGTTCTTCCGGCCATTTCATGGACGATGGCTTGCATGTTGTTCTTAATGAGTTGCCAAAAAGCAATTCGGCCCTCATCTGACCAAAACAGTCCGGTGGTTTTACAAGAAGCCAAAGCCAATTCCCAAAAGCCCAATGAAAACAAGAAAGTTGGCCACTTCGCACAAGTGAACCTAACGGCCAACAACAACGAATACGGTGCACCAAACATTGATCCAACGCTGCTGAATTCATGGGGGCTTGTTTTTAATCCAAACGGCACGGCCTGGATTTCTTCACAAGCTGGGCATGTTAGCAACGTTTACAACAGTGAAGGCGTACCCAGGCTGCCACTTAATCCCGTCAGCATTCCTTCACCGGGCTCAAATACGGGTGGAAATCCTACGGGCATCGTGTTTAACAGTGTCTCTACAGACTTTATAATCCCCGGTAAAGGCGGTGCAGTGTTTATTTTCGACGGCGTCGATGGAGTGATTTCTGCTTGGAACGGCAGTTTGGGAAAACAAGCCGCGAGAATCACGGCGGGACAAGGCGCATATACAGGCCTTGCTCTTGCCGCCAATAACGGCAAACAAAATTTATACGCTGCCAATTTTGCCACCGGTCACATTGATGTCTGGAACAGCACGTGGACAATGGTGTCCATGCCGTTTACAGATCCCAATTTGCCGGCAGGGTACTCGCCCTTTAATATCTGGAAGGTTGGAGGCAACCTGCTTGTGATGTATGCAAAGGTTGACCCGGTAACGCACAGAAGCCAAGCGGGTGAAGGTCTGGGTATTGTTGACGTTTATAGACCCGATGGTTCATTCGTTCAACGCTTTGCAACGGGAGGACCGCTGAATGCTCCCTGGGGTATAGCCATGGTGCCGCGTTCCTTTTTCCACCAGGAAATGGATGAAATGGATAATGACGATAATGAAGGCCAGAATCAAAATTATATCTTGATTGGAAACTTTGGCAACGGCCGCATCAATGCCTACAGAACGAACGGGAAGTTTGTTGGTCAGCTACGTGGCAAAAAAGATCCGATTGTGATTGATAAATTATGGGCTATCATGCTTCCCCCGTCTACGTCTACCATCGATCAAAGCCGCCTGTATTTTACAGCAGGACCCGATGAAGAAACCGACGGCCTTTTTGGCTACCTGATCGCAAAGGATGACGATTAATAAGAAAGCCTCCTAATGGAGGCTTTCTTATTAAAGCAATTTCTCTGACGTTAATAAAATATGAACACACCACCCAAATTCGATCCGAAAAAAGGAACAGATATAGATGCGTGGATTTCCTTACAAAAATTTGATTAGCGAGATATTCATGCCAATATGTAAACCTGACCCCAATTTGGTATGTTTAAATACGCTTTTAAAAACAGTTAATTATGCGAAAACAAAACTCACTTTTCTTCCTTTTCCTTTTTGGGTTTTTCCTCTTCATTACCCGATCTGGTTTTGCCCAATCGACGATACCTTCAAATGGTTCGGTGGCGCCGCTATTCACGGCCAAGGCAAGCCAGTCGGGTAAACAGTTCAATTTTTCCTTGAAAAAAGCCCTTGCAAAGGGACCGGTGGTGGTGTATTTCTATCCATCTGCGTATACAGGCGGATGCGATTTGGAAGCCCATACCTTCGCTGAGTACAAGGACACTTTTACAAGGGCAGGCGCTACCATCATCGGTGTATCAGCGGACGACATTGAACGACTCAAATCATTCTCCTCTGACCCGGAGTTTTGTGCGGGGAAATTTCCTGTGGCTTCAGATCCTGAAGGCCAGATTGCAGCGACGTTTGGCCTGAAACTAAAACCCCCACAACCGGGTGTGAAAGACGTACGCGGTGAGCAGGTGACACACGGCTTCATACCGCGAACAACGTTTGTAATTAATAAAGACCGCAAAATCGTAGCGATGTTCTCCTCTGATACCGATCATCTATCACCGGTTGAGCACGTGAAAAAATCGCTGGCCATTGTAAAAGCAATGTAGTTGTTTGCCGTTGTGGTTCTTGTGAAGTGCGATGCTGATTATTTCGGACTAGGTGTTTTGTTAATTGAACCTACTGCGATCATTCTCTTGCGGGTTCAACATGAATGAGCACATGGCCAAGTTGCGGTAGCCTCTCTCGCAACGTATCTTTCAAATGGTGCGCTATGTTATGCCCTTCGCGTACAGTAATCTCTCCATTCACGGTGGCGTGAAGGTCAATGTGGTATTTCATGCCGGCCTTACGGACAAAGCATTTTTCCGTGCCCCGCACACCTTCAACCGTTAAGGCTACCGTTCTGATTTCACTCACCAAATCATCGTAATAATGTTCGTCCATGATTTCACCCAACGCGGGACGAAAAATCAGGTAGCTGTTGTACAGGATAAATCCGGCAGCAAACAGGGCCGCCCAGTCATCGGCTGTTTCGTAGCCTTTCCCGAGCAGAAGGGCAATGGAAATACCAATGAAGGCGGAGACAGAAGTGATCGCGTCGCTGCGATGGTGCCATGCATCGGCTTTAAGAGAGGAACTGTTGATTTCCTTTGCGCGTTTCAATACCATGCGAAAAGAAATCTCCTTCCAGACGATAATTCCTGCAAGTATAAAAAGCGTCCACACTTTCGGAAGTTCGTGAGGTGTGCGAATGTTGTGAATGCTCTCATACGCAATGACTGTTGCAGACATCACCAGAAAACCCGTCACCAAAAACGTAACCAGCGGCTCAATACGTCCGTGTCCGTAAGGATGATTTTTATCGGCAGGACGGTTGGCATACCGTATTCCTATCAAAACGAGAAACGAAGAAAATATATCTACTGTGGATTCAATTGCGTCAGCAATCAAGGCATACGAATTTCCAAAAAAACCGGCGGCTCCTTTGATTGTTGCAAGACCCGCATTGGCGGCCATGCTCCAGTACGTTGTTCGAATGGCCGTTTGTTCCTGTGTCATGTTTTCACTTGGTTTGAATGAGCAAAGCTAACTTCTTCCTGGATCGGGAATTTGATTTGCAGAGGTCATCATTTGTAAGCAAACAATCGAAGTAGATTATTCACAAGCAATGTAGAATAGTTGGAGGCAATTACAGTAGGGCTTATGTATGCAGTACGAAAAGTGTAGGCGTAAGGAATGCTTATCTTAAAGAATGTGAAATCGAAGGATAAAATTATTCTGAAATGGAATGTTATCAAATAAGGATATGGTTTATCCCGTCTGCACTGACAAGATACATGACAATTGTTTTTCCGTATTTGAAACAATTTTTCCGCATTACGTAAGTGGTCAAATTTTGATTGCCCCGACTTTTGCAGCTTTAAAAAGAAAAGTGAAACGAAATTATATTGTAATCCTTAGTCTTTTGCCTTTATCCTTATTTGCACAGCAACCAAAAGACTCGATTAAATCTTCGGTTTTAGAGGAAGTTACTGTGACCGGTATAAAGACCGTGCGGGGCACGGGTCACCTGCCCGAAGCAAAAGACGGAGTGATTTACGCCGGTAAAAAGAACGAGGTAATTATTGTAGACAGCCTTGACGCCAACAAAGCCATCAACAACACGAGGCAGGTGTTGGGTCGAATCCCGGGATTAAACATCGTGGAAACGGAAACCGGCGGCTTTACAGCAAATGGCATTGCAACGCGAGGTTTAAATCCAACCCAAAGTATTGAAATGAATACCCGTCAGAACGGCTATAACATTAGTGCTGATGTGTTTGGGTATAACGAGGCGTATTACATCCCACCCATGGAAGCCGTTAGCCGCATCGAGATGGTTCGCGGCGCTGCATCGCTGCAATTTGGTTCGCAGTTCGGCGGCATGGTCAACTACGTCGTCAACGAAGCGCCGAAGAACAAAGCCTTTGAACTCTATACTTCGCAAACGGGGGGCAGCTTTGGTTTGTTCAATTCTTTTAACTCGATTGGCGGCACGATTAAAAAATTTAGTTATTATGGCTTCGCTCAATACAGAACCTTGGACGGTTGGCGGCCCAACAGCCAACAACGACAATTCTCTGCCTTTGCTAGGCTTCAATACAATGCGTCTAATAAGTTCATAGCAGGTGTAGAATACTCTTTGCTCCGCAACCGGATTAAAATGCCGGGTGGCCTTACCGACAGCATGTTTGCTGCGAACCCACGTTCATCATTCCGGTCACGCAACTGGCTAAAAAGCCCTTGGAACATCTTGGCAGCTTTTGCGATTTACACGATTTCACCGAAAACGACGCTCAGCATTAAATCCTCCTTTCTCTTTAGCAACCGCGCTTTGGTTTGGCGCAATGAAGATGGCGGTGCCGGAGCTTTGGATGAAATAGATCCTTCCACCGGCGAATACGTTCACCGTGAAGTGGAAAACGAGGACATGCGCAATACAACGACTGAGCTCCGGTTGCTGCACAATTATATACTGGGCAACAACCAAAATACGGTAGCCGGTGGCGTTCGTTATGCCTACGCCTGGTTTAAACGGCAAGGTGGCGGCGAGGGAACAACAGGTTCGGATTTCGATTTGTCGGTTGCGGGGCCTTATGAATACGATCTTGATTTTACCACAACCAACGTTGCTCCTTTTATTGAAAACATTTTTCGGTTCGGCAGTCGTTTATCGCTTACTCCCGGCTTTCGGTTTGAATACCTCAGAAGCACGGGGAAAGGATACAAAGAGGAAGGGCCGGACAAAATTATCACCAACGAAAACCGGAAAAGAAGCATTCCACTTTTCGGCGTCGGTTCGCAATATAAAACGTCGTCAAATACGAACGTCTATGCAAACATTACCCAGGCTTACCGACCAATCGATTATTCGCAGCTTACTGGTTTTGGTTTAACGTCGAAAATTGATCCCAACTTGAAAGACGCCAAAGGCTTTAATGCGGATCTTGGCTACCGGGGTACCGTAAAGAACGTTCTGAATTTTGATGTTGGGGCCTTTTACCTGGCCTATAACAAGCGCATTGGCACCGTTTTAATCAATCCAGGAACCGTTAACGAATACACACTGCGAACCAACGTGGCCAATAGCGTCCACAAGGGGCTGGAAAGCTATTTGGAATTTAATCTGCTTAAATACCTCAACGCTAATTCAACAAAAGGACTAAGCCTTTTCAACTCACTTGCTCTTATTGACGCAAAATATACAAGCGGTGAATTCAAAGGCAACCGTGTGGAGGCAGCAGCCAATTACGTCAACAGGATTGGCTTAACCTATGCCGATAAAAAGTTTTCCGGCACACTGCAAATGAACAACGTGGGCGATGCTTACGGCGATGCTACAAATGAAAAACGTAGCAATGATCCTGTTGCTGGTTATATTCCTGCCTATACAGTGTATGACCTTAGCGCAACCTATAGAATTAATAGATATGCTCTAAAAGCAGGTGTCAATAACCTCGCAGACAAAAACTATTTCACACGCCGTACGGACGAATATCCTGGCCCTGGGATCATTCCGTCAATTGGCAGAAGCTTTTATCTGGGAATTGCGGCAAAGTTTTAAAGCTCTATTATTTAAATTTTTTCAAGGCCTGCCATTGCAGGCCTTTACCACGCCAGGCTTTTGCCAATTTGAAGCCGTGGTATTGACTGTGTTCGTTCTCTACTAACAGCAAGAATTCCCTAATTGCATAGGTGGACATTTTACAGAGCCGTAGCTGCAAAAAACGCAACAGTCGCCAGCTTTAGGTTTCAGTCTTGTCTTACACATTTTACATTCATAAAAGTATTGACAGGCGTTTGTGGGCATGATTTCTTCTTGTTTATGTCCGCAAACAGGACAGGTTATAATTGATTGAAGGATGATTGTTTTGTCCATTAGTGATTGTTTACGGTTTGCGAAACCACTTTGTACCCTGTGCTGTTAATGGCAGTCGCAACAATGGCTGCGGAAGTTTTACTATTGTCAAATGTTACAACGCTGTTCGCATTGTCAAAAGAAGTCTGATAATTGATCACACCTCTGACTTTTGCAATTTCACTGTTAACGTGTTCTGTGCAGCCTTCGCAGGTCATGCCTTTGATGGTAAATGTTGCCTGCTTAATATTGCTTTTGTCGTTGATGACGACTTTTGGTTGCGCTGCTTCCGGGTAAAATGCACTTGCATAATAAGGAAAGGCAATCAACAGTGCTGCCAGGGCTGTCACAATGCTTAGAAAAGCCGTTGACTGAAGAAAAGACTTTTTGTTGTCGGATTCGCAGTGACACTCCGGCTTAGTTTTTAACCTCAACTTTTGATACCAGGCAAAGGCAAATACAAGAACTGTCATCCCAATCAGGTAAGGCCTGAACGGTTCAATCCAGTAAAAGGAAGAAACGAGTCCACTCGCTCCGCCAAGGAAGGCTAAAACGGGTGTAATGCAGCAAAGCGATGACGCAGTTGCCGTTAAAAGTCCAGCAATAAAACTCTTGGTATTTGTTTTCATGTGTCCATTAATAGGCTAAAATAAACTTGATCCGCCGTATTTAACTATGTTTTGCTCTTTTCCGGTGCTGATTCCTTGCCCACTTTTGCGGGTAATCTTGGTCGCTTCACATGAAGAAGGACGAACGAAAGCTGAGGGTCAAAAAGCCTAATGAGTGATTCGGCCGTAAATACCATTGTAAATGAAATCAACAACCTCTAATGACTATTTACATCCTTGATCCCGTTCATCCAAAAGTTGTTGATATGGCAAAAGAAAAATACAACGTAGTAACGGTCCCTGAGTCGAGAACCGGTGATTGGCGACTGGAGGCTGATGCAATTATTGTTCGCACCCATGTTGTGAATGGAGAAGATATAGAAAGCGCAAAAAAACTGAAAATTATTGCCAAGCACGGTGTGGGCGTTGACAACATTGACTACGAAGCCGCCAGGCGAAAAGGGATTTTGGTTACCAACACACCTGGCGCCAACTCGATCACGGTGGCCGAGTATGTCGTTGCCTTAACCCTCGCACTTTGCAGAAACTTGTGCATTTATTCCAACGATCTGCGAGCGGGAAAATGGCGTGCGCAACCCACAGCTTTTGAATTAAACGGCAAAACGATTGGTTTGGTGGGTTTGGGAGAGGTAGGCAGGCGTGTAGCCAAAATGTTTAGTCAGGGCTTTGGCGCTTCTGTAAGTGCTTATGACCCTTACGCTAGCGAAAAAATATTTAATGACCACAACGTGCAACGGATAACAGGCCTCAGTGACTTGCTCAGCATGAGTGATGTTGTAAGCCTGCACGTTCCGCTTACGCCTACCACAAAAGGGATGATTGGAATCCAAGAGCTTCGGCTAATGAAGCCGCAGGCAGTATTGATCAATGTCGCAAGAGGTGGAATTGTAAACGAAGCCGATTTGTATACAGCCCTGAAAGAAAAAATAATTTTTGCAGCCGCCTCCGATGTTTTTTTGGAGGAACCGGTAAACGAAAATCATCCGCTGCTTCAATTGGAAAATTTCATGGCCTCGCCGCACGTAGCCGGGACAAGTGACGAATCCCTCATACGCATGGGAATGGACGCTTTGGAAAACATCGAGGCCCAGTTCAGCGGCAAAACACCACGAAACATTGTTTGACTGCGAGAGCTTACTAGGAACATCCTTGCAGCGAGAATTTGTATCTTACTGCTCATAATCTCTTCGAGCATTATTTTTCTCATAATGTGTTACGCTCGCAAGTTTTAACAGGGTGCTTTTAACTTTTCCCTTTCTACCTCGTCAATAGCTACGTTTCAAATTGCAGAGAGAAAAAAATTTATGACTATTCGCTTCGCAGCCGCCGTGTTATTGTTTTTAGCAAGCGGCTTTTGCTTTAATCAGTCGGTTCAAATAAAGGTGACAAGAGCACAGCGCTGGGCTATTCCGGTCGGCGTTGTTATGATCATACTTGAAATCGTCGTGCTCACGGGTCGCGATTAGCCTTGTCCAAATACGTTAGCAGTTACCATTCAGACAGACTTTCATCGACACAAGATTTTATGCTTTTGCACCTGGTGGTCAAGTGGCTACCTAAATTGCTGTTTGTTGCAATCAGCTTTTCTTCTTTTATTTCCGCGACTGAAGATGGAGTTGGGAGAAGCTCACAATACCTTTTTTCAATGACTACAATACTTAGATAAAAACTGAACAACTCTCTGTTGACCATGCTGAAATAATACAACAGCAAAAGCAAGAGCTATACGAATTTGTGGTAGTGTCTCAGTTTGAAATCACATAGGTTCAGTCAAGAAAACATACAAGCGTTTGCAATTCTGATCTTTTTGTTCTTTGTTTACAAAAAAATCCATACTGCATGAAAACAAAATCAATTTTACTCCTGTTAGTAACTACGTTTTTAATTTTTACCTCGTGTAAAAAGGATGTTTCAAAACCCCAGGTTACCTATACAAACAACGCAAGCCAGGGCACCGCATCAAGCGGGCAATTTACTCTCACCGGGCACATTTCATCCCAAATCTCATTAGCACAGGTAACACTGACCAAACAAGGGGATTCAAATCCGTTTTTGGTTGATCAAACAACCGCAAAGAACAAGAAAGAATATGATTTTTCATATCCAATTACAGGTATAACCGCAAACACAACTATAATCATGAATGTCTCTGACCAGAATGGCGGGACGAGTAGCTCACAATTCCAAATCCTAAAGTAGTTACCTTAAGAAATATAGTTAAAAGCCGGGAGTAATTTCCCGGCTTGTTTCATTTAGCACCCTCGTTCTTCTTGTACGAACGTCTTTTTTGGTTCCTCTTCCGGCACAAGGTTCACAATATCTGCCTCGCTATTATTTCACCCCTGCTTCTATTTTCTCGCGAAGAACACAAGAAAAAGGAGAAAGAAGAAAGAAGAAAGAAGAAACCCAAGCTACTACCCATGAAACCCTCCATAGTAAGGATGCAAATACCTCCATAAATTTTATCACTGTTATATTCAAGTCGTTATTTTAATGGAGTATTTGGGTGTGAAAAATTTCCGGTTTTCATTGTCCTGGCCAAGAATCTTCCCGAAGGAACGAAAAAGGAATTGAGTTTTATGCTCGGGTCAATAACATACTCAGGAATCTTTTCCGGTTAATCATTTTTAAACTTAAGTGCGCTCACATGCATGCCAACGAGATTTCCCTGGTCTAAACCAACCAAATTAGAGGTAAGCACGTGTATTCCGGCATAAAAACGCGAAAGCGCAAGTTCATTTGCAAAATCAGAAAATTTTGTAAATATCCGTGGAGTAAATCCGAGACTGTTAATCGTATTGTCTGTGAAAGTAGTATTGTTACCAAAAATATCTGCAAGCACTCTTGCAGAAGCGCCCGCCTGCACTGAATGCGCGGAGGTGTAGTCGGGGAACGGTGGCGTGGGTAATGTTGGAACCCATGTCGAATTAAAGTTGGCCCTGATAAAAGTTATTGGCCTTTCCTGGTTATACTGGTATTTGGTTTTATAACAGGATACGATAGCATCGGCAATTGCAATACCCACTTTGCAATAGGCTTCAGCCGCAACTGCAAGATTCGAATTTTTGCTGGCAAGCACAGAACTTAAAACGGAAATTGACACGCTTGGGCCAGGCAAAGCAGCCCAATACTTAGCAATAATAATATGCTCAGGATTCTGGTTGATTGATTCATGATACACGGCTAATTCCTCCTGGTAGAATTTTGACGAAGACTCGGTAGAATACGCGGGGGGTGGGGGCGGTTGCGTACTTGCAGCATTGTTCTTTATAAAAGTTCTGTTATTGCCCCAAGACGGAAGTTGAGCGAGTTGACCTGGCTGGGGAACCCATAATCCCGGACCTACCGGAGGAACATAGGTTGATGGAAATGGATTAAGGTAAGCCTTATCTCCGCCATCGGAAACAGACCATGAATAAATAGCATTTGATATATCCCGGCCAAACTTTAGCGAACGGTCTAACACGTCCTTTGAAACCATTGATGCAAACAAGGTGTTGAGTGAAGCTTCTAAGGAATCAATCGTAAAATTTTGTGCAGAAGAAGTATTGCCAAACATGTGATGAACCATGTTCGCCAAAGCAGCATTGGCACAAGAAGGATAAAAATATTTCTCTCCGTGAACTACTTGTGGCAGCGCAGGCATTTCATTGAGCTGGCTCTGCATAGATTTATCTCCGGGAATGCCTGGCATAACTGATTCATATAGGGCAAGCCCCATATAACCGAATGCTCGTGAATTAATGGGGCCAGGGCTTTGGTTAGGTGTCGTGCGGGAAAGGTTAATTGCAAGGGCATACCACTTTGCAGGGACATCCGCTCCAAACTTTATAAGTGGAGCGTTCTGAACATCTGCACTAAACGCGTCTGTAACCGGCTCATCGAACGACGAATTCGTAATCCCGTTCTTTTTGCAGCCGCTATTCAAAACAGCGAATGCAGTCATAAGCATAAGAACAGCTTTCATTTGAATTTTCATAATCTTTTATTTTATAATTATGGATAAATGAATTAAAACCCCAAGCTATTCTCCAAGACATCAAATAAGAAGGGTAAATGAGTAAAGTACCCAAAATGGAGGGTAATCCGTGGAATTCGAGGGGTGGCTGGACAAGAGCTAAGCCGTCTTAATTTTAAACCTTCGCTGTATCACTGGTCAATGCGCTTTATTTCTAGTTGCAAGAATGCTACGACAACCAGTAATCACCCGACTAAAAAATTTACGGCAATTTCATTTATATAGCTCTGAGTATACTTACACCGCCTTCGAACAGGCTGCACGTCTTCTCGGGCAATTGTCAACGACTCAAGGAAAAGCGCCAATTGCTTCGAGGATCCGCAAATTACCCAGCATTGCTTAGCAAAGCGTGTGAGGGTCAATAGCTTTAAAGATGGAATCCTTGTACAGATGATGTACCTTACTATTATAAAGTGCCGCTATGAGTTTACATCCTCATAAAAGGCAATTTCCACAGCGCTGCAAAGGATACCTTATTGGCTGCCTATTGGTACCACTTTCTCTTTTTGGCCAGCCAAAGCAAATTGACAGCCTTTCCAGTGTTTTGCTCACGCTACACGATACGCTTCGCATTGATTGCCTGAATAACATCGGCTATCAATACATTCTCGCCGACAAAAAAGATTCCGCTGTTTGGTATGCAAGCCTGGCCTTGCAGAATGCAAAAAGCAATCATTACGTCCACGGTATTGCGGTAGCGTATTCGCGGCAATCGCAAATTGCCAAACATTTTGACGACGACTTTGTCAAATCGGAAGAGTTGGGAAGGGAATCACTCAGCTGGTTTGAAAAGACGCCGAACAAAGAAGGGCTGTACACATTATACGTTTATTTATGGTACACCGTTTTTTCACAGAGCCGCTTTGACGAGGCCATGGTGTATTCACAAAAGCAACTGGCACTGGCGAAACAAACCGGGAACGAAAGTGACATGGCCGACGCAATAGGGTCCATTTATGCTGTTTATCGCCAAAGCGGCAACTACGAAAAAGGTTTTCAGGCCGCGCAGAAAGAAAGGGACTTCGCTTTAAAAACAAAAAACAAAATTTGGATATCTACTTCGCTTTATTGTTTTGCCCAATTGTATGAATTAATCGAAGATTACCGTGCGGCTTTACGCTATTTCCGCAACGTATTGGAGACAGACGATGAAGAGACGAAAAAACACAGGCTGGATGGCGATGAAGACATTTGGTTCAAAATGGAGTTTACCGAAGCCTTTAGTCATTTGCACCAATTCGATTCGGCCTGGCATTATTACAACTTGTTTAAACCGGAAAATGACAAACCGCAAAACATGCGGGTGTGGTGGATTAGCAGCGGCGAGTGTTACCTTGAACAAAAGGACTATGTGCACGCACTTCAAAATTTCAAACTCGGTCTTGCGGAACACCTCAGGCTGAACGACCGCAACGAAATCATGCGTTCATTACTTGATGTCGGTAAAGCTTATGTGGGCTTGGGCAACAATGCTGAAGCTTTGCGATACGGTCGCGAGGGCCTGAACATCGCTCTTCAAACAAAAGCCAAACAATTTATCCGCGACGGTTACCAAATTCTTTCGACCGTTTTTGACAAGTTGCATCAAGCAGACAGCGCTAATTTTTATTTTCGGCAGTACATAATCATGAAGGATGAAGTGTTAAACGACCAGGCTAAGGGTCGTTTCGCCGCTTATAATTACGAACAAAAAATTGCCGCTATCAACGAAGAAAAAAGACTGCAGCAAGCGACGTTACAAAAGGAGGCACTGTTTCGCAAAGCGTTGTTTACCGGCCTTTTTTTGTTAACGCTGTTGTCGGGGGTAATCATTCGCAACGTGACACTCAGGCGCAAGCACGAGAAACAAAAGCTGCAACACGAACAGCAGCTGCAAAAATTAGGATGGGAGCAGCAGGCATCGGAGCTCGAAATGCAGGCTTTGCGTGCACAGATGAACCCCCACTTTATTTTCAATTCCCTTAACTCCATCAATCACTTTATCCTGCAAAACAAAAAAAGCGAGGCGTCGTCCTACCTCACCAAATTTTCGCGCCTCGTGCGAATGATTCTTCAAAATTCACAATCCCCGCTAATCCCGCTTGAAAGCGAAATAGAAGCGCTGAAATTGTATTTGGAACTGGAAGCGCTGCGCTTTGACCATCATTTTATCTACAACGTTTGGGTTGACGAAAACCTTGACCAAACGAACATCAAAGTGCCGCCACTGCTTATTCAGCCTTATGTCGAAAATGCGATTTGGCACGGGCTGATGCACAAGCCCGAAAAAGGACACCTAAATATTGAGATTACCGATGAGGCAACCACCTTGCTCTGCAGGATTACCGATGACGGCGTAGGCCGTGAAAAAGCCGCGGCACTAAAAAACAAATCGGCTCCGCTGTACAAATCCATGGGGCTGCGCATTACTGTTGCACGTATTTCAATGCTGAACCGAGGCAGCGAGCCGAAAGACGCAGTAATCATAAACGATCTAACGCTTCCAGACAGCTCGGCCGGAGGAACGGAAGTCGTGCTCAAAATTCCTTTGCGGTATGATTAAAGCTATCTTGATAGACGATGAACTCCATTGCCTCGATACGCTTAGCATATTGCTGAAAGAATATTGTCCAGGTGTTCAAATCATTGCGCAATGCCGTTCGGCCAATGAAGGACTCCAAGCCATCAAAAAGCAAAAGCCCGATCTAATTTTTTTGGACATTGAAATGCCCGGCATGAATGGGTTTGAACTGCTGGAACATTTTACTGAGATTTCATTCGCCATCATCTTTACTACCAGTTATGACCAATACGCCATCAAGGCCATTCGCTTTAGTGCACTGGATTATTTGCTGAAGCCCATTGACCCAACCGAATTAGCCATCGCAGTAAAAAAAGTAGAAGAGCAACGGCCTTTACCGGTAGCGGAACAATTTCAAATGCTGCTCAAGAGGCTCCAAAACAATGATCATCCTTTTAACAAGATTGCCGTGCCAACAGTAGAAGGCTTTGAAATGATCGCCGCAGACAATGTTGTTCGTTGCGAGGCTGACGACAATTACACGCATCTGTTTTTAAAAAACAAAACAAAGGTGACGGCCTGCCGCACCTTAAAGGAAATGGAAGAACAACTCCGTGACTTTCTGTCATTTGTCCGTGTCCATCATTCTTATGTTGTCAATTTAAACGAGGTGACCAAGTATGTCCGCGGCGAGGGTGGGTATTTGGTGATGACAGATGGAAGTACGGTAAATGTATCACGAAGTAGAAAGGAAGCGCTATTGAAATTATTCTAACCATGCTCCGGGCCTTTTTTATCTTCCCTCGTTTCCTTGCCTTCAAAAACTCTTTCATACCTGCCAACTACTGCTTAAATCCGCAAACTGCTCCCTATGCCTCGTTTTGGGTTTTTCATCAAGGTAGTTTTAACCTGCAATCGACACAAACATTCACCCAAAAACGAATTATATGAAAAAGCAATTTTTTCTTCTGGCAGTAACAGTAGGCAGCACATTTTTTTTAAATGCCCAGAATGCACAGCAGGTTTCATTCAAAACAACGACGCCAACGGAAACATCAGTAAGCAAACCGGCTCCTTTGCCAAAAGCAATCAAGAGTTTTTATGCCGGCAATCCATTGATAAAAGATGCAAAATGGGCTTCAACTAAGACAGGATACGTGGTACGCTATGCGGATGCTGTCATGGATTTCACCGTCTTCTTGGATAGCAAAGGAAATAACGATGGTTCAATCAAATTTTATAGCGAGAAAGAGTTAAACAGTGACGTTCGGCGATTGGTGAAAAGCAGGTATTACGATTATACGATCAAGTCGGCAAAGGAAGTAACGTTTAACAATACAACAGCCTATCTCATTACCATTGAAGATGCAAAAAGCTGGAAAGTTGTGCATGTGGTAAACCAGGAAACAGAGATTGTGGAAGATCATTTAAAAGGCTAAGGCATCGCATAGCAGCAACTGCCTTGCAAAAAATGCTCTCCACATGGTGAGGGCATTTTTCTTTTGCCCGTGGAAGTGGAGCAGAACATACAAAGGGGGCACCCGGTGATTAACGGATCTGATATCGTAGCTGGGCAATTCAATGTTGTTCTATTGGTCAGCACTTGTTCACCAGCTGCCATAGCCACAGGTCGCATGCTTGCAGCCATCGTAATGTCCAGTTAGACCAACGTTGCACGTTAGGATAGTGCCTGATAAAGCGTAGAGACATTCAAAAGCATCATTATGAAAAGAAAGTTCAGTAGCTTTAACAGGACCGCTTCCTTTCCCCGGGTAAAGCATATTCAAACTTCAATTTGATTCATATGCAATGGAAGTTTGTACAGGGGTTTATCACCTCCCTTTTCGTTGCGTGTATTTGTCTATCCTGCAAAAGAGAGATGTCATGTGAAAGTTGTATAGCCCAAAACCAACCTATAGCTTTAGCTGGGCCGGACATGGCTATTACTTTACCATTGGATAGTGTCTTGTTGGATGGCAGCAAGTCCAGCGATCCGGACGGGAAGATCAATGCATGGCAGTGGACAAAGTTAACCGGTCCTGCTTCTTTCACAATCGCGAGTGCCACCGCTGCAACTACAATTGTGAAGAACCTGAAACTGGGAGCCTATCAATTTGAATTGACGGTAATCGATGATAAAGGTGCATCTGCAAGAGATACGGTGATGATAACGGTAGATTCAACTGCAACAAGCAATCATCCGCCCGTGGCCTGTGCCGGTGCCGACCGAACCATTACATTGCCCACCAATGCAGTGACATTAGATGGAAGTTGCTCTACTGATCTTGATCATGACATTACGAGCTATTCATGGACAAAGCTTACAGGTCCTTCATCTTTCAACATCACGAACGCAGCTGCAATACAGACGCAGGTCACTAATCTTACAGAAGGCACGTACCAATTTGAACTGAAAGTAACCGATTCAAAAAGTTTGTTTACAAGAGACACGGTAAAGATTACCGTCAATCCCGCAATTGTGGTTGCATGCGACAATAGCAACAGGCCTCTTGTCAATGCACAATTGATACCCATTGGCACACTCTCGCAAGCAAGAGGGGCAATAGCTGTTGCCTCAGCCGGTAACAAGATTCTATTTGCAGGAGGAGTAGTTTACACGCACTCTTCAAGAGTAGATATTTATGATATAAGTACCAATAAATGGTCAACGGCTGAATTAAGTGTTGCCCGTCATAGGATTGCCGCTGTTGCTAATGGCAATAAAGTATTTTTTGCCGGTGGTGAAATAAGTGATGGGACGGTTCCGACAGACGTAGTAGATATTTATGATGTTTCAACCAATACATGGACGGTGGCTCATTTAAGCCTGGGTGGTGATGATATAGCTGCGGCAGCCGTTGGCGACAACGTTCTTTTTGTCGGGGGCGATGGTGGATTTTCGGGTGGTGAAGCCCGCGCGGGGAGAGTGGATATCTATAACCTTGCAACCAATACCTGGTCAACAGCCTCACTCAGCCAATACAAGGTTAGAGGACATGTGGCTGTTACGGCGAACAACAAAGTTTACATTTCCGGTGGATCGACATCATGGCTTAATGACGGTCCTTTTAATGAAATTGAGATTTACGACAACGCAACCAACACCTGGTCAACAGCAACAATGCAGGAAGGAAGATACAACCATGCTGGGATCGTAGCAAGCAACAAAATCTATTGGGGTGGAGGTGGCACTTGTTCGGTAGAGATACGAGATGTCAACACCGGCAACAGCACCACTCAGTACTTGTTCCGCCCAACAGGTTGGTCAAAGGCCGTGTTCAAAGGCAATAAGATTGTTTTCTTTGGCAACGGCACTGACAAATTTGACATCTACGACATAACGGGCAACACATGGTCAATTGGTGTATTGCCGTTTGCCTTAGGAGGCATCGCCGTCATTTCGGTGAACAACACGATTTATGTAACGGGAGAAACAATAACTGGAGTTCCTTCCGACAAGGTTTGGAAGCTGGAATTTTAAGAATTGATTTTTGAAACTAATTCTAAAAATTCTTACCTGGATTCTGCTTTCATGGATGCTCATTTTTTATTCCTGTATGAAAGAATATTTAAGGCCGCTGTTGGCATTCCGGATGGCTTCTGTGTAAGTGCCGCACTAACAGTACCATCATAGCCGGTTGTGTTTTCTTTCTGCGTTTCCTGTTCTTTGTTGTGGGGGCAGCCGCCGGGCAAAGTGAAGGAGAATAACTTAGGTAAATTAATCTAATCAATATAAGATGATCTCAGATGTGAGTTAATTTGAATAGACTCGCCGGGTTTGGTGGAAACAACCGGGGGGAATTCGAACCTGCGAATGGATGATGTAGAAGCCATTGAGCGATTTGCCCTGCATAGGCGGTTACATGAAAAGTAGGCGCTTGACTGCTAACGGTTCCTTTACAATTGGGACAGTTAATTGCTTGCCATTGGCAAGGTGCAAATGAAATAATGGATTATTTTTATGTGACAACCGCTGCTTATGTTGCTCCTCGTTCGTCTTGCACCCCTTTATCACCGCCGTCAGGAAAGCATTGCCCTCAGATTTAAAGAACGAGAACTGGAGCGCCTTGTTCGTACGCTACCGCAGGCACGCTGGAGCGGAACACACCGCACCTGGTACGTGCCGTTCACCAAATTTCATTACCGATCGCTGGTTGAAAAACTAAAAGGCGCGGACGTCGAAATTGACACAAGCCTTCTTAAGCGCTACCTCGAACAGCGAAAGACGCTACTGCTGGTAAGAGCCACTGGTACAACGACCGTGTTCACGGTCAACCAAACGCAAGCGTCGCTGCTGTTAAACAAACAACTTTGTCCTGAAAACCTTCAAGCTTACCGTCTCTTTATAGAAAGGCTTACTTTAAAGGGCTACAGCCCCAGCACGATCCGTACCTACCGCACCGAGTTTCTTTCGCTGCTGCGCATTTTGGGAAAACAGTGGGTGGCCGAATTAACGGTGGAGCGATTGCGCCGCTATCTTCTTTATCTAATGGAAACAGAAAAGCTCTCCGAGGCCACCATTCACAGCCGGATCAACGCCCTGAAGTTTTATTACGAGAAGGTTCTGGGCTGGGAGCCGCTTTTCTTTGAACTGCCACGGCCTAAAAAGCCGCTCAAGCTGCCCAAGGTACTCGGGGAAGAAGAACTACGAAGGCTTTTTAACGCTCTAACCAACCGGAAGCACAAAGCCATCCTTTTTACGGCTTACAGTGCCGGTCTTCGCGTTTCAGAGGTGGTGCATCTAAAGCTCTCGCACGTTGACCCGCACCGTATGCAACTCTTTGTGGAAAGAGCCAAAGGAAAAAAGGACCGCGTGGTCAATCTAAGCCCTGTTTTACTTGACGTGCTCAGGGAATATGTGCGCTCGTGCAAGCCTCGTCCCCATGTTTACGTCTTTGAGGGTCATTTGCCGGGTCAACCCTATTCAGATTCGAGCGCCCAACGCGTGTTTCAACTGGCGCGTGAGCAAGCCGGTATCAAAAAGGATGTTAGTTTTCACAGCCTGCGTCACAGCTTTGCCACCCACATGCTGGAAAAGGGTGTAGATATTCGCTACATCAAGGACATCCTGGGCCACTTCAGCATAAAGACCACCGAACGATACCTCCACGTAAGAAAAGAGCAACTTGTAACCCTTCCCTCCCCCTTGGATGACCTCTGGAAAAACGGAGGTGTTGAATGGTAGGAAAATTGGCTTGCCGGCTATTGCAACCTGAAAAAGCGAAAAGGATTCGTTTGACAATCAATTTTTTAAAAATCTTTGTAGAAATGATGGATGCCGGCTATTTTAGTGTAAGCTGCAATTTTTATGAGGCTCCAAATCCTAACGACATTTTTGACAGGCATATTTTTCTTTGGCTGTTCTAACGGGCAGACAAAGAGTAATCCTATTGTTGATACACAACCCAACAAGACTATGGACAATTTTGAATACACTTTCAAATCGGCACACCCGAAAGCACAAGCTTTAATGACAGATGAATTTTTCTGGAGTCCAATCGAAGAAACTGCACCATTCGGAAGTGACGATGGTTCTGATGCGGCATACGGCTTTAGGCAATGGAGACTTGTAAACAAAACTGCAAGCCCTATGAGTTATTTAAAAGACCTGATCGAAAGGTGGCAGTATCCGTACTTCAACTACAACGAAATGGATACAACAAAAATCAAAGAGTACATTGGCAGAAAAGCAGATCTTGACGAAGCAACAATTCAACAACAAATTCAAACGATGAAGGAAGTAAGTAAAAATTCGGCTGACACTTCATCAAGGAAGTTGGATGACAACGAGCTAAGAGAAATAATAATTTCATCATCGAATAGTATGGGCATTCATTTCCTGGTGGGACAAGACAATGCAATAATTGGAACTGGCTTTGCGCAATTTGTTTTGGAAGGACGCATTGACAACGACATCAAAAATTTGACCATCACGGCAATTAAAAGGCAATTACTTCCTTTGCTTATTAATCGTTGGGACGATGACTACCGAGACAAAAGGAAACAACAGTTGACAAGAATGCTTGAAGTCATAAATAGGGCAGGTTCATAGTTTCATGGTGACTAAAACAGCAGCTTACAGCGGTTTGCTACTGTGCTGGCTGACGAATAAATCTTCAACAACAAATCGCTATCAGCAGCAGTCCAGTGCGACCCAATTCTAATCATCAATTGTTCTTTAATTCATCATTCGTATTTTTAATCGGCTTCTGTTACGGGCTGACTATCATAAAATATCAGCAGAGCAGCAAGCCGGTAGACGTTGGGCGTAACCTAAGTGTTCCTATGTTTGAACGGATTCCCACCTTTGAGCGCATGCTAAATGAGCGGAACGCTCAGCTCTCTGAGCCAGTAAGTCTTTATCTGTCGATTGCGGAAGAACTGGAGCGCCACCCTGGTCATGAATTTAAAGGAAGAGCAGCCTTTATCCGGGACCAATGCAGTGGGTTTGACGCGGGAAGGCTGTTTCAGAAATATCGCAAAGCGTGGAATATACCGCTGTTTGCCGAGGGCATTTTGGACGTGTCCGACTTTAAAAGAGGCTTTCTCTACCGCTTTCGCGAATACAGCACGTCCTGGAATGACAGTCTTGCGGCAAAGGATTGGTTTCTTCGCTCAGAAGAGGCGCGTGCCGTTCGGCGCTACGAATTTCGACATTGTGATGATGGATTCGAGCAATGTTCAATTCTCATAGAAGGCAGCTACCGGCAAATTCTCGAGCGATTGCTTCAAGACGGTGATTACGCGGTATTGGCCAGCCCTGCTTTTACTAAATCTGATTTAGACAGTTTCATTAAGTCTTATATACCGGATAAGGGAGACTTTACAATGGAGCAAATCATTGAAGACTATATTCAGCATAACCCTAACTATTGACCGGCTACGCCCAACAGCAGCTTTGCGCAATTGCGGTTTGATCGCAAACGCTCTGCAAAATATCTTTAGGCAGCTTTAGTGCAAGGGTTCGGCTGAATAACAACAAATGCCGCAACTGCTGAAAGCTTTAAAACGTTGGTGGCAATTCCACATAGACTGCATTATGAAAGAGAGACAATCGGTAAAGTTTGCGAATTGGACGAAAACCAGAGAAGAATTGTATAGGAAAGAAAGCAATGAAATTCTCTATAGAACAAAATCTGAAATCATTTTCGAAAACGACTTCGTTTTTACCGTAACCAATAATCACAAAACCTTATTGCTGACAATAGACAATCCCAAAACAAAATGGTTTCAGGTTTGGCTTAAACTCAGGGACGAAAAATGAACATTTTGTTTGTTTGCAGTAGAAATATTTGGCGAAGCCCGACGGCAGAAGCCATCTATAAACAAAGACAAGACCATAACGTTAGGTCGGCAGGAACAGAACCGTCTGCAAGAATTAGGGTTTCTTCAAAAGACATTTTATGGGCCGATATAATTTTTACAATGGAGAAGAAACATAAGCAAAGGCTGGTAAACAATTTCCCCGTTGAGACAAAAAATAAACAGCTCGTTATTCTGGATATACAAGACGACTATAAGTACATGGACGAAGAACTTATTGAAATGATTAAAATTTCAGTTGACCCGTATTTATAGCCGAACAACTGCCACCAACAAAGTATTTATGCAACAGTGGCAGAAGTACATGTTATCAGCCTTTGACTTTCAACTCGGCTTTCTATCTTTAGGTTGAACTGACGGAACAGGAATGCCACCGCTGCATAAATACCCGTTCCGTTGTATGCCATAATAAAATGACCCGTCTACTATTCATAATTTTGACACTATTTAGTTCGACACATTCTATGTCTCAATCAACAACTTTTTCTCAGAGAGTAAATGAACTTTTTTTTGGTGTTGACATTTCAAACAAATCTGCCTCACTTTTAGACAGTTTACTTTCCATTCCTCAACTTCATCACAGCGACAATGGTGTAAGACAATGGAATTTAAATGTCGCAATGGAAATGAAGTCGGACAAAGCCTGGTCTTCAAGACATCAATTTTCTTTTTCTGAAAGCCCACTACCTGACTTGCAAATTGAAATGGGGACAATTGAAGTAACACTTGGCGAGACAGACAGTGTTAAGAAGTTACTTAATTTAAATTGGCATGTTCAATTTAGCGACAAAGTATCAGCAACAAAATACTTTGACAAACTCAAGCAATTATTTGGTGATTTAGCGACTAAGAAAAAATTTGAGAAAGACAAAGATATTGGAAACATCGCTCAATTTTCTACACGTAATCCAGTAGACACAGGAGTTCGAGATATTACCCTGTTCTTAGGTAAATCGCCAATGACAAACAAGTATCAAGTTTCGCTTATGCTTGGAACTGAATTTATGGACGAATAATTACGGCATACAACAGACGGTTTGGCAATATGGCGGGGCGACGAATATATTCTCAACTTTTTGTTCGCTAATCGGCTTCAGTTCCAGCCGACGGAATACTAATGAGCAACAGAATTAACAATGAACTTTTGTAACTTTATTCAGCAGCGGTTACGGGCTGACGATTTTCAAATACCGCCACATCGCCAAGCCGTTGTCCGTTGGCTGCAAGCTTTATTCCACCATGCAAGACTGTTACGAAATAAAGAAAACGGATGAATTAGTAAAGCATCTTAAAAGCAATGGTCGAACTGACCCATATGAAGATTTCGACTATCAGTTACAGACAAACTATGCTTGGGTCTATGAACTCAAAAACGGTCAAGTGGTTCTTATCGGTAATAGCTTTCGGCACGGTGGACTACTTTTCAGGGACAAAGAGTGTTTTAATGGAATTGTCAAGGCAGACAAGTTTCCGATAGAAAACCCCGATAAAAGCCTTTACGACTTCGAGATTGACAGAATAAAAACAATTCATAAGCGGATTGACTTTTACAGAAATCACCTTAACACTGTTTTGAAATTTGACTTTCAAGAACTCACACGTGAAGCCGCACAAGCCTACATCAAAAAAGTAGTGGGTAGAACAATCAAAAAACTTACGACCGACACCGACTTAGTGGCTTTGATAGCCATTTTTGGCGAAATCATGAGACGTGAAATAAACGGTAAGTGGGTTTTAGAAAAATGGTATGGCACATTCAACCCCTACTTTATGCCAAAGATTTTAAATCCAAAGAACAAAATCATACCAATCAATGACTCTGTTCTTATTTCAATCAAATGGAAAGTGACCTTTATTGACACAATCCTAAACAACACAGAAGGCGTATTAAGTTTAAAAGAGACACGAAAATATCATGAGTGCGTTGTGTTAACTGACTAAGCCAGCAGCCAACAGCAGTTTTGCAAAAGTTGGACTGACGAACTAAATTTAATCTGTAAATCGCTATTCAACTTTTGTGCAAGTGTTAGGCAGACGAATAAGAAGTTCCCAACCTTCGCAAAGCTGAAAGACGTTGGCGGTCATGCTAAACCTCCTCTTTACAAAAAGACCGTTTTAACAGTGAGAAATTCATTAATTTGTTATTATCAAAACTCTTGGTTATGAGAAACAAATACTTCTCTTCTATTCTCATTTTGACGCTTGTTTTTCTTACATTAACTCTAAGCAATTGTAAAAAAACAGACGAAAATAATAAGCCAACGACGCTCCCTCCCTCCAATTCTGACAGCACCTTAAATAAAAACGTTGTCATCATTGATAGCACACGGCTTGTCCTAACCTCAGATACAACGCAATTGAACCAAGGCCATTTGGAGTTTAACATTATTGGTACAGCACCCAAAATAAACGTGAACGACGTACTGGTTGGGGCAACCAGCGGGGGATACATTAAAAGAGTGTCTTCAGTCAGTCAACAAGGAAGTAAACTCATTATTGAGAGCAGTCAAGGAACAATGGAAGACGTCTTCAACAATGCCCGTTTTGGCTTTAGTACGACGATGGATAGCTTGAAAAATGGAAGGATAGCTTCAGGGTATCAATTTGACGTAAGCGGCAAATCGCTTTACAACGACGGGGTGACGATAATTACGTTGGATAAAGGAGTGATTGACATTGACGGCAATTGGAACTTCGGTTTCAACTTTAAAAACGCTAAACTCGATTCCTTTGAACTGTCGAACAAGAACGCAACCTTTAACGGGCAGTTCGTTTTAAACGTTACCTCACAGGCCTCAACGGTCGCGGAACACACGTCCACGCTTGGAAGAATCGCCAAGTACAACACCTTTTTGGTAGGTGGTGTGCCGACCGTCGTTTACACCGAGGTAGAGTTGCGCTGTGTCTTCTCAGCCAGCATTTCTGCAACCATCAAACGGAATCTTCAAATAACAACCACGAACACGGCCAACTTCGGAATAAAGTATAGTAACGGGCAATGGCAGAACACATTTAGCAACGCATCCAATTCTGGCCTTAGCGTCGGCGACAGGTCCGGTAACGCAAATGCAGAAGTCAAAATGGCCATTGTGCCTTACGTGAGTTTTCGCTTGTACCGGATTTTAGGTCCGTACGCTTCAGTAGGCTTAAAGGAATTGGTGAAAGGAAACGTTGCCTCTCCGTCGTTGGATTGGGATTTTTATGCAGGTGCTTGGGTGCAAACAATTCTTGGGGTACGGGCCACCATTTTCGGCAAATCCCTCTTCGATTACAGCAAAGAATGGAACACGGACACGGTTAAATTCCAAACGCCTTATAAACTTGAAAAGACGTCAGGAGACAATCAAACGGGTACAGCCAACCAATACCTAAGCCAACCTTTGAAAGTGCACGTTGTGGATAACAACGGTGTGGGTGAGTCAAACGTGCCCGTTTATTTCGCCGTCTCGGCAGGAGGCGGGTCTGTGGAGACGGCAAGCATCTTAAGCGATAAAGACGGCTATGCACAAACCCGGTGGAAGATTAGTTCGCAAAACGTTATACAGACGGTTGATGTGAAAGTAAAACAGGCCGATGGGACGTTGGTAGACGGAGCACCGGTCCAATTTGCCGCATCCGCAAATCCTGCAACGTTGGCCACTGTAACGACTAACTCGGTCACGTCGGTTACAAGTTCAACGGCAACGTCTGGTGGAAACGTTTCAAGTGATGGAGGCGCAGCGGTAACGGCAAGGGGTGTTTGTTGGAGCACATCTCAAAACCCAACAATTGCCAACAATAAGACGTCGGATGGTTTAGGAAGTGGCAGTTTTACCAGTAACATAACTGGGCTTACTGCAAATACCACCTACTATGCAAGAGCCTATGCGACTAATAGTGTTGGCACTGCTTATGGAAATCAAGTGAGTTTTACGACAAACGCGGCGGTAAATTTATTAAGCATAGCAGGAACTTATTCCGGCACTTGTACCGCAAGTATTGATGGGAGCCAAACTGCTGTGAATGTTAATTTGTATATTCTTAATAATGACCCAAGCTTATTGCAAATTAGCATGACGTTTCCTGCTGGAAATATTTTGTATGGTGCTTACAAAGGTACAATCACAGCAGATGGAACTTCAATTACATTTACTGAAGCTATTTCTAGTGGAGTTTCTTGCGGAATGCCTTACGCTGATTTACTTGGACAATCTTGGACAATTTCAGGAAATAAAATGACGGGCAATGGCAATAGAGTTGCTTACTGCTATCCAAACAGTTCGTATAATTCTCCCGCAACATTTAATCTTTCGAAATGAAAAATAAGCTTGGAAATGCATAAGGGAATTAAAGTGTAGTAATAGCATGCAAATGCACGAACCGCCAACATCGGCTTGCCGCAATGCCGGTAGACATAGGCGCAGCATCAACAGCAGTTTGCCTATTCAGCACCGGTTCCAGCTTAACAGACCGCTATTGAGCAGCAGTATAAAACTTGTACATTAATTTAACCTTTCGGCTTCAGTTGTAGACACACGGAACATGGAATGCCGCCACAACGCAAAGCCTTTTTCCGTTGTATGCAATTGTATACTTTGTATTATTTTAAAAAGCTCAAGAACATGAAGTGGAAATTGTTTGGGGTTTTACTCTTTGGGTATCATCTCACTTTTGGACAAAATTATCCGAAAGAATATTTTCTACTCAAGCAAAAGGTTGAATCTTTCGTCGTCAGGAAGGATTACAAAGGAGCCGCAACGGTATATTCAGAAATATTCAATTTGATTGGATCAAAAGCGACCAATGATGATCGGATGATTGCTGCATGCTTTTGGGCTCGAGCAAATTTTCCTGACAGTGCCTTTACTCAATTAGAAATCGTCGCCAGCAACGGCAGATATGTAGATTTTGATTTCACTAGTAGTGGCAACTTAAATTCATTACACAATGACAAACGTTGGCCAGAATTTGTAGATCGCATTAAAAAATTCGACCTGCCATCATTGTGTACTCATACATACAATCCCCCGTCTCCTATACCAATCGTCTTTACAGTCGATCCTAAAAGCATTTATTTTAAGAGTGACACTTATGGAGACTATTTAAACGATTTTGATAATGTAAGCTCTGTTAGCACTCATGCCTACAATCTCAGGATTCTAAGAAGTGATAAAGGTGAATTTTCAAAACGTTCCTTAATTCTCGATCTCCGTCAACCCGTAATTAATTCCGGAGCAACATCTCAAGGTGTAATCAAAGATAGCGTAGCAAGTTTTCATGTGTTTTATAAATTCGATACTACTGTAAGACCTTGGGTAGTCTACAATTTTCGTGACATGCCTATCGGAAGTACAATTATCAGTCCGAGAACTGAAATCTTTGTGCATATCAATGGAAATTCTAACAAGTTGCAATTAGGCTATTGGGGTCTTGGTGATTGTAATGAAAAGGACGGAAAAGGAATGCGTAACGGCGGAGAAGGAACTACGGGTGTACAAGTCACCCGCAATTCTGAATCTGAATACACTATTGAAGCACAAGATGGCAGTATTGGACGATTATGGGATATCACCAATCCACCATTCTCTATTGACAAAGGACTGTTCAAGACTGGTTTTTTAATTCATTTGAAATATCAATAAAAAGAAGTTTTAAACAAATGCATACAACAAACGCATTTGTGCTATTGGGGTGCGACGTAAAGCGTCGTTCAATAACAGTAACGCTGTTCAGCTTTTTGTCCAAGCTTGACTTTTACTATTAAGCAACAGAATATGTTTTTTACTTTAGTTCTTCGTTCGGCAGCCGTCGCCGGGGGCGACGAATAGATGAAGTCCCCAACAGCACAAATACCTAACGTTAGCGGTTATGTTTTTTTCACTCATTTAACCAAAACACTCCTGTTATGAAAGCTTACTATCTTTTTGTTTTCTTAGCACTTTGGAACAGCCTGAGTGCGCAAAAGGTAAAAGGATTAAAAACCGATACGGCAGCGCAAAAAGCCTTGATCATTAAGACCGAACGTGAACGGATTAGATCACTTGTTGCGGCCAACATGCCCATAGCCCAACAGCTTCACGCCGATGATTTTCAATTGATCACTCCTACCGGCAACCCGCTTAGCAAAGAACAATATTTGGGAATGATTGGATCAAAATACCTGCAATATAATTGGGAGCCGGGAGACATAACCGTAAAAATGTATGGCGACGATGCAGCTGTTATTCGCTATACGGATAAAATATTTCAGGTAACGGTAAACGGAAACCTTGTAAACGATGGAAGATTTACGCATACTGATTTGTACGAGAAACGACAAGGCAAATGGCAGGCCGTGTGGTCACAAGCCTCGGGACAGAACATAAGCTCTTTGGTGATGAATGGCGTTACGTTCGTCAAGAAGGATTACACCTTGACCAATACACAGCAGTATGATTTTACCTCGGGCATCAATGCCAAAAGCTACCGCCTATTTGTAGCCCTTCCTCCTAATTACAAAGCCGCATCGGACGACACAACTCGCTATAATGTCTTGTATGTTTTAGACGGCAACGATGAGTGGCCGCTCGTTGTGGAAAGCCATCGCGTGCTGCGCACGGCGTTTGGTGGCATGAACAATCCCGAAGGACGTGATTTTATTATTGTGGGTATTGGCTATCCGGTTATTCCGTATTGGAATACGACGCCGTACCGCACCAGTGATTATACGCCGGTGCAGGATGCAGGAGAAGATTCTGTTTTAACGAGTGCCTTTGGAGTCAATCTAACTACCGGTGGCGCTCCTCAGTTTTTACAGGTTGTAAAAAATGAGATCATTCATTTTGTCGAGCATAATTTCCGCACGACAAACGATCGTGGTATAATTGGCCACTCATTTGGAGCCGGTTTTGTTGCGTATAGTTTATTTGAGGAACCAGAACTTTTCAGCCGTTATGGTATGTTGAGTCCCAACTTTTTCCGCGATACCAACTTTTTACTAAACCTAGAGTCACGCTTTGCAAAAAGCCATGCCGAACTGAATAAGCAAATATTTGTTGCAAGAGGATCGCGGGAGACGAGTGCGATCACTAACTCCAGCTCGCAAATGATTGATTCGCTGAACAGGCATTACTACAAGGGACTTGCTGTGCAATCTGCTGTTTTTCCGGATGAAATGCATTTCTCGGTTCTTCCTGCTGAGATAAGCCGTGCTTTACAGTCATTGAACTATGACCTTCGGGTTGTACAGCATAAAAATTAAGACCACACAGGCACAAACCACAAACAACGGGTTACCAAAACATGGGCAAACGAATAAATTTAAAGCTGACTAACTTAATTGAACAACGATACAAAGGCTAAGCTGAAGTCTTCCAAATACCTGCACTTCGGCAAGCCGATGAACGACTGTTCGCGGTAATCCAAACCGACATTGAGAGCAATCTTAGCTAATTAACCAAAATAAATCTTGCTGTATGCGCCGTATATTTTGGCTTTTGTCCAGTTTTCTCTTACTCCTTATACTCTCGTTTAACGTGAACGAAAGAATTTTTAAGGACTTTCTTTTAGAGAACATTGATAGCACCGTTTCTCCATCAGAAGATTTTTTCCAATACGCTACTGGTGGCTGGCTAAAGAAGCATCCCATGCCAGATAATCAACGGTATTGGGGGATTGGCATAACGGTACAAGACGAGATTGCCAAGCGATTTAAGTTGATGGTTCAACAAGCTGCCAACGCAAAATCTTTAAAGGGTTCTCTTTTACAGAAGATCGGGGACTTCTACCGTTCAGGAATGGACTCTGCAGCGGCAGAAAGAAATGGCCTGCGACCGATTCGAACAATACTTCGAGACATTTCAAATATTCATTCCACAATCGATGTTGTCAAGCAACTCGCGTCCCTGCACAGGATAGGAATAAACTACGTGGGGTTTCTTGATTGGATATGGGTTGACGGAAACGTCATGCGTTACCAGATCTACCAGGGCGGTATGCTTATGCGTGGTGCCGAGTATTATAAAGCAAGCGACCCGATTATCGCCCGCTCAAGAGAGGCGTTGCTGCGGTACATGTATCTTGCGTTTAAGCAACTGGGGCAAGACAGCGTTAGCGCTTCAAAAAATGCCTCCTCAGTTTACCGGTTGGATTACAACATTGTTACATCCCAACACCAAGAAGGCAGCCGAACAATGAGTGTAGCAGACTTGCAGAAAACAACCCCTGATTTTAATTGGCGAGTTTATTTGCAGGGTTATGGCATTCAGCACATCGACTCTTTGGTAGTCGGCAATCCTGATTTTTTCAAAGCCTTCAACACCTTGCTAAAGGAAACGCCAATCGAGGTTTGGAAAAATTACCTGCGCATTTTTACAATGATGTATGCCGCCAATTTTCTCAATAACGAATCCTTCATTAATCTCTTGAACTATAACAGCACTTATTCTGGTCAAACCGGTACGCTGCCCCGGTGGAGGCGGGTGCTTTACTTTGAGTCAAATTCTATTGGCGACCTCCTTACTCATTTGGTAGCAAAAGAATACTTCAGCCCTGCGCAAAAGCTGCGCTATACAAAAATGGCAGAAGCGTTCCGGGAGGCCTTTAAAGAACGCATTAGAAAACTAAACTGGATGGAAGAACCAACCAAACAAAAAGCGATTGAAAAACTTGACAAGATGCAGTTTCGGATTGGCTATCCCGATACGTGGGACAACATGGCGGATGTATCTATGCGTCCGCACGCGTACTTTGAAAATTACATTCAAGGCAAAAGGCATTTCATCCAAAACGGAATTAACCAACTGGGTAAGCCATTCGATAAATCACAATGGAAAATGGAGGCTACCATGCGAGAAGCCTCCTATGACAATGAGTTAAACCGACTGACTTTGGAACCCGCACAATTTATTGTTCCTAGACAAAAGGACGAGGATTTGGACGATGCTTTTATGTATGGTTACACCTTTGCGGCCCATGAGATGTCTCACGGCTTCGATAGCAACGGCGTTCAGTACGATGCAAACGGGATGCCTGTCACCTGGTGGACATCAAAAGATTCTTTGGAATATGAAAGTCGTCTCAGTGCACTGGTGCGCCAGTTTAATGAATACGTTGCCATCGACACGTTCCATGTAAACGGTGAAATGACAAAGCGAGAGAATATGGCGGACCTCACAGGACTATTAATTGGTTTAGACGCATTGAAACAAACAAAGCAGTATAAGGAAAATCAAATCATAGGAGGGTTTACTCCTCTGCAGCGGTATTTTTTGGGCTTTGCGTTTCGGCAGACGTATGTCACAAGAAAGGAACTGCTACTTAATCAGCTCCTAACAAACGGCCACGCACCCGACAAGTTCCGGGTAAATGGTACGGTTGTAAATGTTTCTGAGTTTTATGACGCATTCAATGTAAGGCCAGGTGATAAAATGTACCGGTCAGAAAACTTGCGGGTGAAGATTTGGTAAACGAATCGTGGGTTGAAGAGTGCCGCTAACATTCGATTTGCTATGATGGCAGACGAAACACAACGTCAACTTTTGTTCGTTAATCAGTAGCAGTTTCGGCTGACTGAACACAGTTGAATGATAGTGTAAAATTTGTAGTTTGGCTTTCATCCGGCTTCAGGTGTCGGGCTGACGAACATAAAATATCGGCACAGCAGAAAGCCCGTTCCGTTAGCGGCAGTATCGAAGGCTTTCTATTGTTTAATATCGTAAAGGGGGAAGTCTGGGTTCAGCGATGAAGTAGTGGCCGTATCAGCACTGAAAACAACGCGAAAGGAATTTCTTCATTATCAAAATTAGAGTTATGAAACTTTCTTTTAGTTTGGTCGCTCTTTTGGTTGGTTGCGTTGCTTTTTCCCAAGGGCTTGTCGAGAAAAAAGATGTGGTTTATGGCAAAGCCCCGGATTGGCATAACCGCCCGGTAGATTTAAGGTTAGACCTTTTTTATCCAACCACACGAAAAAACTTGCCACTAATTGTTTTTTTGCACGGCGGTGGTTTTATAGAGGGCTGGAGCAAATCCGCTCCCGCACCGTTTTGTAAACGACTGGCCGAAAGCGGATTTGTCGTGGCTAACGTAGATTACCGGGCCGGTTTTAACCCCTCGCCCGACAGTTTTCGCCTCAGTGTGGCAAGCGCCGTTTACCGTGCGCAGCAAGACCAAAAAGCTGCCCTTCATTACCTCATTCATCACGCAGCCGACTATCCCATCAACACGGCTGAAGTATTTTTAGCGGGCGAAAGCGCCGGTGGTGTCACCTCGCTTTTTTCTGCTTACGTATCGCAAGGGGAGTGGGACCAACTGGCGCCACCGCTGCATTCCTTTTTAGGCAGCATTGACAGTGCGGGAAATGAGTTGCATGGTCCATTTCTCGTAAAAGGGGTGATCAGTTTATGGGGCGGCATTGCCGATACATCTCTAATCACGAAGGCGGAGGCGCAAGGGATGCCCGTCTTGCTCTTTCACAGCGAAGACGATGAGTTGGTACCCTTTGAACGCAGCGCACATTCCGTAGCGGAAAACCAATTGCTGCAGGGTTCACGCGATATAGCCAATCGCTTTAAAAACAACAACGCTTGTTATCAGCTTTACTTTATCAAGGGCGCCGCGCATGCGTATGGCTTTTCGCCCGACTACCTGATAAGCGCCATCCGCACGTTTGTAGCGGCTGTTGGGGCGGGTAAATGCAGCAGCACCGAAACGGAAAACAAAGGCAATACAAATGTAAGCATCGTTGATGCCGATGCGGATTCACAGATTCTAAAAGAGAAAATACTTATCCTGAATCCAAACGTATTAGAGCAATACGCTGGTGAGTACAAAGGCGGTGGCGGGGTGATAACCATCCGTGTGGACGGCTATCATTTAACGGTTGAAAGGCCCGGAGAAGCCGCCCACGAACTTTATCCGGTCAAACCGGACGTGTTTGTGGACAAAAAATTGCACGTTCAAACAACCTTTACGAGAGATGCGCAAGGGGCCATAATCGAGTATCAAGTATTAGCCACCCGCAATAGAATAAGTCGTTACCAGAAAATAAAATGACGGTTGCCACCGGCGCTAAGAAGCCGAAGGCTAACGAATGAAGCATCTGGTTTTACTTTTCGTTCACGGAAAAACAGGAGCAGACGTTATCCAATACCTGAAAACGGCAAAGGGCAACGTAATTCATTTAGCGAGTTGGTAAATGGTTGAATGTTTGCAATGCGCCTACGAGCGGCTTCCCAAAATAGCGGCAGACGTGTTACATTCAGCTTCAAAAAGCTTTTTGGCTTTGGGAAGTAAGGCAGATAGCGGGATGTAGATGCTGCTATTCCGGAAAACCTTTTTCGGTAGGCGCAACTTATGAGAACGTGCTACACTTTAATCGTTTTGTTTCTTGCGTTAATCACTTGCTTGATGGTTAACGCACAACTGACTTCAGAGATAGTAGCAAATCAATGAAGTAAGCTTAGGGCAATTCAAGCTGATTTAAATGAGACGGCGATAAAATTTGCTAAGAATCCCTATATCCGAACTGCCTATTTAAAATCTGCAAATAAGGTAAAAGCAAACGCGGATAGCTTTTCACAACTAATTCAGAGTATTGTCAACTTGGATTCTGTTTCTATTATACAAACAAAGCAGTATTCATTGTTTTGTCAATCGGAGCGCTATTGAATCAAGTATTGAAAAACCGCTTACTTTTCGCTAAAATCAACAACAAGCTCGAAGCTAAGAAGTTGGAAGTTTCAATGACAAACTCCTAAAGTTTCCTGCTTACACTCGCCCTCGTTTTTGTATTTCATAGGCTTCAACGCTTTCCTTTATTTTTAGGCCTTCTTCTGTTTATTCATTAGCTAGACTATTTTGCAGCATGTCAGAAGACCAAAAGAAACAACTGGAGCAACAGCTCTGGAACATTGCCAATACGCTGCGGGGAAAAATGAACGCAGACGAATTTCGTGACTACATCCTCGGCTTCATATTTTATAAATACCTCTCGGAACGTATGAACCTTTATGCCGATGAAATTTTAAAAGAAGACGGCATCACCTACCAAAGCCTTGACGAAAACACCGAAGACGGCAAAGCCATTTTGGAGGCCATCAAGGAACAAGCCCTCATCAAGCTTGGTTATTTTCTAAAACCGTCCGAACTGTTTTCCAAAATTGCCGAGCGGGGAAGTGCGGCAGTAGAAACATCAGTCAACGGAAAAAAAGTCAGTGAGGAAGAAGTAAAAAGCAGCTTCATTCTCGAAGACCTGGCCCGCATTCTTTCGGCCATTGAGCAAAGCACGATGGGCACCGAAAGTGAAGACGATTTTGACCACCTTTTTGAAGACCTCGACCTCACTTCCACAAAGCTTGGCCGCACCGAAAGCGCAAAGAACGAAGTCATTGCCAAAGTGCTCGGCCACTTGAACAACATTGACTTCGGCCTGCAAAATTCTGAGCTTGATATTTTGGGCGACGCCTACGAATACCTCATTGGAAAATTTGCTTCCGGCGCCGGTAAAAAGGCCGGCGAGTTTTATACGCCGCAGGAAGTAAGCACCGTGCTGGCTAAGCTGGTGACTACCGGCAAAACAAAGCTGCGCTCCGTGTACGACCCTACCTGCGGTTCCGGCTCTTTGCTGCTTCGGGTGGCAAGAGAAGTAAAAGAAGTAGGTGCGTTTTACGGGCAGGAACTGAACCGCACCACCTACAACCTGGCCCGCATGAACATGATCCTCCACGGCGTGCATTACCGGCAGTTCGACATCAAGCAGGAAGACACCCTGGAGCGTCCGCAGCACGGCGACAAAAAGTTTGAAGCCATCGTGGCCAATCCGCCTTTCTCGGCGCATTGGAACGCCAGCGCCATTCACCTCACCGACGACCGCTTTAGCCAGTACGGAAAGCTGGCGCCACGCACCACGGCCGATTTTGCTTTTATCCAACACATGGTGCACCACCTGGCCGACAACGGCATCATGGCCGTGGTAGCGCCGCACGGTGTGCTCTTTCGTGGCGGTGCCGAAGCACACATACGGCAATACTTAGTGAAGGACAAAAACTATTTGGATGTGGTGATTGGCCTGCCACCGAACATCTTTTACGGCACCGGTATTCCCACCTCTATTTTGGTGTTTAAAAAATGCAAGGAGCAGCCTGATTGTACACGCCGATGAAGGTGACCACATCAGGCCGTGGCAAGTTGACCACCTATTTTTGTGGCGAAGAAGAGCGGTTCATGTATGATTCGGTCGTAAATAATTTGCGTTGATTTTATTGAGTACGTTACTTACAAATTTAAGCCATTGCTTCTGTTGTTACGACGCTGCGTTTCTTTCTGAGTGACTCGCCTTTGAGTTCAAGGCGGTGAGCAGAGTGCACGATGCGGTCTAAGATGGCATCCGCAATGGTTTTCTCGCCAATGACTTCATACCATTTACTTACGGGGAGTTGGGATGTAATAATCAACGATCCTTTACCATGCCTATCTTCAATCAGTTCCATGAGAACTGCTCTGCTCGGGCTATCAAAAGGCTGCAGTCCAAAGTCATCAAGGATGAGTAAATGTTGCCGCTCGATTTTGGCGACTTCTTTCAGGTAAGAACCATCGGCTTTGCTCATTTTTAATTTGGAGAGTAGCTTGGGCAGGCTGTAATAAACCACCCGATAGCCCATCGAGCAGCCGTGATGGCCAAGCGCAGACGCAAGGTAGCTTTTGCCGCTACCGGTTGGACCGGTGATGAGGATACTTTCTGCTTTGTCAATAAAGCTACAGTCTGCATAACGCAGCAGCTGGTTCTTTTCCAGGTTTCGCTCGGGATGGTAATAAACGTCTTCGAGCAATGCCTTGTAGCGGAAGCGGGCATTTTTAATTTTTTGTTCAATGGATCGGTTTTGTCTTTCATCCCATTCCGCTTCGATCAGGTGAGCGGTGATCTCATCCGCTGTGTACGTATCGGCTCTTCCGGATTCAAGGTCGGTTTTAAAGGCCCTGTGCATGCCAAAGAGCTTCATTTGTTTCATTTTTTCCAGTGTGGTTGCGTTCATGTTCTTGTTTGTTTTTGATGTGATTTATTGATAGTAATGTTCGCCGCGGATGTTGTCGTGCAAAGGCATGGAGAGTTGTTCTGTTTCTGGTGACGGGTCTTTTTTGTCCAGCTCTTTTTCTAAAATAGTTTGGATGGTTTTGTAGTTATAGGCGCCGTAGCCCAAGGCCCGCTGACAGGCTTTGATCAACCGTTCTTTTTCGATCTTCTTTGCAAAACTTAAAATGCCCACACAGGACTTGTAGGCTTGTTCGGGATGTTGCTTGCGCTGAAGCACTTTTAAAATATACAGCTTCACATCCTCGTGGATGGCTTCTGCCCACGAGATGAACTTCTGGGGTGTCCATTCGGCGACAAAGCGGTGGGCGGAGGCCAGGTGCTCTTTGTCTGTGGTGTAGTGATAGGCAAGCCGTGCCCTTGTGTGCAGGGCAATGCGTTCGTAGTTGTAGTAGATCTCCACGGAGTGACGGGAGAAGAGCAGCTTCACTTTTTTGCCAATAAAGCGGTAGGGTACACTGTAGTAATGTTTGTCTGCACTCAGGGCCACATGACCGTTTTTGGCCACCGTGGCATACAAGCATTTTTTCAGTTCATAGCGAAGTGGCGGCAATGGCATCAGGGCTGCCCTTTCCACTTCTTCAAACTGCTGCCGACGGCTGTAGTTGCGGCCTTTTAGATGGGCATTGTTGTGTTCTTCCAGCGCTACTTTGATGGCGGCATTGAGCTGTTCGAGGCTGTGATAAACACGGGCCCGAACCTTTGCATAGATGCGTGAGTACACGATTTTAACGGCGTTTTCCACCAGGGCTTTGTCTCTGGGACGATAGGACCTTGCCGGAAGAATGGTTGTGCTGTAGTGCTGGGCAAAGTCAAGGAAGGTCTCGTTCAGTGTGGGTTCATACTTGCTGCTCTTTGTGACGGCTGATTTTAAATTATCCGGTACAATAGCTTGAGGCACACCGCCGCAAAAGTGAATGGCGTTCTCACACGCTGCGATAAAATCTTCTTTGCCTTGCGAGGCCACCGCTTCCACATACGTTAGTTGACTTGCACCCAGAATAGCAACAAACACTTCCACGGCTTTTATCTCACCGCTCACCGGATCAACAACACTGAGCTTGTCGCCGGCAAAGTCCACGTAGAGTTTGTCGCCGGCTTTGTGTTCCATGCGCATCACCGGATTGACCTGCGCCTTCCACCGAGCGTAGTAATGCTTGAACTGTGAGACACCAAAACCATCGGGATGAACGGCTTTGTACTGCTCCCAGAGCAACTGCCTGGTCATGCCTTTCTTTTTCAGTTCCTTGTCAATGGAGGGAAAGAGAGAAAACAGCGTTTGTAGCTTCTCGCTAATGGGTTGCTCCTGTGGTTTTACAAACAGTTCTTCGAGGTCCTTGTCACTTAGCTCACTGATCTCGTGGAAGGTTAGTTTGCTCTCAGTAAACTGTTTTAAGTACTTCTTTAGCGTGTTGCGGGCGATGCCTGTTTGGGCAGCGATTTGGAGCTTGCTGCGTCCTTGGTGATGCAATTGCAGGATGTGTCTGATTTTGCTCATGCGAACCGGATTGTTTGCCATGCATGCCGAGTTTTATTAGAAAACTTAGCACGAATGGTTCCGAATCACAGAAACTTTTTCTTCTTCTTTTCCGTGGTCAATTTGCTCCGGCGTGAGGTGGTCAATTTGGAGCGGCGAGACCCGGTCAACTTATTCCGGCGAACAGTGGTCAACTTCACCGGCGCTTACAAACAAGCTCACAAACGGGTGGAGTTCAGAACGCATTTGCTGGTATATCTAATTATCAACGGTATGCTTTGGCTGGTTTGGTACTTAACTGGCGGTCGCTACCCGTGGCCTCTATGGCCAATGGCGGGGTGGGGCATAGGATTGATTTTTCACTACCTGTTTGAATACAGTACCACGCGTTTGCTTTCTGAAGAGGAGGAGTATGAAAAATTAAAAAGAAAGATGGAAGAAAGTCGGGCTGCCAATCGCTAAGCTATAGGGGTACATAAATAGTTCGAACGTGCGTTGTCATACGATGGTTAGAGAGGCTGGCCATGACAGAGGCCACCTTGTCACCCTGAAACTTCGGCTTGAGCGCAGTCGAACGCTTGTCGATGAGTCAGCCTGACAACTTTTATTTATGAGACCGGTTCTAATTATTGTGCACGTCAACCGATTGTTTGCATTTTGATTGTCATCACTACAAGATAATGCTGTGTACTTGCCGGCAATTCATCAAAGTTTTGCTGCGCATCGTTTTCAAATTCTCTATTGTAACTGCTATGACTGTATACTAATGAAGACCAGTGAAGAAAATTTATGACGTCTTTTAATGGTCATGCCTGAAGGCACGCATCAACTAACACTTAATAAACAAGCGTTAGCCAAATCGGTGTTCGTACCATACTTCCGCAGTGAACATGCGCAAACGAAATCAACTAACATTAGACGGGTTGCATTGATGTTACACACCTGATGACCCTCACTACTTTTCGTGATGGCCGTCATTTTCACTCCGTCCCGGCTCACCGTAGCTTTAGTTGAATAATTTTTCATCATTAAATATTTTGAAACATGAAACAATTAAAATCGCTGATAGTATGCAGTATCTGCATAACGGCCTTTGCACTGCAAAGCTTTGCGCAAGGTATATTGCCCGAAGTCACCATTAAGGCAATAAGGTATAAATATTTAAGCGCCGTTGGTGACAAAGAAGCATCACAGCCAGTTAAAGTCGCTCAGCGACAAGTTGCAGAGTACGATGTGAAAAAGGCAGAATTTTATGAAGACGATTATGACGGTTACTTTGTTTCGTTTTACATCCCTGAGGGGAAGATTCTGGCTACTTATGACCAAGACGGCAAACTTTTACGCACCGCAGAAAAATTTAAAAACGTCATGGTGCCTTCGGTTGTAAGAGATGCCGTTGCCAAACGGTTTCCGCAATGGGGTATTACTGAAAACGTTTACCTCGTGAATTACAATGACGGCTCGGGTGCAACAAAAGTTTATAAACTGTTACTAGAAAATGGCGACAAACGACTGAAAGTAAAAACAAACGAAAAAGGAGAATTCCTTTAATTCAAACAAGGCCTTTAACTTTTCTACAACCAAAACCTTTCAAATACACAAGCCCTCTTTTGAGGGCTTCTTTTTTTATTTGCCAACCGCTCCCTTGTTATGTTGTTTTGGCTTGGCCGGCAGCCAACGTTTGCTCAACGGTGCTCAATAAATCTTCTTCTAAAAAAGGCTTCTGCAAAAAAGCATTCCCTTCTGTTATTAACTTTTTTTGTACAACTAGCGAAGCTGTACCGGCCGAAAAAAATACAATCGGTGTGTGCTGCAGGCTTGCGTCACTCTTTGCCTGTTTTATGAAATAAAGCCCATCGGTTTCGGGCATCATCATGTCACACAATATCAAATCAGGGGTGGACGACTTCGCAAGCACAAAGCCCGCTTTCCCGTTTGCAGCGGTCAGTACCCGGTAGCGGTGAAGCATCAACAGCTCAGCCGTGTTTTCCCTTATCTCATCGTTGTCTTCAATAACCAGGATGGTCTTCATGAATACAAACATATTTTATCGCATGCGAAAACAGCATGACGCTGGTCATGCTGCTTGATAATTGGGCGCATAAAAAGCAATACTTTAAAAAGTTTTATGAGGTAATTGTTTTCGGGAACTGAAGGATAAACGTTGTGCCCTTGCCGTCCTTGCTTTCAAAGCTGATGTTGCCGTTCATTAGTTCCATATAGCGTTTTACGATGTGCAGGCCAAGTCCCGTGCCTTGAATGTTAACGGCATTCCCAGCTCTGTAAAATTTGGAAAAAAGATGCGGTTGAGCTTCGGCCGGAATTCCTATGCCTTCATCTCTTACGGTTAACAGTACCTCTTTGCCTTTCACCTCGGCTCGTACCCAAATTTGTTTTTCTTCGGGTGAATATTTGATAGCATTTGACAAAAGGTTGAGCAATACGTTACGCAATATTTTTTTGTCCTGGCAAAGGCTTGTGTCGCCTTCAATGTGCAGATGAAGGATTTGACATTTTCGTTTTAGCAAGCCGTCTATTTCGTCTGTCACATCCGTCAGAAATTCTTTCAGGTCAAACTCCGTGCTCCGCACGTCCACGCTGCCGTGTTCCAATTTTTCCAGCGATAGAAAGTCGTCTAAAATATTCGTTAGGTTTTTTACCGATGACTTAATGCGGTCAATGTGCTTCATTCTTTTTGCAGCTTGCTCCGGTTCTGTATAATGTTCCACCAGTGCCATGCTTGAGAGGATGGTGCTCAGCGGCGTCCGAAATTCGTGCGAAGCCAAGGACACAAAGCGGCTTTTCATTTCATTCAATTCCTTTTCGCGTTCCAATGCCTGCGTCAGCTCATAGGTTCGTTCCTTGACTTTGTTCTCCAACTCTTCGTTTGCACGGTGGAGTTCTTCTTCCACGGCTTTTCGCTTGGTGATGTCGCTGCGGATGGCAAGGTATTGATAAGGTTTTCTTTGCTCATTCAAAAACGGAACTATGGTGGTGTCCACCCAATAATAGCTGCCGTCCTTAGCTTTGTTTTTCAGTTCGCCCCGCCAAATTTTGCCGTTGGCAATGGTAACCCAGAGTTCACGGATAAAAGCTTTTGAATGGTAGCCCGAATTGATGATGCGGTGATCCTGTCCGAGCAATTCTTCTTTGGAGTATTTTGAAATCCGGCAGAAGTTTTCGTTTACGTGTGTAATGATGCCTTTTTGGTTTGTAATGGCTACAATGGCTGCTTCGTCAAGTGCCTGTTTGTAATCAAAAACTTCTGTTTCACTTTTTTGAAGGCGTTCTTCCAGGTGAGTTGTTAATTGCTCTATTTCGCTTTCAGCCTTTTTCCGGTTTGTAAGATCGCGGGTTAGTTTACCAAATCCAATCAGCTGTCCTTCTTCATCAATAAGCGATGAGAAAACAACATTTGCCCAAAACTGCGATCCATCTTTGCGCACCCGTAAGCCTTCGTCTTCAAACCGCCCTAGCTTCAGGGCTTCCCGAAGGTTTCGTTCCGGTTCGCCTTCGGCTTTTTCTTTGTCGGTATAAAAGACGGAAAAATGCTTGCCAATGATTTCGTCAGCAGTATAACCCTTTATTTGCTCGGCACCCTGGTTCCAACTGATGACGTGGCCTTGGGGGTCAAGAATGATGATGGCGTAATCTTTTACGCTTTCTATTAAAATGCGATAGCTCTCCTGCTTTCTATGAAGTAATTTTTCCGGCATGTCGAAAGTTTCTTGTAAAAATTTACAGCAGCAAAAACAAACGTCGAGTTACCTGAACCTTTGTTAATTAAATATACATTGAATCACAAAAATTGTTTGCTGCACGATTTTAAATTTGAGATGTTCCAGTGTATTGCTGCGGGCAAGGATGTAATGAACGTCTTACAGGCCTGAAATGTACAAATCAATTTGAGAATGTCGTTTACGCAAAACGTTCTACTGACCACAAACAGGTTTTTCATTGACGGCCGTCTTTGAAAAGGGTGTGATTCGAAAAATAAATTTGTCTTGTCAACAAAAACGTCAACATTAAAAATCAAAACATGTCAACCAAAGCAATTACACGGTCGTCATCTGTACCGTCTATTTTTGACGACTTCTTCAAACCCTGGAACCAATGGTTTGATGACGGCGGTTTGATCAATCGCGTATCAAATCTCCCTGCTGTCAACATCAAAGAGAACGGCAATCATTACACCGTATCGCTGGCTGCACCCGCCATGAAAAAAGAAGACTTCAAAATTGATGTGGACGGCAACATGCTTACCATTTCGTCTGAAAAAGAAGAAAGTACCGAGGACAAAGGCGAACGTTATACCCGCAAGGAGTATAGCTACAGCTCGTTCTCGCGCAGCTTTACCGTACCCGGCGATGTGAAGCTGGAAGCGATTGATGCCCGCTATGAAAACGGCGAACTAAAAATTACGCTACCCCGTAAAGAAGACACTAAAAAAGCCACGGCAACTAAACGTATTGCCGTGAAGTGACGCAGCCGCCATCTGGTATAAACACCCTGTGAGCTGCCCCGTTGCTTCCCTGCGGCGGGGCTTTTGTCGCCGCTTAAGCACAATCGTATGAAATGGTCTGTCAATCTCGTTACCGTAAAAGGTCTTACACTTTACCGGCAGTTACGGAAACTGTTGGAAGGCTACAAACTAAAAGACATGGTGATGTGCGATTACGATAGCCTTGATGCAAACGTAAACGTAAACAAAGCCATCGGCCTGTTACAGCAAAACTACGGCCGGCATTTTATTGTAACGAACAACGGTTTGCCGGTGGCTGCGTTGGCCGGCATGGAGGTAATGAAAGCCTTGACAGATGAGCAGTACGACGCCGGGATTGGGACACTTATGAAAGACAACTTTGTGGCGTTTGACGGTGATAAACCTGCAGTGGGCGTGCTGGAAAAACTTTCGTCCAACGAAGAAAAACTATATCCGGTAAGAGAAGAAGGCACTTTGCCGGTATTATAAATTTTCAGCGGGTGGTTAAATACACTCTTTTACCAAGACCGGGAGAAGGATTTTACAAAAGCCAAAATCCCGGTTGAATTGATCTAAAATTCCGTTACATGAAAAGCAATCTTCATAGTTATTCCGCAAGGTTAAAATATTTCATGTACGAAGCCGAAAGTTGGGAAAGGCTGTTGTTTTTTTGCAAAGAAGAACTCGTGCATTTTAAAAACCGACTGGCTGAAACAGTTGCGGATAATGAAGAGAATGTGGTTTTGTCGGTTGCTGAAAAATTTCAGGAGGAATTTCTGACGCAGGACAGAATCTTTTTTTGGTTATCGGATGAGTTAAAAAAGCAAATCGGGCTGCTGCAAAAAGATATGTATGTAGACGGTGAGCTTTTTCATGAAGCCGTGCGGAATCAAATCGAGTTGCGAAGAGAAATAAAAAAAACAGAAGCCCTGTTTACAGAAATAAAAAACTGTTATGCACTCTACCTAAACGAACGCTATGCGGTTGAAACCGGCTAACAATACAGGTTCTCCTGTGCAAGTGTTTTCGTTGTTATTTACCCGGGCTGTTGCATCGTTTACTCATTGACAAAAAATTCACGAAAAAGATATTTCACACGTCACTAAAACTTCGCCTTTTGCCAAGTGCCCGCTCCACTACGTAAATTACTTCTACCCGGAAAGCATCCCATTCCCTTATTGACAAACCGGAATTTTCAGAACCCGGTAACCCTTATCAAAACCCCTTCATTGCAAGCGATTGGTCCGATCTGATGATGGTCGTTGATGATGAAGAGCGGTTTTAATGGTTCAGATTGCGACGTTCTTTTCATAGAACGAATGAGAGTTTTGCAACCCCGTTAACCCGCTAAAAACTTTCCGTTTCACTGTTTTTGTTGAGCGGAAGAAAAACCGTTACCGTTGTGCCTTTGCCCAATTCGCTTTCCAGCTTTAGCTTGCCGCCAAGCAGATTCACGTAACGTTGCACAATGTGTAAGCCCAACCCTGTGCCCTGAATGTTTTGCGCATTTTTGGCGCGGAAAAAAGTTTCGAACAAGTGCCGTTGGTCGGCGGCGCTGATGCCAATGCCTTCATCTTTTACCGTCAGTATCGTTTCTTTTTCCGTTGCTGCAAGCTCTAACCAAATGGCACCTTTTTCGGTAAACTTCAAAGCGTTACTCAGCAGGTTGATTACGATATTTTTCAACAGTTTCTTGTCACTCTCTACGTTTCTTTCACCGGTGAAAGAAACGTGTACTGTTTGCTTTTCCTTTTTCAAAAGGCTCACTTCATCCAGCACATCAGCACAAAGTTGCTCCAGGTTAAAGACGGTTCGTTGAACCGCAACTTTTCCTTCTTCCAGTTTGCCCAGCGAGAGAAAATCATCGAGCAGATTGTTGAGGTGCTGGATGGCTTCTTTTATTTTCCCGGCGTGTTTTTGTCGGTTTGCCTGTTGCTCGGTAGTAGTATAGTGTTCAAGCAGGTAGATCGAGGAAAGAATGGTGCTCAGCGGCGTTCGAAATTCGTGCGAAGCCATGGACACAAAGCGGCTTTTCAGTTCGTTGAGCTGGTGTTCTTTTTCAAGAGCGTCTTTTAGGTTCTTTTCCGAATTTTTCAATTTGACAAGGCTTTCCGAAAGGTCTTTGCGCAAGTCGCTTTCTTCCGTAATGTCCATGGCCCATCCGCCTAAGTAAACCTTGTCTTCAGCTTCAACCGGAAACTTAACGACCTGGTAGATGCGTTCAACGCCGTCCGGCGTGATGGCCCGCTCAATGATAGTTAGCGGTTGCCTCGATTGATATAGGTTGTTGTTGTTTTGAAGAAAAGCCGAAGACATGGCCGTTGGAAAAACTTTGTTGAACGAAGTGCCAATGATTTCTTTGGAAAGGCCATAGGTTTTCAGGTAAGAGGGGTTCAGGTACTGGATGGTGCCGTTCTTGTCGGTGATCCACGACATAATGGGACTGTTTTCCATGAAAGTTTCAAACAGCATTCGTCCTTTGTACGACAATTGATTTAATTGTTCCTCTTCTTTTTTACTTGTGATGTCCCTTACCAATCCACAAGCATGCGTTGTGTTTCCGCTTTTGTCTTTTACAGGAAAATAATTTGCTTCCAACCAAATTTCTTTCCCGTCAAGCGATGCAATCTTTGCCTCATAAGTTGTCTTATCGCCGTTTAATGTTTTTTGCAATGCCAGCCTTACCTGTGCCTGTCTGTATGCGGGCATTTTAGAAACAAAATCTTCGCCGGGCAAGTAGTAAATGCCAAAGTCTGCTTCTGCCTTTTTATTGGCGCTTTCGTTTACCCAAACCAGTTTCAGGTTCTTGTCCACCATAAAAAAATAATCATCTACACTTGAAACAAGCGAGAGGAGAGTAGAGAGGGCTGTTGCAGTCCGGTGTATCGTCGTTACGTCGCGGTGAATGCCCACAAAGCCGATTGTCTTTCCGCTTTTGTTTTTTACAGCTGTTACCGATGCATCCAGCAAAAGCAGTTCGCCACCTTTCTTTTTAAATGACACATGTCCCTTCCAACAGCCTCTATCTTTCAGCGTTGCTCTTGCGGTTTCGGCAGATTCGCCAGGATAAATCAGTCGCAAAACATCCGCACCCAATCGTCCAACGGCATCACTGGCGTTAACCTCGAAAAGCTCTTCGGCTTTTCGGTTCCAATATTGAACTGTAAAATTTTCATCCGTTGCCACAACCGGCGTATCAACGCTGCCAAGCAGCGCCTGCAAATACTCCGATTGCATTATCAGTTCAACGTTTGTTTTGCTCATGGCACTCAAAATTGCCTTTTTACAACACCGTTGAAAATGAGTTTGAAGGGCATAAACACTGATTTGTATCAGTCATCATTGCACACTTCTTTCTTGTTTAATAGGAACCAGGATGGAGCGTGGTTGCCCAGCCCAGCAAAAAAATGAAATTTGAAATTATAAAGGAGGGATGAATCACGAACCTAAGCTCTTCGTGCTTTGTTCGGCTTGATGACTGTCAACGCTGTTTCTGAACTTTGTCATATAATGCAACAACCGAACAAGTAGCTTTATCTTGCTCCATCCCTCTGAAAGTTTTACCGCAATTCCCTCTTTGAAAAAGATTTTTCATTCTTCTAAAAAATAGTAAATGAAAAAGATTTTGGTTATAGAAGACAACCGGGAAATCCTGGAGAATACCGCTGAAATCCTTGAACTATCGCATTACGAAGTTGCTACGGCATCCAACGGAAAAATAGGAGTAGAGCAGGCTTTAACGCAAAAGCCTGACCTCATTCTTTGCGATATCATGATGCCCGAATTGGACGGTTACGGCGTACTGCACATGGTGCAAAAAAACCCGGATTTGCAAAACACGCCGTTTATTTTTCTTACCGCCAAAACCGAAAAAGAAGAAATGCGAAAAGGCATGTCCCTTGGTGCCGATGATTACATTACCAAGCCGTTTGACCCCACCGACTTGCTCAACGCTATTGAAGGACGTTTAAAAAAGGCGGAGCTTATTAAAGAGCGAATTTCAGCGGGATTGAACGGCGTCAATCAACTTATTTCCATCACAGGCGGTGAAAAAGCCTTGCATAATTTTGTAGAAGGCCGGCATGTTGATTTATATAAAAAAAAGCAACGCATTTACAACGAAGGAAATCATCCCATTCACCTTTATTTCGTGCTGAAAGGAAAGGTAAAAAATTACAAAACCAACGACGAAGGCAAAGAATTGATTGTTCGCATAGCCAGTGAAGGTGATTTTTTTGGCTATTCTGCATTACTTGAAAATTCGGTTTACAAGGAGAATGCGGACGCCATTGAGGATTCCGAAATTGTTGGCTTGCCGAGAAAAGAGTTCGAAGAACTCATGAACGCAAATCCGGAGGTTTCCCGCAGGTTTGTCCGGCTGTTGGCTTCTGACGTTGCCGAAAAAGAAGATCAACTGATACGCGTTGCATACAATTCGCTTCGAAAAAAAGTAGCCGATGCTTTGCTGACTGTTTATAAAACATTCAAAGACAATCCCGGTAAACCCATTAACCTAAGCCGGGAAAACCTGGCGGCAGTTGCCGGCACCGCTACCGAATCGCTCATTCGAACACTGACCGACTTTCGGGCCGAAAAGTTAATTGAGATAACCGACGGAAAAATCACCATCTTGAATGCTGAAAAATTGGAAAAGATGCTGAATTAACTGCTTTCTAAAAACAAACTGAAGCAACAGGTATTTGTTCACCTCAACGTGTAATCGAACGCCCCTACAATTGTTTATTCTCTTCTCTTACGCCCCAGTCCGTGTTTACCTGTTTCCTGCCAGCAGTTCCGCGTTGTGTATTCCGCAAAGAATTATGCGTGTATCAAGGACGTCATGTTAAGATCAATGTTCAATGGCTGTCATCTTTTTTACTGATGACCATCATTATTTCCCCCCTTTTCGTCTTCCTAACTTTATTTCTCGTGCCAAGGAAGCAAAGTAGGCTTTCGAAAAATAAAAGTTGTCAGGCTGTGTTGGGAAACCAATTTCTAAGGACGCTCAAACGCAGTTTATCATTTACCATAAATCAACGTTTATGAAACAAAAGATTTGGCTCATTACAACCGTCCTGCTCGTGCTGATTTCTTCCTGCAGAAAGAATGAAAGTCTGTTTGTATTCAAAGGCAATTCGCCGCATTTGAAAATTGCCGTGGTGAGCGACATTCATTACATGTCGTCCACTTTGATCACCAACAACGGTACGGCCGGTGAAGCGTTTCAAAACTATCTGAACCAAGACCCAAAGCTGCTGGAATTTAGCGACCCAATCTTTAGAACGGTTTTGTCTCAATTGAAAGCAGAACAACCGGACATTGTTCTTATTCCCGGCGACTTGACAAAAGACGGCGAAAGAATAAGCCACGAGGCGATGGCGTCTTTTCTTTCTACGTTAACAAACACGGGGAGCAAGGTTTACGTAATACCGGGCAACCACGACATCAACAACGCAAAAGCTGCACGCTTTGACGGCAACGCTTCGTACCCGGTGGCCAACATTCAGCCAACTGATTTTAGTTCCATTTACGGCAAGTTCGGTTACAACGATGCACTGGAAAGAGATGCACATTCATTAAGCTATCTTGTGCAACCCCAACAGGGTTTATGGATTCTGGCCATTGACGCAAGCCGGTATGAAGAATACGGTCCGGAAGGCGACATAGCCGACGGACGGATAAAGCCGGAAACCTTAGCCTGGATACTTTCAAAACTTGCGCAGGCAAAAGAGCAAAACATTACGGTTTTTGCCATGATGCATCACAACCTCGTGGAGCACTATGCAGGACAAACGCAATTAGATCCAGGTTATGTGGTTGACAATTGGCAAACCGTTGCCGCACAACTTGCCGATGCGGGATTAAAGGTCATCTTCACCGGACACTATCATGCCAACGACATTACACCTTTTGTACACGAGGGACACGAATTGTACGATATTGAAACGGGTTCGCTTGTAACGCCAACCAGCCCTTATCGAATTATAACGGTAAAGAACAAAGACCTGGATATTCGTACGGCACACGTACAATCCATTGGCGTGCCGTTGCCGCATGGCCTTAGCTTTCCGGCTTACAGCGATCTTTTCATCAACACGCATCTTGACGGCTATTTCTACAACTTGCTTACCGGCCCGTATAATGTACCGGGTGATTTAGCCACGTTTGCGGCACCAATTTTTAGAAACGCCATCAAGGCACATTTTGCCGGCGATGAAAAAATGCCGCCCGACCAACGAAAATTAATAGATGAATTGCGAAGCATGGCGCCGCAGCTTGCCGACATGGCAACAACGCTTTGGACGGACCTTGGGGTAAAAGACAACGACTTGCCGTTAAAGCTGCAATAATCATAATCGTCGTCGTTATCAAAGATGGATTATATGAAAAGGTTTGCTGTTTTCGTCGCTATGTCGCTTCTGGCTTCCTTGACATTCGGTCAGGAGAATGGGTCAAAAGTCGCAACTTCCTCTCTTTTGCAGTTAAACAAAGCTTACAGGATAACAATAGAGCCCTACGGGGCCAATGCAAAAAGAATCAAAGGATATTTATTAAATGTGGACAGTTCGTCATTGTGGATCACAACTGAAAAAAATAGATACGGTTATCGGGGCGGAAACAACATACCATATACTGCGTTAGGAAAGGTGTCCATTGTTCCTAAAGGAAAACAGGGAAGAAGCATACTCTTTGGCTCGATAGCCGGCTTCGTTGTTGGCGGAGCCGTTGGTGCGGGCATTGGTAGCGGTCAAAAAGGAATGTTCGGTGGCGCAGGTTTCGGTGCGTTTGCAGGAGCGCTTTCTGGCGCAATGGTTGGCGTTGTAATCGGTGCATTGGTGGGTATAGACGAACATAGATTTATTTTGCGCGGCAAGAAGGAAAATTATGCTGCGATGCGTCGCTCTTTATTGCTTGAATAATCTTACACTATGCTAATGAAAAGAGAATGTCTCAATCGTTTTTCAAACCAACAATGTATTTCTCTTTACGTGACACCAATCAGTTGCTTTACTGACCGCCTTCATTGATTGCCGTTCGTAAAATGCCAAGATTTGGTAATGCAACAAACGGCTACACAAAAGCAAACCTGGAAGATTTTTTAACGCAGTCCGGCGAGCTTTCTTCCTTTACCGGCCGCTTCTTTCAACAAGTGCATAAAAAGCGATTTGAAGCGGCTGAATTTATCAAACAATGTTTTGCATACGTTATCAATCATTGCCACTCATTGGCCTTACGGACTTTATTATACAGCATTCCACTGGCAAAGATGACGGGCATAACCATTAACAAGACAGTACATGAATGAGTTAACAATAATAATTTACCACGGCAGGAATGGTTACGATACTTGAACAGAGCAGAAAAAGTTTTCAGCAGTGCCCGCAATCCGAAAAGTTTGGCTATAACCTCAATCCGTCAATAATTGTTTGAATGAAAAAATGCGTAAAGCTTTTAAATCAAAGGCACTCTTAAACATCACACCACTTCTGGTTTAACGGGTTTGTTCAGAACGGTTTAAGATTTTTCCACTACGCTGCGATACTTCGTCCAATCAATTTCGTTTTCGCTTTTAGCAATGATAACGGTGGCAATGCTGTTGCCCATAAAATTGATGACGGCCCTGCCTTCGCTCATAAACCGATCCACGCCAATCAACAAGGCAAGCCCTTCCAGTGGAATCACTTTTAATGCTGACAGTGTTGATGCCAGAACAATAAAACCACTGCCCGTTACGCCGGCAGCACCCTTGCTTGTAAGCAATAAAATACCGATGACGGTAAGCTGTTGGCCAAGTGAAAGATCAACGCCGAAGACCTGCGCCAAAAAAATAACGCTCATGCTCAGGTAAATCGTGGTGCCGTCTAAATTAAAACTGTAACCCGTTGGAACAACCAGTCCAACCACCTCCTTTTCGCAGCCGGCTGCCACCAGTTTTTGCATCAGCGATGGCAGGGCAGCTTCGCTGCTACTGGCACCCAAAACAAGCAAAATTTCTTCCTTGATATAGCCAAGCAATTTCCACAAACTGATTTTATAATAGCGGCAGATAAGATTCAGCACAATGAAGATGAAGAGGAGGCTGGTGAGATAAAAAGTGAGCAAGAGTTTGCTCAAAACAAGCAGGGTTGCAAAACCAAACTTTCCGATGGTGTAAGCCATGCCGCCAAACGCACCCAACGGGCTAAAACGCATGATTATTTTTAGCACGTTAAAGAGTACTTTGTTGATTTTCTCAAACATTAGCAAGAGACCGTGGCCTGCATTGCCGAGCATTTTCAACCCGATGGCAAACAAAACGCTGAAGAACAGGATCTGTAAAATGTCACCCCTGGCAAAAGCTTCCATAACGTTTGCCGGAACGATGTGTGAAAAGAACTCGCCCCAATCAATATTGTTTGCCTGCTGCGAAATATCGGTGATTTGTTTGTTGGCCGTTTGAGGGGCCGCAATGCCGGCGCCGGGTTTTACAAGATTGGCAACAAGCAATCCGACAAGCAGTGCAAGCGTAGTGACGATTTCAAAATAAATGAGTGACTTCAGGCCAATGCGTCCCACTTTTTTTAAGTTGCCGGCACCGGCAATGCCCGATACGATGGTGAAAAAAATCACCGGCGCTATCACCATCTTGATGGCGTTAATGAAGGTTTCGCTGAGGAGTTTTGCCGTTGGAGCAAAATGTGGAAAGGCCCAGCCAACAAGCACTCCCGCAAAAATGCCAACGAGCACCTGCACGTATAAAATTTTTAAAAACTTCATCGTCTGATTTTTGAAAGTAGCAGCGCTTGTCGCACTTGCACCGGGCACCGCAACCTCAGTTGATGATTGCGCTTTTCCTGTTGCCAAAAAGATTCAAATTTTAAGCAGCCAATAAAGAAACGTTCTCACTTCATCTCGATGCCGTTCGTCACAAAAGAAATACCGAAGGCTGATTCAATCATGACCGTTTGAATGAGGGGCTCGATGCCGCTTTTTGTTGCGCCCCATTTGACAACGAAATTTGCACCTGCACCGCCTTCCGACTCAACGCGTTCAACAACAAATTCAACAGAGCTCATTGGCTTTACAATTACTGGCGAAGGCAGGTAATGTTTTAAGATTTCGCCTTGCGAGCCGTAATAAACAACATCGGTAACATAGAAGCTGTCCACGGAACTGGTGTTGCGAACGCTTAAGGTAACGCCCAGGTTTATTGTGGTTGTGCCGTCTTCGGTATAAATGTGCGAATAAACCGGAACGTAAACGGCGTGTTTGTCGGCTAATGCGGTGGTATCAAGGGACACATAATGATAAACCCTGCTGGGTAAACCGGTTTTTGTTTTGTTGCGATCCTGGCAGGCAAACAAGGCCAACAGGCAGAGCATCGCAAACGTTTGTTTTGTTTTTTTCATTGACGTGCACAGCGGTTTTGTAAACAAGAACCAATTTCTTCCTCCATCGTTTCTCTTATTAAACGAAAATAAGCAGACTCTGAGAGATAAATCTCCTTGTCTTCGCCCAGGAAATTTTACGTTTGAAAGCGACGGATGAAATTTGGCGAAGAGAAAAGGTCTCCGCAATCTTCTTGTTAGCGACTGTGGAATGACTTTTTAAGGCTGCATTGGAATGTGTTTCATTCGCTACTTCCTTCAGGGTTCCGGTAAAACAAGCAATCAATTGCAATGGCTAAAAATCATGCATCCATTTACAGTGCCCTTGTGGCAGACGTACTGATTGCCGTTACAAAGTTTTTTGCCGGTGCTTACACGCAAAGTTCTTCCATGATTGCCGAAGGCATTCATTCACTGGTGGACACGACCAATCAACTGCTACTTTTATACGGCTTGAAAAGAAGCAAAAAACCACCGGACAAACGGCGCCCGTTCGGTTATGGAAAAGAGTTGTACTTCTGGTCATTCATTGTTTGCATCTTGATTTTTGGTTTGGGTGGAGGCTTGTCCATTTACCAGGGCATTGTTCACATTCTTCATCCCGAGCCGCTTACGAATATTGGATGGAATTATGCCGTGCTTGGTTTTTCATTTTTCTTCGACGGCCTGTCTTTTGTTATTGCGGCAAGAGAATTCAACAAAACAAGAGGCGAACTTTCTTTCTGGCGGGCCATCGTTACGAGCAAAGACCCGCCGAGCTTTTTGGTATTGTTTGAAGACGGCGCTGCCGTTCTCGGTCTCGTGGTTGTTTTTATTTTAATGGTGTGTAACCACGCTTTTCATTTGCCCGTTTTGGACGGGGTTGCGTCCTTGCTTGTAGGCTTGATTCTCGTTTTTGTTTCGCTCATTTTAGCAAGAGAAAGCCGCAGCCTTTTGATGGGTGAGGGGATTGCACCGGAGACACAGAAGAAAATAAAGATTTTGGTAGAGAAAGACGAAGCCGTGATGAAAGTAAGCAATATCCTTTCCACATATCAATCGCCGGAAGAAGTAATCTTAATGCTCATCGTACAGTTTAAGCCCAACCTTGATACCGAAGATATTACCGGCTCCATTGCGAGAATCGAAAACACCATAAAAGAAAAATTCGACCGTGTGGAATTCATTTTGATACAACCGCAGGCAAAATCGCTTTCGTAAGAAATGTGAAAGCGATAAAAATATCGCCGGAAGAAAGTTCTTGCTTTGCCCTGCGCTACAACATAAGCAGCGAATATCATTCGTTGTTGTATAATCCTGGCTCTTCTTCATTATATAAAAGCAATTCCAATAAGTTAGGTGTACAAACGAAATACAACTTGCCCGTTCTTAAACAAGATAATTCTTTAGTTTTGCCCGGCAGATAGCAAAAGGTAAAGAAGGCTCCTTATTCATTTCTTTGCCTTCCATCCACCGTATTTTTCTATTATTGAGAAAGGTAGGAGAGGTGCCAGAGTGGTCGAATGGGACGGTCTCGAAAACCGTTGTACGGGCAACTGTACCGAGGGTTCGAATCCCTCCCTCTCCGCTGATGGGGACAAACAAGGCAAAGCTTTGTTTGTCCCCATTTTATTTTTGCATGAATCCCTTGCTGCTTGGGCAACAAGCCCAAAAAACGAGTTTACTTTTTCGGTTCGAAATGCCGCATTTTTCTTTGAATAGATGATTCCCTCGGGAAAGAGCAGTTTTTGTAGCTTTTCTTTCTTACCAACCGTGCTGGAAGTCCATACTGTAGCGAGTTTGGTCGAAAAGGTAACACCTTCTTCAATACTCTTTTTGAGGTTCGAAATCTGCGGGGTTAGCTTTTCCAGTACCTCCTTGATTTCTTCTCGTTCTTTGTTGTAACGGACATAGAACTTCTCAAAGCTTTCCTTGTTCATTTCTTCTAAGACATAGTGCTTTTCTTCAATGGTGTCAATCTTCTTGGTCACCTCGATCAGTTTTTCTTTCAAGGTCTTTTCTTGTTCGATGGATTCCTTATTGAGCTGCTCAAACCAGTATTCTATTTGGTAAGCAATGGGCTTAATCATTTTTGGCTCTACGCTGTAAGATGCAAGCAAGGTTTCAAATTCCTCATGCATTTTTTTGGCACTCCGGTTGCAGCCGCATCCCTTGGTTCTGCACTTGTAATACCACAGTCCTTTTGCTTTTACCACGTAGCCTGTAAATAGCTCTCCGCAGTCGTCACATTTAATGAAGACTTTCAGCGGTACAGCCTCCACTTCTTTTTTGTGCGGTACGCCGTAGTTGTGCGCTGCACGGTGAAGGCCGTTCACCTGCAAAAAGATCTCTTTGGAGATAAGTGCTTCATGGTTGCCTTCTACAACCTTTCCATCAAGAATTGCATGGTTGATGATGCCGCAATAAAAAGGCTTTTTAAAAAGCTTGGTCAACTGCTGCTTATACATCTTTACACCCATCGCACAGAGCCGCTGAATGATCTCTTCGTTTTTCATTCCACGGGCCCGCCAATGAAATGCCTTACGCAACTTCTTTCCTTCTTCGTTCACTACGATCTTCCGAACTCCATTGATTTTAATAATATCATAGCCTTGCGGTACACGGGTCACCCATTCTCCTTTTTGAAATTTCTCTTTCATGCCGGCAACCGCCCGTTGCTTGCGGAGCTGGTTGTCAAACTCAGAGAATAGAAGTTGAATGTTTTGATGTAGTACGCCGCTTGGGTTGGAGGTATCTGTTGGCTGCGTAACGGCAAAAACACTCACGCCGTACTTTTCGCGCAGGTCTTGGGCAAGCTTAATTGCGCCACCACCCGTTCGGGAAAAGCGGTCAAGGGTATAGACCAGGATATGAGAAACCTTTCCTTTATGCTTTTTGATAAATTCTAGCATCCGCAGAAACTCCTTTCGCCCGTCTGTTTTAGCAGATTCATAAGTGCCGCCAAAGTAGCTAAGTATGGATAGACCTTGCTTTGCGGCATACTCCTCAATCACCCGCCGCTGAAAGTCCAAGGAAAGGTTGGTATCAGCTTGCTCTTTTGATGAAACGCGGGTATAGACCACTGCGTTCTTCATGCTGTTCGTAACAACCCGAAGAGAAGACTGGTGTCCAAATTGTTTAAACGCGTCAAGACTCATGCGGCTTTGTTTTTAAGGGGTTCAGATTGTGATTCATTTATGCTTATAACCATCGTTTCGTTCTCTTTCAAAGATACAACTTGTTGATTATCAATGAAAATGTTGTTTTTACGGGAGAGGAAGTCCAGCAGGATGTAGGCAAATTGGGAGGAGGTGTGGCAAATGTTTTCCGCCTCCTCGTCAGACGTGTGTTCAAAGCCTTCAAAGGATCTCAGCACTTCCGGCGTTAAGGGTACTTTCTTCAGGTTAATAAGCTCAACGTCTTCATAGCTCGGTCGGGTTTTGGGAATTACAGATAGGGAGTGTTCTTTTTGAGCAGCAGATTTGGGTAGCTTTTTCATAGAGTTGTTGATAAATAATGCTAAAAGTATTAGCATTGGCAGTTTCGAGCAACTAATTTTGTTCACAGCACAACGTGGCAATTTTATAAGCATAAGACCAGAATTAGAAAGGCATTAGACCGGGCCAAGACAACGATTAGAATTGGATTAGAATGCGATTAAAAAATAACTGAAACAGGGTGAAAGCGCCGTTGTGGATAAGTTTTAAAACCAATAAATAAAGAAACAAAAACAATCGTGAGAGAAAGCATCCGTTCTACAGAAAAGATTTATACCCGAAAAGAAGCAGCCGATATGCTCAAAGGCAAGGAACGTGACATCCACTTGCTACGTGAAGACTTAAAACAAGCCTATAATGATATATTGTTACTCACAAAAGAGGTCCAGGCGCTTAAAGAAAAGATACAGACCCATGAAAATCCAGATGATGGCTACCGCAAAGAATGGACGTGGGTTAAAAAAATAGTTTTTGTGCTCGAACAAGCTGGAAAGCCTTTGCGTAGCCCGGAAATCATCGAAGTGCTGGCGAAAAGAGAAGAGCATCTTCGTAACCATTGGAACCAGGCACAATACTTCTCGGCATTTCTTGACATGGCATTAAAAGCAGAACGCATCAAACGAGAAAAGCGAAAGGGTGAAAGAGGCTTTTACTACTTTTTAACTTAAAAGCCCTTGTGCTCACTTGCAAAAAAGCTTCTTTCCTATTGATAAATAGCAAATTAGCAACCTATCAACTAGTTTTTTATCTTTCGGCTTCCAGAACAAAACTGCATGCCGAAGGTTAAAGACTTCTACCACCGTATTGAAATTATTGACGAATGCTTCCGTCAAAAGGGCAAGAAATGGAGTATTGATGCTTTATTGAAGGCTGTCAATCAAAAGTTACTCGACCGCTATGACGACACAGTAAGCAAAAGAACGGTTCAATATGCGCTTGATTACCTGATCAATGAAAAGGCTGCTCCTATCAAAAAGGCCAAACAAGGCGCAAAAGTTTACTATTTCTATGACGATGCTAACTACTCCATAAAAACACTTCCTCTAACTGACGAAGAAATTGTGCTTTTGAAGGATGCCGTAGAATTAATCAAGCAAATAGGGAGTGCTTCCATTGCGCAAGATTTGGTCTCCGTTATTGCTAAGTTGGAAAATACAATCGCAAAAAATCCCATAGCCGATAGAACTATTATTCAATTTGAGAGGCAAACAACAGCAACGGGTTTAGAATTCATGGATGACCTTTTCACAGGTGTGAAAGAAAAGATCGTTCTAAAAATTACGTATCAACCTTTCGGAAAAGAACCTTACGACCAACTAGTCCATCCCTACCTCTTAAAAGAATATCGTAACCGCTGGTTTTTGATTGCAAGAGACGATAAACATAATACGCTTTGCAATCTTGCATTGGATAGAATGAAAAGTGTAAAGCCTACAAAGGGAGCCTTCACAGAAAATGACTTATTTGATCCTGCAACCTACTTCAATAATTTAATTGGCGTCACGTTTCCATTAGACGAAGCAGTGAGTAATATCGTTTTAAAAGTGAAAAAAGCACAAGCCCCTTATATCACATCCAAGCCCATTCACTTTACCCAAGAAACAGAAGGGCCTTTTAGCGATGGAAGTATTTTGGTGAAGCTCAAACTGATTAATAACTATGAGTTGCGATCAGTCCTCTTAAGCTATGGGGCCGATATAGAAGTATTGGAGCCAGAATCTCTACGTGAGCAGATAAAATTGATCTTTCAAACTGGCAATTTGATTTATGAATAAGCTATGCAAATAGCTTGCACAAGTGCTTCCAACTTTTGTATCAACCAAAATATTTTTTATGCAAAGTTTCCTTCTTCCAATCTTTTGTTTGTTAGCCGGTGGTACTATAGCTTGGGTTATTCGCAAACTTTTATTTGAGAAAAATTTTGTGTCTGTTCCTGAATTGGATGCAGCGAAGAAGCAATTAAACGAGTTAATCACGCAGAAGGCTGTTGTTGACAGTGCCTTGGTTAGCTCTCGAACTGAAATAGAGAGAGCCTATTCACTGCTCCACTCCAAAGGAGAAGAGTTGATCCAGGTAAGGGCTGATTATACAAAAGCTCATACGGAAAATGGTTGCCTAATGCTCGACGTCAATGACAGAAACGTCGAAATCAACAACCTTAAAGTAAAGCTGGAAACAGCACAGGCCGAAATATCAATTGCGCAAAACCGAATTGCCAAACTTGAAGCTGAGGTTGTATATAAAACACGGCAATTGGACGAACAAGCAAAATCGCTTGAAGACATCGGGCGCAGGTTTGAAAAAGAATTTTCCAATTTAGCTCACAAGATCTTGGACGAGAAGTCAAAAGTTTTCGGTTCACAGCAGGAAGTAAGCCTAAAGCTTTTGCTTGAGCCGTTTAAGGCGGATATAGCCAATTTCAAAAAGGAGTTTTCTGAGAAACACAGCATAGAAGCAGCCGAACGTAATACATTGAAAGGTGTCATTCAGGAAATGGTGAACAACCACAAGATGTTGTCGGAGCAAGCGAATAACCTTACTAAGGCTCTAACTTTTCAGTCGAAGCAGCAAGGCAACTGGGGCGAAGAAATTTTAGAAAGTATTTTGGAACACTGCGGCCTGCAACACAATATTCATTATTTCAAACAATACAGCACAAAGGACGAAGACGGCATTCGCATACAGCCAGATTTTATTGTCAACTGTCCTGACAACCGATGTGTAATTATTGATTCCAAAGTTTCACTGAGCCATTTCACTGGCTATTGTTCCACTAACGTTGCGACGGAGCAAGAAGCCTTTTCTAAAAGTTTGTTGTTATCCATTAAGGGGCATATTGACGGATTAAGCGGGAAAAAATATACCGGAATTCCTAATACGCTTGATACAGTTATCATGTTCATGCCTGTTGAACCAGCCTATATATTGGCTATGCAGCTGGATCAGGATTTATGGCGCTATGCTTACAATAAGGGAATTGTACTTATCAGTCCGTCTAACCTTATTACTACCATTAAGCTGATCAGCAATCTTTGGCAACGGGACGCCATTAATAAAAATGCAAAGTTGATTGCAGAAAAGGCAGGGCGTCTTTACGACAAGCTGGTAGGTTTTGTGGACAATATGAAAAAGGTAGGCGATAGCTTGAACAAAGCGAACGATAGCTGGAAAGATGCCTATGGGCAACTGTATAAAGGGCATGGCAACCTTATTAATCAGGCAGAGTCCATCAAAACATTGGGAATAAAGACCGGGACGAAGGCTTTCCCTGCTGAAATTATAAGCGAAGCTGCCTTTGCTGACACGCTGACGCTAAATGGTGAGGTGAGTAATTTAGGTGAAGAGTAAGGTGTTGCGAATACTTATAGGTTCTTTGAATATTTAGTGCTGCTCATAGAATAGTGAGCTCCGTCAGAGTAATATTTTTTAAGTGGTTTAAATTACGTTTTCTTGCAGCGGAATTATGGAATATACGACTTCATTCACGGCTGGCGGTTTGCTATACAATGAGATTGATGCTTTGGGAACTATCTTAAGGCAACCGGACTGGAATAGTCAATTAGAAAGAGATGTAAAAGAAAACCGTCTGCTGAAGGTTAATTCTGAGGCATCGAGAAAAAGAGTAGTCCAGGAAGTAAGATTGCGTATGGATTACATGGATGCTGATTTTTGGGCTGTTTACGATGAGGTATCTGAGTTGGATAAAAAAGGATTGCTGTTTTTCGTCTGCTTACAGACCTATAAACTGATTTATGATTTCCATTTCAACGTTACCATACCAAAGTTTTTGTCGCTGGAATCAGAGATAGAGCCGTATTGGTACGAGATGCGTTTACAGGAGCTATCTTCTTCCCATCCCGAAGTGGATAGCTGGACGGATCAAACCAAACGGAAGGTGGTAACAAGGTATATTGATATTCTAAGAAAAGTGGGGCTAGTCGAAAGAGACAAGCTAACAAAGAAAGCTTTTTCGGCAGCTATCTTTTGTTACTTTTTAAGCAAAGGCAATTTGTGGACATTAGACGCTTTTTTTCTGAAGCAAGCGGAAAAAGAAACAATCATTAATTTTTGTAATGACAATTAAAGAACTATACGATCTCTTATGTGATAAATCATTTCAGGACCCTGCCACCGGGTACTTGTTTTTTCCTGCCTATATGTATTTGTATGAACCGGAGATGGAATACCACATTAGACAGGAAATACAAACGATGAAAGAAAGGCTGGTGCGACCTACCGACTTCGTTGATGTATTAGCACTGAATATTTTCGATGAGTTTTGCCAGTACCTAAAGACGCAAAAATGGGGAACCTCTAATTGGCTGGAATTTATCTTATCAGAGGAAGCAAAAAATCACACAACGGTTCAAACAACCATCCGGCAAAAGGCAAATGATCGAAAGTTTTGCGAGTACCTGAATTACCGGATACAAAGCCATCTCTCGGAGATAAGTGATCTGAAGAAAAGCTACGTATTTGTGTATGGCTTCGGCCAGATCTATCCTTACCTGCGGGCCAGCAAATTCATGAACCTATTTGAAGGCTATATCAAAGAATACAAAATCATTTTATTCTACCCAGGAGACGCCAAGAAAAATTACAACCTCTTTAAAGTCTTAAACGACGAAAATCTTTACCGTGCTATAAAACTTATTAATGAGTAACATGCTGATACGTGAACTTTTTGAAAAACGCATTGACCGAAACATTAATCCGGCCGTTGTTGTAAGCACCGACGACACAGCTACCATTGAAGCTGAGATAGGTGAGTATGTATTCACCGATGATTTATTAGACAAATCATGGCGGTTTTTGAATGCCGTTGCAAATAAAAGAGAAGGCAAAGCCGGGATTTGGATCAATGGCTACTACGGTTCTGGTAAGTCGCATTTTATCAAATTCATGCACTATTGCCTAAACCCGCATTTTTCTGCAAAAGCGTTTGAAAAGATTCTGGCCGCTGTAAAGGGATATGACCCGTTTAAGCCAGGTAATAACGAGGAAATAACAGAGTCTAAATTCAAGGCTTTGCAGAAGCGCATTGCTGACTTGCATTGCAAGGACATTCTGTTCAATGTGGAAGCTGTTACCGACGACCATTCCGGCGAAAAGCTTACCCGTATTTTCCTGAACATGTTCAACCAATTCAGGGGCTATAACGCTGTCAACATTCCATTGGCCATTCTTTTAGAAAAACCTTTGGAAAAGGCGGGTAAGTTTGGGGCTTTTAAACAAGCCATCTCTGATAGTTTGCAGCACAATTGGGAGGCAGAAGCCGCGGACTTAGCTGGTTACAAACTCGAAACTATTCTGGATATTGCCAAAAAACTTTTACCAGAGCTGGATGTAAAAGCACTTCATAGCACACTTACCAATCCATCCAGTTATCACATAGGCATCACGTCTAAATTAATTCCGGAGCTAAAAGAGTACGTGGCGGAAAAAGGAGATAATTTTCGTCTGGTATTCCTGGTGGATGAAATCTCGCAATACATCGGGCATAACAAAGACATTCTGCTGAACCTTCAGAGCATTATTGAAGAAGTAAGTCATGGCCTAAAAAACCAGGTGTGGATTGCGTTGACCGCGCAACAAACCTTGGAAGATGTGGTAGAACGTTTTGATCATCATGCAGGCAAGTCAGATGAATTTGGAAAGATCCTGGGACGTTTCGATACCCGTATTTCTTTGGAAAGCAACGATGCCTCTTACATTACGAAAAGAAGGGTGCTGGAAAAAAATGCGACAGGCACGAAGGCGTTGAATGATTTGTATGCGGAAAAGAAGGACTTCATACAACACCAGTTTAAGCTATCGCATGATTTGTATAAAGGCTATGACGATGCAGACGATTTTATTCTTTCTTATCCTTTCGTTCCATACCAATTTCGCCTGATTGCCGATGTGTTTTCCGCTTTTCAGCATTTGGGCTATGTAATTACCGAAGTAAAAAACAACGAACGTTCGGTGATTGGCGTAACACACTACACGGTGAAAGAACATGCAGACGAGAAGGTAGGATTATTCATCGCCTTTGACCATTTTTTCAACAAGCTGTTTCGGAACAACCTAACCCACATAGGTCGGCGAGTTATAGATAGAGCTTTATCCTTAACCTATGTGCGAGGCAACGAGTTTGCACAACGGGTGGTAGGCACCTTATTCATGATCTCTAACCTGGAAGACAATGTGCTCTTAACCTTCCCACCCAACATAGATAACCTTACGGTTTTATTGATGACCGAACTGGATCAAAACAAGGCGCAGCTTCAGAAGCAAATTAAGGATGTGTTGGAACGATTGGTCGAAGAGAGCATTATTCGTGAGGAAACGGGTAAGTTTTATTTCTATTCGGAAGATGAAATTCAGGTGACCAACCTGATTAAAAATACAAAGCCAACCTTTGATGACCGTCTTTCAATTGTTAATGATTTAATCAACCCTCTTCTGCGCATAGAAAGCAAGTTCGCATTAGAAGAGAATGACATTCGCATTGGTTATGCCATTGATGACAAGGAGATTTACCGCAACGGTGATATTAAAGTAAACATTGTGCTCTTCGACAAGCAGCCGCTTGAAGAAAAAGCGATGAACACCATTGCCAATGACCTCTACATCTGCCTGAACGAATGGTTTACCAAAGACACTGCTTTTAGTGCCGACCTGGAATGGTACACTAAGAACATCATCTACTTTAAAAACAACACGTCAGCGGCTACCGGCGAACGGGAAAAAACCTTGCAAAATTTTAAAAGCCGCAACGATGAATTAAAGAGCAAGCTACTTCTGAAGTTTACGGAGAAACTTTTGGAAGCTCGTTTTATCTCCCTTCAACAGATTTTAGAAGCCAGTGCGGTAAGCGGTTCGCAAACGAGGGAGCGATATGCCAATACCTTACGCTACCACCTTGAACGAGTGTACAAGTTTATAAAATATGCGGCCGGCTATGCCCGAACAGCAGCTGACTTACGTACAAGAGTGGCACAATCCATCCAGATAACAATGGACGGTGAACTGCCCAACGGCGAAGCCAAGGTGGAAGAGTTTATCCTCGCAAATGGCAACGAAGCAACAATGGAAGAACTAGTTCGCAACTTTACCAAAATTCCCTTTGGATGGAAGGACGTTGCCGTCATTGACATGGTGGTAATGCTGAATGCCCGCAAGTTGCGTGACCTGGAATACCGGAACACGCCACGTTTTCCTGCGGCCGCTTTTATTGAAAAAGCCATCACCACGCCGGAGCGACCCGGCTGCGTGGTAAAATCATTGGGGGGCATTGATGCTAAGCTGGTTGATGATGCCACAAAAGCTTTCGGCGCCATCTTCAATAAGTCCACTTCCTCTTTCCCTACGGATGGCTACAAATTGGCGGAACAGATGACACAACAGTTGGCTGCGCTCAAAGACGATTATGCCTCTTATCAGGATAAATACGACAAGCTCTATCCCTTTGGCAAAACCTTCAAGGAGATTACAGAAACGATAACAGCATGGATAGACATTCGTGACCCCAAACGATTGTTTACGGAATTGATAGATGGACAGGCAGCGGCAAAAGCCCTGCGTGACAAAACGGAAAAGACAAAAGATTTCATTACGTCGCACATTGCCAAGTATGATGAAATCAAAAACTTTTACCTGGGTAACGAAGCAAACTTTGCTTCTCTGAACGATAGCGATAAAGATGTAGCTTCAAAGCTGGCGCAGTTCCTGTTGAATGCGGAACCTGCAAGCGAGTTTAGGGTGGCCGTAAAGCAGTACGAACAGTTAAAAGCCGCATTGTCAGGATACATTGATGGCTTACGGACAAAAGTGGTCACTGTTTACGAAGAAGTGTTTGCCGATTTGGAAACGAAGGCGGCAGAGTTGAAAGTTGATTACAACGCTTACATCAACAAAGACCAGTTCCTTCAGCGCCTCAAAACGTTGAACGATATTACCCAGCTTCAATTGGAAACCTCAAAGGCTGATAATTTCAAAACCGAAGGCCTGGAAACTATATATAGAAAAGTGGCCGAAGTGGCTGACGGTGGCTCCGACGGGCGGGAGAAAAAAACCCAGCGGTATAAAGTGTCCAAAATCCGAAGCACCATCAGTACGCAGGAAGAACTGGATGCTTTCGTGAAGCAGGTATCCACCGAAATGCAAAAGCTCATCTCTCAAAACAAAACCATCATCATCGAGTAACCCATGAATACTGCCAACCTTAAAACTTTTGGGCAAAAAGCCCGTACACTGCTGATAGATGGCGTTAGCCGCAAGCTCTCTTACTGGGGCTTTCACCCGAATGGAACCATCACACACGAACCGCAGCCGGTTGCTGGTGGTTATATTTTCAGGGAAGATGTTTTTGATGATGAAGAAGTGCCAAAGCAATGGCAAAAATTGAAAGAGTGTTTCAACGACGAAGGTTTTACGGAGATTGCCGAACGGGCCGCATACATCTGGTTCAACCGGCTGATGGCAATGCAGATTTTAGGCAAGAACGATTACGACCTACCCTTGCTGGAACCGGTGAGCCTTGAAGAGCAAACACCCAAATTGCTAAAGCGGGCAAGAGCAGGCAGCTACGAGTTTCTAACGCCTGCTGAAGCCGGGCGGCTTAAAAAAGTGTTGACCGATTACGAGAAAGAGCGGACGGCCTTTGGTATTTTATTAATCGGCTATTGCCATTCGCACCAGGTAATGAAACGGGTGTTTGGTGCCATTGACGATTACACCGAACTTCTGCTGCCCGATGATATTTTATCGGCTGGCGGTTTTTTAGACCTGCTGAATAACGGCGGTTACATAACCGAAGAAGATTACAAGCAGGTCGAGTTGATTGGCTGGCTCTACCAGTTTTACATCAGTGAAAAAAAGGATGCGGTTTTTAAGAAGTTCAAGGACGGCAAAAAAGCAGAAGCAGCCGACATTCCTGCCGCCACGCAAATTTTTACACCGAACTGGATTGTGAAATACATGGTGCAGAACACGGTTGGAAAGATTTGGTTGGATCTGCGTCCGCAATCACCAATAAAGGGTGAAATGGAGTATTTAGTGGAAGCCGCTGATGGAAATGAAGCGACTGAATCCATCATAAGCGAAGTGGCCGAGCTAAAGCTGCTAGACCCTGCTGTGGGCAGCGGACATATTTTGGTGGAAGGCTTTGACCTTTTGTACAAAATGTATGTAGAAGAATATTACCCGGCAGGTGAAGCGGTTGAAAGCATTCTGCAAAAAAACTTATGGGGCCTGGATATTGATTTGCGGGCGGCACAACTTGCGCAGTTTGCCGTGCTAATAAAAGCAGCGCAGTACCACCCCGATGTATTGAAGATCGACCTGCTGCCGCACATTTACCACATGCCAGCTCCGGTGCATTTTACAAAAGAAGACATCCATCTTTTTTTAGGCGACGAAGGTGCCAAATACAGCGAGCCCTTACAAAAGGCGCTGCACCTAATGTTGAGTGCACAGAACCTTGGCTCCATTATGCAATTTGACTGGAGCGACGAATGCAGAAGCTTTATTTTAGAAAAGTACAATGCCTGGAAAGGACGAACCGACTTGGATATTTTGGAACAGTCTGTATTTACCAACTTAAAACCTTACCTGAATGTTTTGGAGGTTATTACTAATACTTACCAATCGGTAGTAACTAATCCACCTTATATGACATCTGCAAACATGAATGGTAAGTTGAGCAATTATTTGATGCAAGTTTATCCTTCAAGTAAAGAAGATATACTTAGTGCTTTCGTTGAGGTCGCACATGATAGGGTAATCAAATATGGATACATAGGTATGATTACTCTACAATCTTGGATGTTTATTGACGGATTTTTTCAATTTCGGAAATGGCTTTTAGAAAATTTATCAATAAAATCACTAATCCAGTTTGGGAGAGGTGTATTCGGTTCTGATTTCGGTTCAGCTGCATTTATATTACAAAACAATCCAAATAAACTAGCCCAAGGATTATATTTCAAATTGTTCGATTTTGGTCAGACCTCAAAAGTCTTTTCGGTGTCAGAATTGAGAGAACGGTTTCTTAATCGTATACCATTGTCGAAACCTCAAAATTCCTTCTTACTTATTCCTAAATTTCAAATATCTGCAGGTTTACCAGTTCACGTAATAAAAATGTTCGAAGAGTTAACTATTGCGACAATAGGACGCTTCAGACGAGGAATTGGTACAAGTGACAATGAAAGATTTTTAAGGAGATGGCAAGAAATAAACTCCTCAAAGTTTAACCTCCTAAGCAAAACAAACACTCCTAAATGGTTTGCTTACAATAAGGGTGGGGAATTTAGAAGATGGTACGGTAATCATGAATACGTTATTAATTGGGAGAATAATGGGTACGAAATTAAAAATCTTAAGAATGATAAGGGCAAGCTTCTGTCGAGACCTCAAAACATAGAATACAACTTAAAGGAAAATATTAGTTATACGTCTTTGACTATAAGTAGAGTTTCGTTGCGATATTATCCGCAAGGTTTTATTAATGACCAGGCTGGAAATTTCATGTGCATAGACAGTCAAATAGATACTTCTTTCATCCTGGCATTCTTAAATTCTAAAGTGGCTTTGTTTATTTTAGAAAATATCAATCCAACAGTAAACATACTTGTTGAAGACTTGAATAAACTTCCACTCCGCAAAAGCTTACTGCAGGAAATAAATGTCTTATCTATAAGCTCAGTTGAAATATCTAAACAAGACTGGAACAGTAGGGAGATCTCGTGGAATTTTCAACTTAATCCATTAGTTAACTGCCAAACAAATCTTGAACAAAGCTATTTACAATGGCTTCAGCAGTCAAGCCGACAGTTTTTTCAACTTCACAAAAATGAAGAAGAACTCAACCGCACCTTTATCAACATTTACGGTTTGGAAGATGAATTGCAGCCTGACGTTGCTTTAGAAGACACTACTATCCTACAAGAAGAACTAGACTATGAAGATTTGAAAAAGTTGGTGCCGCCTTACGAGAGTCAATTGCTGCCTATCAAAAAAGACGTTGTTATCCAGCAATTCATTTCTTATGCAATTGGCTGCTTCATGGGCCGCTATCGTTTAGATAAATTGGGCTTGCAAATTGCGCATCCATCTCCAAACGAAGAAGAACTGAAACCTTACTCTTATACCTCACCTTCAACAACTGAAGCACATACATTCTCAATTGATGAAGACGGCATCATTCCCCTCATGGGCAGCAAAGGCAATTTTCCTGATGATGCAGCCAATAAGGTTCGGGAGTTTCTGCGGATGATTTGGGGTGAAGAAACCCTCACGCAAAACATCAACTTTATACAGGAAAGCCTTAACGCCGATTTGGACGACTACCTGGTAAAAAAGTTTTGGGCCTACCATGTTCGTACCTATAGCAAAAAGCCTATTTACTGGCTGTTCAGCAGCAAGAAGGGAGCTTTCCAAGCCCTGGTGTATATGCACCGCATGAACCGCTTTACCGCTGAAAAATTAAGGGACAAATATTTAATCAAACACATTCAATACCTGCAACAGGAGATAGACCGGATGGAGCGTAATCTCACCGCTCTATCCAGAACTGAGCAAAGAACATTGGATACCTTAAGAAAGGATTTGATTGAATGCAACGAATACGACTTGCTGTTGAAAGATGTAGCGACCCGGCAAATAGAATTTGATTTGGACGATGGCGTTACCAAAAATTACGAGATGTTTAAAGGCGTGGTGGCACCTATAAAATAACGAGACGAGATGCTGGCAGAAAAAGTAGATTATTATTTCAACAAATACCCGGAGCTAAGGGTACTCTTTCTCTTCGATGCCGAAGGAGATTACCGCTTTGACTTTGAAACAATGGAAATGCCAGAGCGCAGAAAAGTGATTTATGGCGCCAATGACTTTTACCTCAAAGTAAAACTGAATGGAGATTGGTTGTCGGAGAAAGTAGTGCTTTACCTGCCCATGAAGCAGCCGGAAACAAAGGAAGAAATGCACGCTTTTCCCCTGCTTGATTTGTTGTTTGCCAACAAGGGCATGCAACCGGCAGACAGCATTGGTGAGTTCATGGAAAAGTATGGCTTGCAGCGGCACCAGAGAGGCTTAGCGGAAAAATATATTCCCTTTCTAAAAGCACGTCCGGCGCAGGAGGTGCTAAAGCCTTACCTAACTGCACAGCAGTTCAACGAAGAACACATTATCCAGGGCTTGCTTTCCCATTTCTTAAAATTGTCGCAAGTAGAAAGTTGGGAAATCATTTTAATGCGCCTGCTAACGCTAACCATCCCTGCTAACGAAGGCGACTGGAACAAGGTGCAGAAGAGACTTAGGGAAGCAAGGCTGGAAGAGCCGTTGTTGGCCAAAATAAAAAAGCTGACCGGCATTGCCATCAACAGTTGGTCGCTGGTGTATGCCCGTGAAGTTTTCGACCGCATCAAATACAACCTGTTTGTCCAGGCCTTCGGTGAACTACATAAGGAAGACCCCTACAAAGCGTACAGCTATAGCGGTACGGCTGCAATTGCTAGCATCAACCTGCTACACGAAAAGCTGCTCTCCAATGCCCGGTACAGTGCCGAGTGGTTAAAGTTGTTGAACAGCAGTCACTCCGACATTCACGAAAAAAAGATTGTAGAAATCTACGGTCCCTTAGCCAATTACTACCTGATCACTTCACGTTTGAAATGGGCCATATTATGGGAACTGCTTCAACTTCCCGAAACAGCACATGCTACTATCTTAAACGGCGTAGAGAAGCTATCTGTAGGTTCAAATGAACCATTGTTGGAAAATACTCTGAACTTTTTGTTATACGCCTATAGAACGGTTGGTGCTATCAAAGAAATAAAAACGTACATACTTGACAAGACCGACCAGTACATAGAGAAATACACTGAGGAATACTACAAGATTGACCAGAACTACCGCAAGGCCATCTGGTACTATTATAAAATAGATTTTGCGGAACTAAGCATCCAACTCAATTGGGATGCGCAGTTAGCCTTGCTGAATGATCATTACCGGACTTTTCTGGAAAAGCTCAACCGGGAATGGCTCAAATGCTGGAATGCTTACGACTTTCGACTGGATACATTATCGGCAACACCCCAATTTAATTTTTACAAGAAAGAGGTTGAGCCTTCGGAGCAAAAGCTGGCGGTGATTATTTCTGATGCCTTGCGTTATGAAGTAGGAGTGGAATTAATGAACGCTTTAAACAGCGACCCGAAAAATGTAGCCCAACAACGGTTTATGTTGGCGTCTGTGCCTTCTAAAACAAGCGTTGGCATGGCGAATCTCTTGCCGGGCAAAGACTATAAGTTTGCTAACGGTGCTATCACGATTGATGATAGGACTACCGATACGATTGAAAAGAGAAGTGTTATTCTTCAGAAAAAAGACAGCGAGGCAAGAGCGGTGAAGTTTGGCGATGTGATGGGAAAGCCAAGAGTGGAAAATCGAGACCTCTTTAAAGGGAAAGTCGTATACATCTATCATGATGTCATTGACGCTACCGGCGACCGGGTGGTTTCCGAACGCAACACTTTTTCCGCCGTCGAGCAGGCGCTTCAAGAACTAACCCGATTTATAAAACTTTTGCATGCCAGCTTCAACGTATCCAAGGTCATTGTCACGGCTGATCATGGCTTTTTGTACAATGATTTTACGATTGAAGAAAAAGATAAGGAGAAAGGCGTCAGCGATGATCCAATGGTTGCTCACTCACGGTTCGAAATTGCAAAGGAAAAGATTACACCGACATTAGGCTATGTATTTCCTTTGAAAAATACTACCAAGTTTAGTGAAGAATTGTATGTTGTTATTCCTGAATCGGTGAACCGCTACAGCCGCTCTGGTGCCGGTAACCAGTATGTACATGGCGGCGCCAGCTTGCAGGAGTTGATTGTGCCAGTGATTGAAAGCACCCGTAAGCGAGAAGAAGTCTCTGGGCTGGTGGCTCCGACATTGGTGTCAAAGGACTTAAAAGTTGTTTCCAATATTCTGCGCCTGATCATCATTCAGGAAGAACCGGTATCAAGCAACCTGAAGGAACGAACCATTACAGTAGGTTTATACAAGGACGGCGAACTGGTATCCAATGAAAAAGAACTGGAATTAAACAAAGTAAGCGAAGCAGCTACCGACAGGATCTTTCAATTTGATCTTCACTTGGTAAGCGGTGGCAAGATGGATAGCAATTATAAATTAAAAGTGTTTGATAAAAGCGACAAGCTCAATCCATTGATTGAAGCGGATGTGAAGAATCAAACACTGATACAAACTGATTTTTAATTATGGACTTGCAACATAAAATCATCAAACATTTTGAAGGCAAAGTGGTCCGGAAGGATCTTACTTCAAGAGTAAAGGGCAATGCAGTAGTGCCAACCTATGTATTGGAATACCTCTTGGGCCAGTACTGCGCCGTAGAAGATCCTCAGGTGATTGAAGAGGGTGTTGAGCGGGTAAAGAAAATACTAACTGAGAACTATGTGCATAGAAGCGATGCTGAAGTGGTTAAGTCTAAAATACGGGAAAGTGGCACTTATAAAATCATTGATAAAGTAAATGTCTCGCTCAACGATAAAGCAAATCAATACGAAGCTGACTTTGCCAACCTGGGTGTAAAAGATGTACCGGTTTCTGACCGGATTGTAAAAGAAAATCCAAAGCTGTTAAGCGGCGGCGGTGTGTGGAGTATTCTTTCGGTTGGTTACAATCATTCAACCGAAGCGAATGTTCGTTGGGAGATCAACGATTTAAAGCCTATCCAGGTATCTAATGTTTTCTTGGATGAATTTATCGAAGCAAGAAAAGCATTCACATTGGAAGAATGGTTGGATGTATTGTTGTTTTCTATTGGCTTGAACCCCGAATACTTTACAAAGCGTGGAAAGCTCATTCAAATTTCGCGGTTGGTAACGCATGTAGAAAACAACTATAATTTCATTGAACTCGGACCAAAAGGAACAGGTAAATCACACATCTTTTCAGAGCTTTCACCACATGGTGTTTTAGTGTCGGGCGGTGATGTGTCCAAAGCCCGATTATTCGTCAACAATAATGGCGATAAAATAGGCTTGGTAGGTTATTGGGACGTGGTGGCGCTGGATGAATTTGAGCAGGAAGTAGGAAGCAAAAGAGCGGATGGCGACCTGGTGAAGATTATGCAGAACTACATGGCTAACCAATCCTTTAACCGGGGGAAAGATACTTATCAAGCAACAGCTTCCATGGCTTTCGTTGGCAATACAAAGCATACGGTTCCGTATATGCTCAAGCACTCGCACTTGTTTGAATCCATTCCCGGAGCTTACATAAAAGGGGCATTTCTTGACCGAATGCATTTTTACTCTCCAGGTTGGGAAGTTAAGATTTTAAAAGAGGCTGTTTTTAGTTCAGGATATGGTTTTATTGTTGACTACTTAGCCGAGATTTTGAGGTCGTTACGTAAGTACGATTATACAGGAAAGCTGGATCAATATTTTGAATTAGACGGCTCTTTAACGGCCCGTGATAAAATGGCAATTCGCAAGACCTTCTCAGGATTTGTTAAGTTGCTTTATCCACACCAGGAACTGACAATTGAAGAAGCCAAAGAGATTTTGGATTTTGCGATTGAAGGCAGAAAGCGAGTAAAGGACCAACTCTATATTATTGATGAAACGTTTAAAGATCATCCCGCTGAATTCAAATACAAAATTTCAACTACAGATAAAGAGTTTGGCGTTGAAACACTCGAAAAAATAAACCTGTTTGGTGAAGAGGTTCTTGACGCAACGGCGCCGGCGGAACAATCAACCGCAACGAACGGCCATGAAGTAGAACCAGCTATCGCTCTCCAACCCAAGCACATTTCAATAAGAGACAACCAGACCGGAATATCCTATAAACGCTTGTTTGCTGACTACCTGAAAGGTGCAACGGAAATTACCTTAACTGACCCATATATCAGGCTGCCATACCAATTCAAAAACCTTTTGGAATTCTGCGTGATGTTAGCACAGAATAAAGCGCCGGAAGATGAAGTAAAGCTTCATGTGATTACATGGAATGTGAATGACCGCATGCCGGATAGTGAATTATCTTTTCAAGAATTGATACCTGCCGTTGCTGATTTGGGCGTTAAGCTTACTTACGAGTATCAGAACCTTCACGATCGCAATATTTTAGCTAACAATGGCTGGCGAATTCAACTAGGAAGAGGACTGGACATTTTTGAACCACGGGATGGTAAGTATGATCCGGCAGAGTATTATCCTGAGAGGAGGAGTTGCAAGAATTGTGAGGTGATTTATATGCAAACCTAATTGATTATGCAACTAGCTTGCACAATAGGGCTATTTATTTGCCTTGCAGCGATAGGAGGAATAATTAATATCGCTTCAATTGTGTATCTATAAGTTCCAATTTTATACACGATTCGGAAGGTTTACAATATCCTGTTTCAAACACCATTTCAAAAGTGGAGAAGACTGCCATAAACTACACACCGAGTTTAAGGCTGCTTACTATGCTATTAAGCATAGCACGTTGTCTTTGCGTTGACGGGTTTATAACTTGTACACAATTTGGCATTATGTAAATCAACGATAAAAAACCATTTTTATGTGGGCAGATAATGAAACATCAGAAGATCTGTTAGGATTTAAAGTACATGCAGAGTTGATCATAGAAGTTATAAAGGATGAAGGTCTCTTGCCCGTAAGTGTTGGTGTTTTTGGTGACTGGGGAAGTGGCAAATCTAGCATTCTTAAAATCATTTATGAACAATTAAAAGGGGATGGAGACGAATTGAATGAGGGTACATTAGTTATATACTTCAATGGATGGATGTTCGAGGGTTATGATGATGCAAAGGCTGCCCTGCTAGAAACAATTATCAAAAAGTTTGAGGAAAACAAAAAGATAAGTACGCAAATTAAAGAGCAGACTACAAAGTTGCTCAAGTCCGTTAATTGGATGAGGGTCTTAGGACTTGGCTTTAAAAAGATTGCAATACCTGCTGCATCGGCATATTTTACTGGCGGCCTCTCTTTAATTCCATATCTATCTGGTGAGCTTCAGAAAATAAGTCCAAAGGAACTGGTCGATAAATTACAGGGTGATGATGGAGAAAATTTCTTACATAGTTTGCTTAAAGACAAAAAGGGTGAAGTTGATGAGACTACTTTGATAAGAGAGTTTAGAGATGATTTCAAAAAAATGATTGATCAATCAAAGATCAAAAAGCTAGTAGTAATAATCGATGACCTAGACAGATGTACGCACGAAAGAATCATAGAAAACCTTGAGGCAATAAAACTCTTTCTAAATGTTGAAAAGACAGCATTTATTATTGGAGCTGATCCTCGGATTGTAAGACACGCAATTGAACAGCGCTATAGAACAGAAAGAATCGGAGCTACATCAGATGCCAATGACAAGAACCAACGGATCATTACCGATTACCTTGAAAAACTTATACAAATTCCATATAATCTGCCTCGTCTATCAGATCATGAGGTGGAAACATACATGACGTTATTGTTTTGTAAGCGTCAATTAACCAGTAGCTATCCTAAAGTGCTTGAGTCATTCAGAGAATTTAGAATCAAGAATAGATACGGTGTATTTGGGTTTGCAGATATTGAAACTCATTTATCAGAACAAGAGAAAGAAGCTTTAAGGTCAAGCATTACATTGATAGCTTCCCTTTCTTCAATTATTGCCGAAGGTTTAAAAGGTAATCCCCGACAAATTAAGAGATTCTTAAACACTTTTACTCTTAGGCATAAATTGGCTTCAATAGCTACAATACAAGATTTTAAAATTGATGTACTCGCAAAATTGATGGTATTAGAGTACACCTATGAGGATTTGTTCAAGGAGTTATATACATGGCAATCTGTTAAGGAGGGAGAACCAGATGAAATAAAGGAGTTAGAAGAAGCAGCTGAGAAAAGCCAAATGGCTTCGTTAGATATTAAATACAGTTCTCAATGGAAAGATGAGCAAGTAGTTAGATGGCTGAAAGCAGAGCCAAAACTTTCAGGTATAGATTTAAGAGACTACTTCTGGATAGCAAGGGATAAATTATTTTCATCATTAAGTGGAAGTACCCTTATTCCTGCGCACATAAAATCGTTATTCAAATCCTTGCTAAATTTTGGTTCTGCATCATTACTTAAAGATAAAATCACCAACGAGGTACTAATAGAAAATGGTGCTAATCTCAGTTTACTTCTTTCGCTATTCGAAAAAGAGCTAATTAAAACACCAAATAATTCAGACTTACACAAAATTTTTCTGCAAATGATGTCTCAAAGAGTTCCTAATAGTCTATCAACGTACAAAAAGGTTTTAAAAAGAATCGACCATGATGCTATACCATTCAGCTTGCGTGCGGATTTTGTTTTTGCAATAAAGGAAAATCCAGAACTAGAGGATTTGAAAACTCAAATGGATCCAAAATCACAGATATACAAAGCTCTAAACCAAAAAAAATAATGGGTACTACACAGAGACTTATTCCAGGAGTTACCGGTGAACCCAATTGGCCTAACCTTAGTAATGCAATAACAGCAATTGTAAATACGGTTGAGAAAGAAAAAGAATTAGAAAAACAGGCTGAAAAGGCTGAGGAAAATCAAAGGGACTCTCCATCAGAAGGAAATATAAAAGCTCTAGAAAATATTTCCAGACAGCAGGCAAAGCTTTCTGCCAGAAGAACGTCCCATTACAAGTCAGCTTTGAAAAATTTGATTAAAACTGGAGGAGGGCGAAAGTCTGTAACATCTGGAAAGTCAACATCCCTGGGAAGAGCTGGTTTAAGAGCTTCTGGGCGTATTTATAGGTTCGTCACAACAGTTTATAATGGCGGATTAGAGAAAGCATTAAAGTCCATTGGCTTTGAGAATATCAAAGGCAAGTCAGTTGAGGAAATTATTGATTATTTATTGATGTACTTCTCAGACTCCAGTTCGGGTATGGATGATGTTGCGGCGAATATGGCTAGCTGTCAAGTCGTGGAAATGATTGCTGACGAAGCGAAAACAGCAAATGAACTTGAATCGAATATGAAAGAGTTGATAGATGGCAACAAACTCATAGATGTGCTATGCAGCTTCTATGGCTTTTATTTATTTGAACACCTTGCTCAACGATTTCAAGAAAGGATCTCACAAATCAAAGGCGAAGAATTAAGTAGAGAAACATTTAACATGATCAAAGAAGACATTTTAGGTCAGGTTAAAATTATAAATGCAGATAAAGCTGTTACAACAATCGATTGGAAAGGGAAAGAAGGAAGCGACATACAGGAAAAAATCTTTGATTCAATCATACAATTATTTGAATAATGGCAAATAATTTAAAAGTAGAAGTTCCAACTTTAAGTAAAGGAGTTCTCATAAGCAAGATAAATGCAACTTTATCTAGTGTAGAAAATGCTAATGCAGAAATTACTGTTGATTTTTCTGATCTTTTACCGTGGGCAAATGCTGCAAAAGAAGAAGTTGTTGATTTCTTTTTGCTTTCAACTTTTGTATATGGCATTGACAGATTTATACCAAGGCGGCCCAATTCGACTGACGGATGGGCTAGAGAAATAAATGTTCTCTTGCCTGTTTTCAAAGTTGAAGTATGGAAAAGTGCAGTAGATCAAGTTGAAGGGTTACTTTCATTTTTAACAGGCGATTACTGGAAAGTAAAGTTTTATAAAAACTCTTTGCAATTGCCTGCAGAAGATTTGGGCGGATTTTATAAGCAAAATTTTAAACAGATAAATTTATTTTCTGGAGGCTTGGACTCTTTAATTGGTTTAATTGACAGCTTAGAGAACTCTAATGATCCAGTGCTCTTTGTCTCCCATTATGATCCCACAATGGGAGGACCGAAAAAAGACCAAGATACATTAGCGCCAGAGCTTGAAACTAAATATGGAAAGTTATTTGTACGCCTTCCTTCAGTAAAAGTATTCTTGTCACAAACAAGCCTTTCAAACAGAGAAACTACATGCAGAAGCCGATCCTTATTGTTTTTAGGCTTATCAGCACTTATTGCAGAACCATTGCGAAGGAACGTTCTGGTTCCGGAAAATGGAACAGTTTCAGTAAACTACCCACTCAGTCCCTCACGCAGGAGTGCTTGTAGCACCCGTACTACACATCCCACATTCCTTTCAAGATTAATGGATATCTGGAAAATATTGGGAATTGGTATTACTGTTCAGAATCCTTATTGGAACAAAACCAAGGGCGAAATGGTGGCAAATTGCAAAAACAAGACTTTTTTGCAACAGATAATCCCAACATCTAACTCATGTGGAAAAAGAGGCCATAGGTCACACTGGGATTATGGTCATGCCTCACATTGCGGTGTTTGTATGCCTTGTATTTATAGACAAGCTTCATTGCAAACTATTGCTGATAATACTTCTTATGGTAACAACATCAACAAGCTTATTTGGAAAACAAAGAAAGGTCAGGATGTTGGAGCCTTGCTTGATTTTTTAAAGGAAAACGTTTCTAAAAACAATATTAAGTTTGAGCTCATCGCAAATGGTTTACAAGATTATGAGCGTATAAACGAATACATGAAGTTAATCGAACGCACAAGAATAGAGTTAATTTCTTGGATCAAAAAGGGTGGTAATTCTAGTGTTCGGTCTAAAGGAGGATTGTAATGGTTGATGCACATTGCCATTTAGATTTATACCCTAATCCTGTGACTATTGCAGAAGAATGTGAAAAATTAGGAATATACACTTTAAGTATGACTAATTTACCTAGTCATTTTAAAATGGGATTCCCTCATCTTAGTAGATTTAAGAAAGTAAGGATGGCATTAGGGATGCACCCATTGTATGCAGATAGGCACAAAAATGAATTGAGTTTGTTTGCAGAGTGTGTCGCACAAACATCATATATAGGGGAAGTTGGGTTAGACTTTTCTAAGGAAGGTATCGCCAGCAAAGCACGACAAATAAGCACTTTTGAATTTGTTTTGAATGAATTATCTGGAAAAAATAAGATACTTAGCCTTCATTCTAGAGGCGCGGAAGAAACCGTATTGGAGTATCTTATTGAGTACAATATAAAAAATGCAATTTTTCATTGGTATAGTGGCTCAATCAAATTGATTAAGGATATCGTAAAAGCAGGCTTTTTGTTTTCGATAAACTCTGCAATGATCAAAACGAAAGTTGGACAAGAAGTTATTAAAGAAATTCCTTTGACACATATCCTTACAGAAAGTGATGGTCCCTTCATTTACTATCAAAATCGGTCAATCAAGCCATCGGACTTACATCATGTGGAAAAATCTATTGCTATGCTTCATGGCATTGCAAATACGGAAATGAGTACAATAATCAGGGAAAACTTTAGAAAGCAAATAAACCTTTTACAAGCTTGAATGCGCAAGTATTGGTTTTATCAAAATAAGCGTCGATAAAATATCTAGATAAAAGATGTACTAATAAATATAGGCCTCTTTTACCGAGTGATACGACAAGAAGGATTGACCAAATCAAAACTGCAATGGAAATTAAAAACATAATACAGTATCGTAGCTTTTATAAGACAACCCGCCCAGTATCGCCGTTACTCCAAGAAGATTTCATCGGGAACTATTATATCGAGGAGGCCACCGGTGAAAAACAATTTGGATGGTTTACCATGTACCATGGAGACCGCGACGGGTTTAGTACGCCTGAAGCTGGTATCGAGAATTTTTTACAGAGCTTTCTAGATATGGCAAAGGATGGCCAAGCTGTCTACGAGTTTTTACAAAATGCGGTAGATGCCGGCAGTACTCACTATACCATGGTTTGGGGTCAAGACGAGGTTGACGGAAATTATTACTTATTGGTTGCCAACAACGGTGAAATGTTTACACCAAACAGCATCCGATCCATTTTAAATGTCGGGTCGTCCACAAAAAACGCTGACAGCCGAACGATTGGCAAATTTGGTATTGGATTTAAGTTAGCGCATAGGCTTGTTGGAAAAGACAACGGCTTACAAGAGCTTATCAATGAGAGTTCTGGCCCCTTATTATTCAGTTGGAAAAACGACGAGCTTGCTAGGTTGGCAAAAGGTTCTGATCCAATGCCAATGGACATCCAAGTAACTAAAAACGAAAAAGGTGAAATCGTTATAAAAGATGAATATCCTTGGTTATTCAAAATATTAATCACCTGCTTCCCCTGCTTACCGGAAAACTCCAAGGTGGTGGATTTACCGAAAATGGTAACGGGTAAAAAAGCGGAGCTGTCTCCCTTTAGCAGGGCGGAGTATGAGGTTTTGTCGCGTTGGGTAAGGAAAAGCCGGCATATCCTTAGTAAGGAAACATACAACGAGGGAGCCTTATTCTTTATTAAACTTGGTTCAGGAAAAGAAACCGAGTTGGCCGAGAAGAATTTAAAGGGTGGTGTAAGATTCGCACTGGCTATTCTACGAGAAACGGCCGACGTAGGGACACGAAAAGACAAAATTCTCCAAACGGTTCAATTGAACGATGATGAGCCGATTACCTACCCCGACTTAAGTTTTATCAAGCTTACAGTAGATAAAGAAACGGACAGAGATACTTATGCGTATGTACGTTTTGGAGTTCATGACTATGAAGATTTAACCCTCGAGCAAAAGAAAAAGATCAGCCAAGAGTCAAATATCGAAGCCTTGTTTGGGTTTCGAAGGCATTTTCAAATTAGTGATTATTTCCTAGGTGCACCGAATTTGTACCTGTATTTCCCGTTGTCTGAAGAAGTACACAATTTCAACTATATTCTTCATTCAAACGCGTTTTACAAGGGAAGTTCCCGTACTTTCTTGCACAAAGGCAGTAGTAAAGAAGATGGAATTAATGAACGTCTATTTAAAACCATTGTCGATAAGGTTGATAGAGAGTTAGCCCGGTTGTCGAGTTCAACTAACGAAGAAGAAAGAGAGTTGTTCCTTGATTTTTATGCCGCCTTGCTAACTTCTGAGCGTAGCTTAAATCAAGATCGCAAGTGGATAGAAGAGCCTTATATCGACCAGATTGACAACCTATTGACAAAATACATACCAGTTAAATCTTCATATAATTCTACTGGTTTTGAGGTTTCTGACGATGTTGAAAATGTTTTTTTCAAGAAAACACAGGTGGATGTAGATCTTGATTCCTGGGACCTAGCCAACCTGAGATGGTTTTACTGGGGTGAAGAAGCCGACGTAAGAACACGGTTGAATGCTTTTTCCAAAATGGGTGTGGAGGAGTTTGGTATCTACGATTTACTCACCGCTCACGATTCGATTAGTGATCACTTGAATGAATGGATAAAAGACGACCCGGCAAAGGCCAAAGTTATCTTGCAAGAGATAGCCAATTTAGATGGAGAACTTGTGAAGGACCCTGTATTTAAAAAGAACCTTTTCAACACGAAGTTGCTGAAGTTTACTAACGGCGAGTTTATTAGTATCTCAGAATTCCAAGAGAAAGAAAGAGATGGGTACTTCATTATTTTCAACAAACTCAACGAGATTAGGGACTTGCTGAGTAAGTTGGGATTACTTTACACAAATGAAAACTTCGACGATTATAATTTCAACCCTAAATATTTCAGCTTTTTCACTGGTGATTCACAGGTAAAGAGTTACACGACTTTAACGAGACTGTTTAGTAAAGTTGTTGCTGACGAAAAGCTGGGGAAGCTAACAGTTAACGAAAAGCACAGGATATTTGAAGCATTTCGAACTTTCAATGAAAGCCCTGGTGAAAGGATGGGCGAGCTGAAGCTTGCCAGGAATAATAACCATGTGCACGCTTGCTTTAAAAATTTATATGCCAAATCAACTATACCCTGGTTACATAAATTTTGCATCAGTAGTGTAGAGAACCATGCTAGTTATAAAAACTACCTCCTTGATAAGCTAGAAGGTTTATACCAAGGCATTATATACCCCTACTGGAGCGAAGTTGCTAGTTATGTTGCAAATAACCCTGGTAGGGCAAAAGAGACCTTGGACTCAATAGTGGATGCATATGAAAAGAGCGACTGGCCGGAAAAGTATAATTTCCTTCTCAATACACCGACGCTGGTTATATTTAATTCCAGTGTTGTCGAATCGGAAAATGTATACTATAACAGTGACTTACTGGCTCTCCCGGATGAACGTTTTGAAAATATCCAGTCAACAGTTTTACGGTATTTCCAGGTCCACATACCAGATAAGTGCCTTCTTCCTTACCTTGATAAGCAGCCTTTCTCATCTGCTTGTTGTAATCTACAACTAGATCTGGAAGAAGCTGAAAGCAGTTTCGAGGACGTTGATAACTTATTGCTGTTCTCTAAGACCTGTGATCTTGGTTTTTTCGATTCTAATTATGTTCAATTTCAAAATGGTAAATATTGGATTGGATCGACTGTCAAGAAGCAGATATCAACTACGAAAACAGCCGTGGTTAATTACGTGGAAAAGTATCACTCTGGAGAGTTCGTGTTAATACCTGAAAACTTTGCTGGTTATAAGGGTGATATAGAGTTGACAGGCAGTAAATTGATAGAGCACTTGATCGGCCTGTTCAAGGAGTGTGAAAACTTAGAGCTAGAGCTAGATTTAGTTGAAATTATATTACAAGAGCGCTTTGAGGATAAAAAAAGTTTGCTTAAGAAACTTACCTATACAAACCTCGATGCTGGCTGGATCGAAGAACGGCAAAATGAACTTTATATCAAGTTATTAAAGGCAGTTATTGAGGGCGAGATTACGCCAACTGAATTACAAGAGATCCATAACAAGATTTCAATCTTCATGGGTGAGCAGCAGATTATCATTGGCGAGATTGATAGTGCCCATGACTCTATAGAAGTAACAAGAGTAGACAAGATGATAACTTTGTCACAGTCACAAGTTTTGAACCTTGAAAGTGCGGATAATATAAAGCTTATACAGTCGTTCCACGACGAGGCTAAGAAGCGGGACTTGGTTAACCAAACAACCGCTGACAAGCTTTTCAAACTATCCAGTACAGGGATTACCGAAGAGTTGGTTGAAAGGTTCAAAGATAGGCTGGAAGAAAACAAACTTGAAAACTCGCACCAACTGCTTTTTGTTTTACTATCTGGATATTTCAAGAAGGAAGATCTGAAAGATTATAGCCTCAAATCCTTTACTAATACATGGTATACTTTGGAGGACCAAGTCTTTTTCCCTACAGAAGAGAACCGTGAATTTGTTGATCACGTTCATGTATTAAGTGATGATTACAGTGATCTTCAATCATTGTTACAGTTAAATGACTTCGAGGCTTTTAACTATGGTGAGAATGAAGATGACTTAATGGCACCGAGGTTCCTTTTCGTAGGAGGTTGTAATCCGGAAGTGCTAGAGAGTGATGCAAATATTCATGATAAACTTACTTATTTATACAAGGGTTGGGCTAACACATTGCCGCAGAATAGGCACTATAAGCGAGGCCAAGACTGGGAGGAATACCTCGGCATACGGCCGCAAGAGTACTTATTGAATGGGATTTGCATAGCAGGGGAACAATTACCAGAGGAGTTCCTTGCTTGGCACAACAATGAAAAGAAGAAGGACGATTTCTTCATAGCAATAGGTATTCATGTTAATGAAAGCCCGCTACAAAAGCTAAGAAGGTACCTTATTGGGGAACTAAAACAACTGCCAAAAGAAATTGAAGTTGGTAAATTTAGCGACCAACTGCTTTTGAACACTTTGAACGGGGTTGCTGGGTCCTTTCTACACTTGAAAGCTGTACCATTAATCTTCCAAGAACATGACAAAGAACGATTAGCATTACTTGAGCAAATTGTGAATTCGCTAGTGGATTCTGAGGTTGGCCAGTACCCCGTAGTCATTCATAAAACCGATAACAGTTTCAGGATACTAGACTCGCATGAGAACAGTGTCTACTACATAAAGGAAGACCTGTACAACAAGTTGAAACTATTTGAAAGAAACAATCTGGAACAAGTATACGCTGCATACCCGTTGTTGCGGTTGACACCCTCACTCAACGAAAAGATTGTAGAAAATAGTATTGAACTAGAGTTTGAAATGCGTTTTGTCTTACAAGAAGATCGTGTAGAACATGACGAACCCTTTTATCGTCAATGGAAGGAAGAACACGAGATTGAATTATATAAGGAAAAAGAAATCCTTTATGATGTGTATATTGAAACTGAAGACAAAGATGTAAAAGTTGCAAGAATAGCAGATGGTTCATTTTACGTGGACGAACGAGACGATATTTCTAAGATCCATTATTTACAGAATAGCACGCTAGAAAATTTGCGTGAAGACTTGGGTGATGATTACGAAGAGCTTTCGGAGTCTATAGACGATTTGATACATAGGCGTAATGTAATGTTGGCAAGCATTTATAATACTTTAAATGCTGCAGGAAAAGGTGAAGTTAACAACGCACATTTGGAAGCTCTACAAGCTGCGTTCAAGGAGGAAAACCTGAAGCAAGAAAGAAATGAGCTTATTGAAGAAATTAAATCCAACAATGACTATTCCTATGAGTGGTTTGATTCGTATTTAAAGTTTCTGTTGACTTTTGAAAGTAAGCAAGATACTACCAAACAAAAGTCTATCTCCTTCCAAGCGATCAAACAGTACCTTATCAATGATGAAATATCCAATAGGTATTTTTTGCTTTGCGGTGCCAGCTCCATGATTCCTTTAAACATTGAGGATTTCGAAGATTTTAAGATTACGCTTGTTATTAAAAACAAGCAGAACGAGACCATCATAGTTGAGGGTGTCTCCAAAAAAGGGCAAGACCTCTTGATCTACTGCAGGGAACCTATTACGCAGGCCACTATACGTTTATTCAAGGATGTCATACAGGTCAAGATTAGCTTTTCACCAGTAATTGACTTGCTACAACGCCTTTATAATGCCTTTACTAATAGGCATTACTTGGAAACATGGGAGGAGATCAAAGATGTGCTACCAAGCTTGCACTTTATATATGGACCCCCAGGTACAGGTAAGACAACAACGCTTTGCTGTTCGATAATAAATGGCATAAAGGAGAAGTACAATGCGAGATACCTAATATTGACCCCTACCAATAAAGCAGCCGACGTGCTGTGTAAGAAGCTGTTAATACCTGCTGCTAATCCCAATGATAAAGTGGGAATAAAACTAAAGGAATTAGCCAAGGCTAGTAAACATGTCTCTATCACGAGGGTGGGTAAGCCAACTGACCCCGAGCTCGAAGCCCTACAAGAAAGTGTTTATAGCGATTCAGTGGATATGAAGCTGCTGGACTGTACCAATGTCATCGCTTCTACGATACACCGCGTTCCCTATTTCGAAGTGTTTGACGAGGACAATGATGAAAGTTTGAGGCTTTTCGAACTACCTAACCACTGGGATTACGTCATTTTCGACGAGTCGTCGATGATCAACTTACCCTACTTGGTTTTTGCTATATTGTCTATTTACAAATTTAATCCTAATGCAAAATTTATCGTGGCTGGCGATCCTAAACAAATACCACCGGTCGTAGATGTGAATGATAAAGACTTGGAGGAGCTGGATATACAGGATGAAAACGTGTATACAATGATGTCTGTGAACAGCTTTAAGCGTTCAGAACAAGTGCTGCGTGGAATTGATAAGATAACTAACCTAGAAACCCAGTATAGGAGTGTAAAACATATTGGCCAACTCTTTAGCTCGTTGTCTTATAGTGGGTTGTTGAAACATGACCGGGAGCAACAGAACGACAAGGCAAAAATCCTACCTGCCAGTTTTGCTAAACTTCTCAATAAAAACGTGACGTTTATTGATATACCGCTAAACGTGGATAACTCCATCTTTAAAATAAGTAAGCTACTATACAGTTCTTACCATATTTACAGCGCAATATTCGTAGCGGAGCTTTTAAAGTACTTGGATTCATTGTTAGATGCCAAGGAAAGTTGGACAGTTGGGTTGATTGCTCCTTACAAAGCACAAGCAATCTTGCTCAATAAACTGGTAACATCATATGGTTTATCAGAAAAGCTGAAAGTGTATTCGGATACAGTACACGGTTTCCAGGGCGACGAGTGTGACATTGTATTCTTCATTTCCAATCCCAATAATTATTACTACACTGGTCACCCCCGGTGCCTCTTGTCGAAAGAGTACATCTATAATGTAGCTATTAGCAGAGCAAGAGATTACCTGGTTATTTTGCACCCATTTGAAAGCATCAAGGCAAATACTTTTATCAACTCCGTTTGTTCATCTTATGACAAATATTTCGAGCACCCGGTTATCCGGAAATCTTCAGATTTCGAGAAACATATTTTTGGCCAAAAGGATTTTATAGAGAAGAACAGTTATATAACCGGCCATGATAACGTGAATGTATTTGGGCAAATAGAGATGAAATATTTTATTAAGGCAAATGAAGGTGCTATTGATATTCAGTTGAGAAAATTTGAGAGTTAGGCTTTTTAGAGTTGAAGGAAACTATAGTAGTAAATTTATTTGTGGTTATGCCGACGCTGCTTAGATAATTTGCTATTTATTAACGAGTTATGGATATTTTTTGAATGAAACTTTAATGAAGAATCTGAAATCTGGACTTATTTTTGTTATTTCGTAGTAATAAGTAGAAGAGTATCTAATGGCACAAACAGAACAAATAAGGGAAAAACTGAGACCTGGCAAGGTGTACCGTCGGGAGGACCTGGAACAGTATTCCTCTTCTGTTGACCGTGACCTTAGTAACTTGGTGCAGGAAGGTGCACTACGTAAAGCAGCTCGGGGCGTTTATTACGTTCCTCGAAAAACGGCTTTCGGCCAAGCTCCTCCTGAGGATAAGGAATTGGTACGAGGGTTTTTAAAAGACAATCGTTTCCTGCTTACCTCACCAAATGCGTATAATAGCCTTGGCGTAGGCACTACCCAGCTTTATAACCAGCCTGTCGTTTATAATCACAAGCGTCATGGCACTTTTAAGCTCGGGAACCGCTCTTATAGTTTCCGAGTAAAGCCACACTTCCCAAAGCAAGTAACTGAGGAGTTCCTGCTGGTAGACCTGGTAAATAATCTAGCTCAACTAGCAGAGAATGGAGAAGAGGTATTAGCTAGAGCGGCAGATAAGGCAAAAGAGATGGACGGTCCAAAATTGCGAGCTGCTGTACGGCAGTATGGTAATGTGCGTACACAAAAGTTGTTTTCATCCTTTTTGCAGAATACTCCCTAATGGCCTCTATTTACCTGCACGAACATTCCCAATTTGCCGATTTGTTAGCTATTGTTGCGGAAGCAAAAGGGATACTACCCACGCTGGTAGAAAAAGATTATTGGATCATGCATGTATTGCATGGTCTAAAGAAACAGGCGCTGAAATTTGAACTCAAAGGCGGAACTTCTCTATCAAAAGGGTATGGCATTATTCACCGGTTTTCAGAAGACATCGATATTCATATACACCCGCCAGCGGAGCTGGGCGTTGAGGTAAACCCGAAGAAAACCAAAGAACAACATGTTCTTTCACGAAAAAGTTTTTATGACTGGCTGGCCGCTAACCTTCAAATCGATGGGATTGAAAAAGCTGAGCGAGACACAGCATTTGACGATGAGGATGCTTATCGAAGTGGGGGAATTCGCCTTTTATATGATTCACTAACAGAACCAATCACAGGGGTAAAATCCGGAATTTTACTGGAAGCAGGGTTTGATACCGTCACACCTAATAAGGAACTTACCATATCCTCCTGGGCACTAGACTATGCCTTGGAAAGCGAAGTGCCGGGATTGATCAATAACCAGGCAATAGCGATAGCTTGCTATCATCCGGGGTATACTTTTGTGGAAAAGCTGCAAACCATTGCCACTAAGTTTCGCAAGGAGCAGGAAGGTGCTGCCAAGCAGCTAAACTACATGCGTCAGTATTATGATATTTATTGCTTGCTGAACCATCCCGAAGTGCAAAGCTTTATAGGCACAGCAGAATATGAGACTCACAAGCAAAAGCGCTTTCCAAAAGCAGATTTACAGGTTCCGCTTTTAGAAAATGAAGCGTTTTTATTGTCTGATCCTGAGATCCGCGCAGACTTTACAAAACGCTATGAAGCAACAAAGAACCTTTATTATCAAGGGCAACCCAATTTTGAGGAAGTACTTGCTCGGATCAGGGATAATTTAAATAGACTATAGACTTCATTTAATGCAATAACCATTTTCAACGCTCATAAGAGTGCCTTTAAGCTGTTTAGGGCATATACAAGACTTTGGGTTTCATAAATATCTATTCAGGTGTATTAAATTAGGAAGATGGATCCTATCGTATTATCACGGAAAGAGCTTTATGAATTGGTTTGGCAGGAGTCAATGCTATCACTTTCCAAGCGATATAATATATCGGATGTTGGCCTTCGTAAGATGTGTATCCGCATGGAAATACCTGTTCCGCCAGCAGGGTATTGGACGAAAGTTCAATTTGGGAAAAAGGTTAAGAAAACTGCTCTTTCTGCAAATTATAAAGGAGAAGAAACCGCCAAGTTACGATTGAGGGATGAAAACAATCCTGCGGCTGATCGTAATTCACCTTCACTTAGAACATTGAAAATTCAGGAAGTGGAGAGGGATGGATCACTTTCTTTGCAAATTCCAGAAAAGTTGTTGAAACCAGATCCATTAATTGCACAAACAAAAATCATTCTTTCAAAGCAAAAGCCAGATGGATATAATTACATAGGCATTGTGTCATCCAGCTATGATGGTTTGGATATACGGGTGGCTAAAACAAATGTAGATCGTGCACTTCTGTTCTTTGATACATTGATCAAAGCATTTAAAGCACGGGGACATACCGTTGAAATCAGAAATAGGAAAACTTTGGTGATTGTTAGCGGTCACGATTTTGAGCTATTTCTAAGGGAAAAAATGCGAAAAGAAACAGTTCAGGAAAGAACCTGGACGAGGCAAATATTTCATCCCAAAGGAATTTTAGCCTTGCAGGTAGGGGGCTGGTATGGCCGAGAGTATAAAGACGGGAGCATCAGGTTGGAAGAGCAATTGGCCAAAATCATTGCTGGTCTGGAGTTATCCGCAGCACAACGCACAGAACGAGATTTGGCATATGAAAAAGCCAGAATAGAGCGTGCAGAAAGGGAGCGGCTGGCAAAAGAGCTGCAGGAAAGAAAGCAACAAGATCTTATTAACTTTAAGAAGTTGCTCATTGATTCAGATAGGTGGCATAAGGCTGAAAACCTGCGCAGGTATATTCATGAACTGGAAGTCAGGGCTGAAAAGAACCGGTCTCCTGAGACTCAGGAATGGCTGGCATGGGCAAAAAGAAAGGCCGATTGGTATGATCCGTTCATTGAAAGCCCTGACGAGCTATTGGCTGATGTCGACCAGAATACTTTAGAGTTTCCTAAAAAGCCATACGGGTACGTTTGGGGTTATTAGAGTTAGCTACAGGTGAATCTTGATGAACTGATTTATCGCGTTTAAGTCACCTAAAAAGTTCGAAAGTTGTAAACAACTGCCCGCAGATTAATAAAAGCCGCTTCCTGAGCGGCTTTTGTCGTTCGAAATGTCCCTTTCACTTCCCTCTTTAAAGAATTCAAAAATTTGCATACAGAAGTTCTCTTTTTGAGAACTTGGTAATATATTTGCTGTATCCATGAAGGTTCATCTTATCAAAAGGCAAACCATCGAAGATTTTGTAAAGGCAAATGCTCAAAGCAGGCGTTCTCTCGAAGACTGGCTGGAAAAGGTAAGATATGCGGGTTGGAACTTACCAGAAGATATGCAAGACACTTTTGGTTCTGCAGATTTATTGGGTAATGGTTCTAACAGAGTAGTCTTTGATATCGCAGGCAATAACTACAGAATGATTTGCAAATATGTTTTTGGAGAGAAGCAGGTGCATTTATTTGTATGTTGGATTGGCAGTCATGCCGCCTATGATAAGCTGTGCAAGAAGAATGAACAATACACAGTAAACATTTATTAATTATGGAAACGCTTAAATACAGAGTCATTAAAACGAAAACGCAGTACAATCAATATTGTAAGGAGTTGGAAAACCTTTTGGAAAAAGAAGGAGGTAAGCGAATGCAGGATGAGATCGACCTATTGACCCTATTAATTGAAAAGTGGGACAGTGAACACAATAGTTTTGATGAGGTAGACCCCATTCGACTTCTTCATTCATTAATGGAAGAGCACAACATCAAGCCAAAAGATTTAGTCCATCTTTTAGATGTCAGCAAAGGGTATGTTTCCGAAATCCTGCATTATAAAAAGGGGCTATCAAAAGACGTGCTTCGTAAGTTGTCTAAGTATTTTAAAGTGTCGCAGGAAGCATTTAACCGGCCTTATAAATTAAAAGTGGCTGAGAACTCCCGGTTCAAGAATGCTAGCGTCATGAACACAACAAAGAAATTAGTGCCTTCTTAATTCATTTATAAATGCAATTATTTCTTTTAAATCCTGAACAAAAAAGTTCGAAAGCTGTCCCTGGTAGCCCGCTGATGATGGTTCCACATTTCTTGAACGGCTTATCACTTTGTTCCGTTAGAAAATCAACCGAACGCCTTTTAAAGCGGGAGCCTTTTGACAGAAAGAATTACGCCTTCAGGCTGTGTGACGACGATGCATGTGGCGAAGCATCGTAAACTACTTCTGCAAGGTTAATGCGCTTTCCTTTTATATCAGTTCTGTCCAAACAGGTAACTGTCTGCTCTGGGTCCCGGCGCACGGGCATATTGATAAATCCGTGGCAAAGCGACCGGTTGTTCAATTTGCCCCCGCACCAGTTCTACCGATGATACTTCATATTTTGAAAACATTCGTTGCAGGTCAGACTCAATCAGGTTGCTGTTTAAAATTGGAAACATGAATGTGCATACCAAAAGAAAGGATAAAGAAAAACTCGAAAGAAGAGCAAGATATTTAGCGAAGAACGCAAGATTAAGTCAGCTACTGTGGTGCTTAAGGCAAGATCAGAATAGAGATAGCCTTTTCACCGGAGATGTGGAGACACTTTTCTTTACCGGAAGATGCTTGAAACAAGCGTACCTTCAACCGTATTGTTTTGTTCCAAGGTTAACGGTGGCCATGAATATTTTGGTATTTAATTTAAGTGTAAACATTATTGGCAGCGATCTTGTGCAATTGTTTTCTGCTTACGGCGAAGTAAGTTATGCTGCTGTTGTGCGTGATAAAATTAGCGGCCGCTCCAAAGGCAGTGCTTTTTTGGAGATGCCGCACGAAGCCGAAGCAGAGCAAGCGATTTTAGCTCTCAATCGCATGCTGCTTGACGGCAAAAAGATTGTGGTGCAGGAGGTTGCTTACAAACCGGGCGAATTCAACAATTAAACAAGCCTGCGTTATGGTTGTTTTTTTACGTTAATCGCCACGGGGCCTCTATCGCCCATTTCCGTTTCAAAGATCAGGCGATCGCCTTCTTTAACCAGAAAGGATAAGTTTTTTTGATGAAAGAAGACGCTTTCACCGGTCTGGCTGTCTTTAATAAAACCAAAGCCTTTTGCCGAATTAAAAAAGCTGACAGAACCCTGCCGGATTAACTCTTCCGGGCTCAGCGGCTTTTGCTGCGGCACACCAATCTCAATTTCATCGGCGTTGAACGATTTCATTTTTGATGGATCGGGCGGGGTAGAAGAAAGGTTGCCGTTCTCGTCAATGTAGGCCATCATGTCTTCTAAAGACTGTTCCTTTTTTGTGGCTTTGCGTTCAGCCATCTTTTCTTTTTTCTCTTGTTTTTCTTTTGCCCGTTGTTTTTCTTTTTCTCTTTTACTGAAGGACTGTTGCGATCTCGCCATTGCTTTTATCGTTAAAGATGAAACGTTCTTGACTTAACAAAAGTCAGAAACGTTGTGGAATAAATTGTTTTTTAATCGTCTGAAGTTGTGAGAAAGAAAAGCCTTTGGAATTCCAAAGGCTTTTGTTCATTTATTGTTGGAATTACCACCTGCTTTTGTTGTAACCACCGCCGCCGTTGTTGCGGAAACCGCCGCCGCTGTTGCTGCGGGCAGGCCGGTCTTCTTTTGGCTTGGCTTCCATGACCTTGATGTTTCTGCCGTCAACCGTTGCATCGTTCAGTTCCTGGATTGCTTTGCTGGCGGCGGCTGCGTCGGTCATTTCTACAAAGCCAAAGCCACGACTTTTGCCGGTGAATTTGTCGTTGATGATTTTGGCCGAGGTAACTTCACCGTAGGGTGTAAAAAATTCTCTTAAGTCTTCGTCCTTTACATCGAAGCTTAAATTCGAAACATAAATGTTCATGTTCTTTTCAATTAAAATTTAGGAATACTTGAGGAAGGCAATGGTAAGGGATAATGAATCATGCAAAGCAGAACTATTAACGATTACAAATGCAAGGCTCAAATTAACCCGGTGAAGGTATGTTTTCTTTACGTACATTCTGCCAAAACTATCACAAAGCATTTTTGCAACTTGCCTTACTCGGACAATAAAGATTACATTTGAAGAGTTGCGTTGAACTGTTAGCATCCAGTCTTCATCTTTTTTCCACCCTTTGATGTCTTCTGCCTGCTTTTATCGCTGTACTAAATCAGCGGCCGCTTCATTTCTAAATCTGAATTATGAACATTGAAGACATTGAAAAGTTTTTTGAAAAAAAAGCAATCATTAACGAAGATTACGTCAAGATTACCTTTAAACAACGAGAAGCGATTTACGGTTTGTTTTTAAAAGACGCCGATTACGGTTATTTAAAAGCAAAGAACTTCTGGCGCATCGTGCCGCAGAGCCAATTGGAAGCTTACAAGACAACAAAAAATCCAAACCTGGCAAGGGTTTTCAACGGTGCTGAGTTTTCAAAGCTAGCGACATACGAAGAGAGCTTTAACTAAGGTAAATTTAACTCCTGAATTTTTTTGCATTCCGTTTGCGTAACCAACGAATACAAAATTCGCAAAGAACATTTTTTATGCAACGGTATCGCTAAGTGATTTTCTAAATCCTTTATTATCCTATGGCTTTTATTGACGATGTATTGCAACAACCCTCCTACGGATGGAAGACCGGGAACGGTACTCTTGTAAAACCAGATTCAAAACGTCTTTGGCGCGAAGCGCTTAACCGCATGAATATTTTCAGTTCTAAAAAAAATTGGATTTCGTTCAGCAGCCTGATGATGATTGTTTGCCTGTTGCCTTTTTTGTACGCCTTCCTGTTTCATTATTTTTCATGGAAACTCCTTCTTGCGTTTTTGGTTTACGCCATGATTTTTATGGGAACACACGGCACCATCTGGTTTCACCGGTACTGTACGCACAAGGCCTTCCGTTTTAGCCATCCTTTATGGCGAGTGCTTACACAAAACCTTGTGATAAAAACATTGGCCGAAGAAATTTACGTCGTGTCGCACCATGTTCATCATTCAAAGTCCGATGAACCCGGCGATCCGTACAATGCACAAGCGGGTTTTTTGTACTGCATGTTGGCCGAGTTCAATCATCAGCGCATTTCAACCGATCTTTCGAAAGAAGATTATCAGAAAGTGCTTCATTTTATGAACCATACTGGCGTCAAAGCCAATACCTATAATCAGTATAAAAAATGGGCGTCGGTCGCATCGCCTTTCTATACAGTTTCTGTTTGGTTTTTAAACTGGACGTTTTGGTTTGCAGCTTTTTACCTTATCGGAGGTCTTGGGCTGGTTTGTGCTTTGTTCAGCGCAGCGCTTTTCTGGTTTGTACTTGTTCGTGCGTTTAATTATACGGGGCACGGCAAAGGAGAGAAGAAGCACGTGGAAGGCGTGGATTTTGATCGCAGCAATCTTTCGGTAAACCAATTACGCCCCGGCCTTTTCGCGGGTGAGTGGCACAATAATCACCACCTTTATCCGGGTTCGGCAAGAGCAGGTTTTCTTTCGTATCAATTGGATCTTCCGTGGATTTACATTTATACTTTGTACAAATTGGGAGCCGTCTCATCTTACCGCGATTCCAAGCAGGATTTCCTGCGAAAATATATGGCGAAACAAGAGGCAGTAAGAATATGAGCATATTAAGTAAACAAAGCGAAAGTGATTTACTTTTGAAACGAAGAAAAGATTATCCTCTTGTTGGCTTTTAAATGACGACCTTTGTGCCTACTTCACCAGCCGCAACGATATTTTTCATTCTACAAATCATTTTATGTTTACAAACGTTTGGGTAAAATATTTGCCCGTTCTTCGCATCGTGTTGAAACGCTCGCTGGCCGCTGAGCAGCAGTTTACGTTGAACGCCCCTGATTTTGAACGGGCCGGTCACAAGCGAAAATCAGGCTACAAGTTTCTTATCAAATTAAGAGACGGCAGGTTAAGTAATGTTATTGTTGATATGCCCATTGCGTCGAGCCTGGCCACGGCTTTGCTGGAAGATGCGGCCATAAAAGAAATGGTGGCTGCAAACGAGTTTCACATTAGCATGAACGCCAAATATCAATTGACCATTAAGCACATTCCGCATCATCAGGAGCAATTGCAGGCTGCAGATGTAGAAGAAGCATAGAAAAAATTCATTTAAAAAATAACTGCTTTTCTTTTGAAGCAAAAGACGTACATGGAACAGTTTTCAAAAACAATCAACGGCATTGAGTTTAATTTTCAGGGCTTTTTTGAGGGCACGGACGAAGTATGCAGGGTGTCGGTTGACAACCAGAATTTCAAAATGATCATTGGCGACAACGGTAACTGGGAAATCTGGCAACAGGTTCCTTCCTGGATTAAGAAACTCGAAAAAGAGTTGGGAGAAGCCATTGACAAAGCTTATTGCTGAGAGTCAATTTTCTTTTTCTGGCAGGTAAAGACGGCATTCGCTGATACGGGCATATTTATTGACACTTAAACTTTAGCTGGCCTTGCTTTTTTAATTGCACGGACTGTTTAATCAATGACACATTATACACCCACATCGAACGAACTTCAAAAAAACATCGAAGTCATTTCGGCCATGGAAGCAATGGCTTCCGAAGCCGTAGATTCATATCTTGTTGAGGCCGAAACAGCTTGGCAACCGTCTGATTTTTTGCCGGAAATGAGTTCGCCGGATGCGATAAAAGAAATCCGGGAATTGCAGGAAAGAGCTTCCGGCTTACCCCCTGAAGTCATTACTTCCTTAGTTGGCAACATGATTACCGAAGAAGCTTTGCCAACTTATACGACTTACTTTAACCTTATCAAAGGCGTGAACGATGAAGGAAACATTGCATCGGACAAAGGTTGGGTAAAATGGTCGCGCCGCTGGACGGCTGAAGAAAACCGTCACGGTGACCTTTTAAACAAATATCTCTATCTCTCCGGCCGTGCCGACATGAAGCAAGTGGAGATTACCATTCACAACCTGTTGGCCAACGGTTTTGATCCGCGTACCGAAGGCGATCCTTACCAGGCTTTCATTTATACATCGTTTCAGGAAAGGGCGACGAAAATTTCGCACGTGAATACGGGCAAACTGGCCGACAAAGATGGCGATGCCGTCTTGTCGAGAATTTGCAAAACCATTGCCGGCGACGAGGCACGCCACGAGAAAGCCTACAAGACGTTCATGGCAAAGATTTTTGAAATTGATCCAAACGGTGCGTTGCTGGCTTTTGAAAAGATGATGAAAAAGCAAATTGCCATGCCCGCTATCATGATGGATACTGCGCCTGTTGACAATCTCTTTACACGGTTCTCTGCCATTACGCAGAAAATGGGTATTTACACAACCTTCGACTATGCTGCCATCATCAAACACCTGACGCAGTTATGGAAGGTGGAAACATTAACCGGACTCACCGATTATGCGGCAAAAGCACAAGATTATCTTAGTGATTTAGCCGAACGCTACCGAAAAATTGCCGAACGCATGAAGGAGCCGGAAACGGTAAAGCTGGCTTGGCTCGTCTCCTGAAATTGTTCAATAATCATATGCAATAAAAAGCCCTCAACCGAGGGCTTTTTATTTGAAACATTCGTTTTCTTAGCCTTCGAAAGGATGCGCCACCGCAGGTATTTTTAAACCAATAAGTTTGTTGATGCTTCGGAGGTTGCTCATTTCTTCTTTTCCGTCGCAGAAAGAGATTGCTGTGCCGCTGGCGCCGGCTCGTCCGGTTCTGCCAATGCGATGCACATAAGTTTCCGCTACATCGGGCAAATCATAATTAATAACGTGTTCCAGTGCATCCACGTCAATGCCTCTTGCTGCGATATCAGTTGCCACCAATACTTTCAATTTTCCTCTTTTGAAGTTTACCAGGGCATTTTGTCGGGCCGCCTGCGACTTGTTGCCGTGAATGGCATCGGCCTGAATATTTGCCTTCTTTAATTGTTTTGCAATCTTGTCGGCACCGTGCTTTGTACGGGTAAACACCAGCGTCCGCTGAATGTTTTTTTCGCTCAGCAGATGCACCAACAATGATTGCTTGTATTGCTTCGGAATAAAGTAAACCGACTGCTCAATTTTTTCGGCTGTTGACGAAACAGGCGTTACTTCTACTCTCACCGGTTGATGCAAAAGCGAGGAAGCCAGTTGTGTAATCTGCGGCGGCATGGTGGCCGAGAACAACATTGTCTGTCTTTGCGCCGGCAGGATTTTGATGATTCTTTTTACGTCGTGAATAAAGCCCATGTCTAACATGCGGTCAGCTTCGTCGAGGACGAAAGTTTCCAGGTAATCAAGGTAAACATAACCTTGATTCATCAGGTCGAGAAGGCGGCCGGGTGTTGCAATCAACACGTCAACACCGTCGCGCAGGGCAAGCGTTTGTGGGGTTTGCGGAACACCGCCAAAGATCACTTCGTGCTTCAGGCCAGTATAGCGGCCATAGCTTGCAAAACTTTCGCTTATCTGAAGCGCCAGTTCGCGAGTGGGCGTAAGAATCAAGGCTCTCGTGTACCTATAGCCGTTGCCCAATGCCTGTGCACTTAGTTTTTGCAGGATGGGTAGCGCAAAGGCCGCTGTTTTTCCGGTACCTGTTTGCGCAAGGCCTAAAATATCCTTTCCAGCTAACGCATGGGGTATGGCTTGATGCTGAATGGGTGTGGGTGTTGTATAACCCTCTTGTTTGAGCGCCTTCAGTAAGGGCGGCGTCAAACCAATTTGATCGAATAACATGAAATTTCGTTTTGTTTAAAAAGCTCTTGCAGAGCAAGGGTCTCACCAGAAGGACCAGATGAGCTTCTACGGAATAAGGAAGAAATTTATCTAAGTCACATTGAATAAGAAACGTGAAGATAAATCTTTCGTTGTGAAGACAACGGTAAAGAAAGAGGTCCTTCCTAAATTATTTCATAACGACGCAACGTAAACGATTACCTTCACTGCGATTTGAGCTTGGCACCGGTATCGAAATTCCGCATCTTCTCGTTTTCTTGCTCCTGCTTCTCTCAGACACATTCTCTTATTTCAAACTTTTTTTAATGAATATTTACGTTGCCCGCTTCGACATAGAATGGAAAAACAAGGATCTCGAAACACTTTTTACACCGTTTGGCGAGGTCAAATCAGCCGCCATTGAAATGGATGCTTTTACGGACAAGTCCCGGGGATTTGGCTACGTGGAAATGCCCGACGACGAACAAGCCAGAACGGCAATTGCTGCATTGGATCAAACGACCGTAAGCAGTTATCAAATTACCGTACAGGAAGCAGAGCCGAAAGAACAAAAAAGAGGTTCGTATAAAGTAGGCGGCGGCTCCATTAATCCCTACCGGTTTAAGAAAAACTGATTTCACCTTTTGCCTTGCACTTTGTTGTTTTAAGAAGCCTTTGTTGCCGATTTATATCGGCAACAAAGGCTGAAGGCATTTGCACAAGTAACAGGAAGAAGAAGGCCAGACTGCGTTTATTTCGTTTAGGCCGGCCGTATCCATTTGCGTTGCCGCACGAAATTTACGCCAGTTTTTCAGGACAGTTCAGGACACAAAATGAGGGGCTTCATCCTTACTTTATCCACCTAAGCTTGGTGTATGAAATGCTCTCTATTTCCCGCGAGTCTTTTTTGTATTTTCCTTTGTTCGAATACTGTGTTTGCACAACCCGTATTGGAAACCGGCGGACAGAAAATGCCGGATGAGTGGACCGACAAAGACACGCACCACAAAGTTGTGAGACTTACACGCAACGGTGGAAGCAACATGAGCTTTTACTTTCACAACAATCCCTTTGTGGGCAATAAAATGGTTTATTACAGCAGCAACGCCAACGCTGCAAAAACAGATCAAAAGCTGGAATCTTACGATGCTGCGCTCTCGCGGAACAAGCAATTATGGCTGCTCGACCTGGATTCCAAAAAAATGGAGCAATTGACTTTTCAGGCATCGCCCATGAACGGCGAGATTGTGAACAACAAAAGCGGCGATGTTTACTACCAAATCAAAGACAGCGTTTGGTGCGTGAACGCTTTGACAAAGACGAACAGACTGGTGTATGTTTTCCCCAAAAATTTCCAGGCCGGCATTACCACTGTAAATGCCGACAACACGTTGCTTGCGGGTGTTTGGAACGAAGACAAGGAAAAGGAACTTTTTAAAGAGCATCCGAACAAGAGCGATTACTTCAACGTGATTTACGAAGCAAGGCTGCCGCGAACCTTGTTCACTGTGAACATAAAAACGGGCGAACTAAAAAAGATTTTTACCGACAGTGCCTGGCTCAATCACGTACAATTTTCGTCTACCGATCCTTCGCTGCTTATGTTTTGTCACGAAGGGCCCTGGCACAAGGTTGACCGCATCTGGACCATCAACATCAACACCAAAGAAAAAAGGTTGATGCACAAACGCACGATGAACATGGAGATTGCGGGTCACGAATGGTTTGAACCCGATGGCAAACGCATTTGGTTTGATTTGCAACAGCCCCGCAGCACAAAGTTTTTTGTGGCCGGAACGGATGTGAAAACAGGCGACGAAAAAAAGTACGAACTAACACGCGATGAATGGTCTATTCACTACAACATTTCGCCGGATGAAAAATTCTTTTGTGGTGACGGCGGCAACGACACGCAAGTAGCCAAGGCAAAAGACGGCATGTGGATTTATTTTTTCAAACCCGAAGGCGATCATTTTGCTTCGACGCGGTTGGTGAACATGAAGCACCACAATTATCATTTGGAACCGAATGTGCATTTTAGTCCAGATGGCAAATGGATAATTTTCCGCGCCAATTTTGAGGGCATTGAAAATGTGTATGCCGCGGAGATTGCGGAACACAAATAAAGCGATGACACAATAACGAATGGTTGCGAAAAGGAAAGACAATTCCTTTTGTTGAATAGATTTACCGAACGTACAAGAGTGCGACGCAACGATGGCTTCATGGATAGAAAGAACTCTGGTTCATAATTAACTTACACAATGCTTAAACGAATCTTCTTTTTCGCTTCAACAATTTTCTTTCTCCAAACAAATGCTCAACTGCAATGGCCTTCGATTACAACTACCACCAAACCCTGGACACGCTGGTGGTGGGAGGGAAGTGCAGTAAACAAAAAAGACCTCACCTGGAATTTGGAACAATACCAAAAGGCCGGTTTAGGCGGTGTGGAAGTAACGCCAATCTACCAAGTCTACGGTCACGAAGCCGAGTCAATCAATTTCCTTTCGCCGCAATGGATGGACGTGTTTAAACACACGCTAACTGAAGCCAAGCGTTTGGGCCTTGGCGTTGATTTGGCCAATGCAACCGGCTGGCCTTTCGGTGGGCCTTGGGTGAAGGACGAAGACGCGAGCAAAACGGTTTATTACAAAACGTATTCGTTGAACGCCGGTGAAAGTTTGAACGATCTAATTCAATACAAGCAAGAAGCCTTGGTGCGCACGGCCAACAACAAACCGGCAAACATTGATAACATTAAACAACCCGTTTCGGCCAATAAAAATTTGCAAGACCTTGCGCTTGACCAAATCGTTTATCCCGGTCTTCTTCCGTTGCAGGCATTGATGGCTTACGATGAAAAGGCAACAGCGATTGATTTGACAAGCAAGGTTGACAAAAATGGAAAATTGAACTGGACTGCGCCGCAAGGCAAGTGGACATTGTATGCTTTGTTTGTGGGCTTGCACGGCAAAATGGTTGAACGTGCCGCACCTGGGGGTGAAGGTTATGCCATTGACCATTTCTCTGCGAAAGCGGCAAAAGATTATTTCCAAAAATTTGACGATGCTTTTAAAGGACTAAATCTTTCCGGCCTTCGTGCCTTCTTCAACGACTCTTATGAAGTAGACGATGCACGCGGTCAAGCCAATTGGACGCCACTCTTCTTTGAAGAATTTAAAAAGCGCAGAGGCTACGACCTGCGTGAGCAATTGCCGGCTTTGTTCGGAAAAGACGATAAGGAAAAGAACGCAAGAGTATTGTACGATTACCGCGCAACGATAGACGAATTGCTCCTGCAAAACTTTACCGAAGAATGGAAGAAGTGGGGCGCTTCAAAAGGGGCGATGGTACGCAACCAATCACACGGATCGCCGGCCAACACGCTTGATTTGTACAACGCCGTTGATATTCCCGAAACCGAAGGCACCGATATTTTGCGTTTCAAGTTTGCCACATCGGTTGCAAACGTGGGCGGTAAACCGTTGGCTTCGTCTGAATCCTGTACGTGGTTAAACGAACATTTTTTGTCGTCGTGGGCCGATGTGAAAAAAGCAATTGACCTTTATTTTCTCGGTGGCGTGAATCATATTTTTTATCATGGCACGGCTTACTCACCAAAAGATGCGCCTTGGCCGGGATGGCTGTTTTATGCGGCCGTTCATTTTCAACCGGTCAATCCGCAATGGAAAGATTTTGGTACGCTAAATCAGTACATTGCAAGAGTGCAATCTTTCCTGCAAAAAGGAAAGCCCGACAACGACGTGTTGTTGTATTATCCCATCATTGATCGCTATTCGCAAACCGGTGGCGAATTGTTGCAGCACTTCGACGGCATGGAAAGAAATTTCACCGGCACCGATTTTGAAAAAGTATCGGAGTGGATGATGGAAAAGGGTTACGGTTTTGATTTTTTTTCCGATAGACAACTGCAAAAGTTTACCAGCGCGGGTTCGGCCGTGCAAACCGGCGGTAACAACTATCAAACAATTTTGCTTCCCGCGAATAAATTAATTGCCGACGCTTCCTTTGAAAAAATAATTGCGTTAGCAAAAAGCGGCGCAACGGTTTTAGTTTATAAGAACATGCCTGCTGATATTCCCGGTTGGAACAAATTGGATGCAAGAAGAAAAACGTTTCAGTCGCTTCTGTCCCAATTGTCTTTTAAGGATAGTGGCAAAATAAAAAAGGCCGCCATCGGCAAAGGCGCTTTCGTTGTGAGCGATGATATGGAAGCGTTGATGGAAGCAGGCAAAGTAAGACGCGAACATCTTGATGAGAAAGGCCTGTCGCTCATTCGCAGAAAGAACAACGATGGAACGATTTACTTTATTGACAACCGCGGGGCCAAAGCCGTGAACGAATGGATTCCGTTAAGCGCAACTGCTTCAGCGGTTGCTTTGTTCGAACCCATGTTTGGCAAAACAGGTTTGGCGCAATGGCGCAAAGCGAACAACGGCATTGAGGTGCTGGTGCAACTGCAACCTTCCGAATCGGTCATTGTTCAAACTTACAATGCTTCAAAAGCAGGTGCAAAATTTCCCTATCTCAAAACAGCCGGCGATGCACAAACAATCGGCTCATCGTGGACGCTGGAATTCTTAAATGGTGGCCCGACGCTTCCCGCGAAAGCAACGCTGAGCAAACTTGATTCGTGGACGGAATTGAGTGACGCCGCAAAAGCTTTTTCCGGTACGGCTAAATACACAACAACGTTTGCAAAACCTTCGGGTAACGCAAAGACGTACTTACTTGATTTAGGCACCGTGCACGAAACCGCTGAAGTATTTTTGAACGGAAAGAAATTGGCTACGTTGATCGGTCCATTGTTTCAAACAATCATTTTAGCAACGGATTTAAAAGCAACGAACACATTGGAAATTGTTGTAGCCAACCTGATGGCGAACCGCATCAGTTACATGGACAAGAACAATCTTTCCTGGAAGATTTTTTACAACACCAACATGCCCGCACGCAAACGCGAAAACGTGAAGAATGGTTTGTTTGATGCGTCTTCGTGGAAGCCTTTGCCTTCGGGGTTATTGGGGCCTGTAACGGTAACGCCAGTCGTGAGCGAATAATTGAATTTTAGTAACTTCTACACATGAATAAAATTCTCTCTGCTCTCTTTTTGTCCTTCTGTTTTTCTTCCGCTGTTTGGGCGCAACAAGTTCAACTGACATTAAACACCGCCGATAACAAAATCACCATCAGTCGTTTCATTTACGGTCATTTTTCCGAGCATTTGGGCCGATGCATTTATGACGGTTTCTGGGTTGGCGATTCGGTGAAGGTTCCGAAAAAAGACCGCATTCGTTTAGACATCGTTGATGCATTAAAGCGCATTCAGATACCCGTTCTTCGCTGGCCTGGCGGTTGCTTTGCCGACGAATACCATTGGCGCGACGGCGTTGGCCCAAGAGCAAAACGACCAAAGATGGTAAACACAAACTGGGGCGGCGTAACGGAAGACAACAGCTTTGGTACGAATGAATTTTTGGAACTCTGTTCTCTTTTGAATTGCGAGCCTTACATCTCTGGCAACGTAGGCAGCGGCACCGTTGAAGAAATGGACAAGTGGGTGGAATATCTCAACTTCGACGGCGAAAGCCCGATGGCGAACGAACGCAAAGCGAACGGCCATCCAAAGCCGTACAACGTTCACTTCTGGGGCATTGGCAACGAAGCCTGGGGCTGCGGTGGCAACATGACGGCTGAATATTATTCTGATGTTTTCAGACGTTATGCGTCCTATTGTAAAAACTATCCGAACGCACGGTTGAGCAAAGTAGCCAGCGGCGCCAACTCCGGCGATTATCATTGGACGGAAACGCTGATGAAAAATGTTCCGCACGGCATGATGTGGGGTGTTGGTTTGCATTATTACACAATCCCAACTGGCAGTTGGCGCAATAAAGGCTCCGCAACAAAGTTTGACGAGAAAGAATATTTCAGCACCATGAAAAATTGTTTGCGCATGGAAGAACTCGTGAGCAAGCATTCCGCCATTATGGACAAATACGACAGCGCAAAAAGAGTGGCGCTGGCCGTTGACGAATGGGGCATCTGGACGGATGTTGAACCCGGCACCAATCCCGCTTTTCTTTACCAGCAAAACAGTTTGCGCGATGCTTTGGTAGCGGCGACAACACTGAACATTTTTAATAACCATGCTGACAGGGTTCGTCTTGCCAACCTTGCCCAAACGGTTAACGTATTGCAGGCATTGGTGTTAACTAAAGGCTCACAGATGTTGCTTACGCCGACTTACTACGTGTTTGATTTGTACAAAGTGCATCAGGACGCGAAGTTGGTTCCGGTGAAATTTGAAAGTCCTGATTATACAAACGGCGATGCAAAAATTCCGGCGCTCAACGTTTCAGCATCGAAAGATTCAACGGGTGCTTTGCACATTTCGTTGGTGAACCTTGATCCAGCCAAAAACATTTCACTGCAAACATCGTTGGACGGTGCTTGGAAAAATGTATCCGGGCGAATCATCACGTCGGAAAAACTTACCGACATTAACACGTTTGAGCAGCAGAAGAAAGTGATTGCAGCGGCGTTTAACGGTGCAAAGCTTTCGGCCAATAAATTAAGCATCGAGTTGCCGGCGAAAAGCATCGTGACGTTGGAGTTGAGATAGAAGCCCATCCCAACAATCTTTTCCGAATGCAGTGGATGGTGCTAAAGCCCCTCCCGGTGGGAAGGGTAGAACGACTCTAAAGAGAAAGAAAGCATTCTGCTTTCAAGTTGATTGAAATAAAAAGTTGACTCATTGAAAAGCGAGGCCTGTGTGTTGATGGCCTTCCCACCGGGAAGGTCGGGATGGGCCGCAAATCATTAGCAATGAAAAAAATCTTTCTGATTGCATTATTGAACGGGAGCATGCTTCTCGCTTCAGCGCAACAAAGTGATTACGGCATTCAAGCCGTGAACTTCACCAAGGTGAAACTAACGGACAAATTTTGGTTGCCGCGGTTGAAAACAAACCACAGCGTCACGATCTCTGCGTCATTTGCCCGTTGCGAAAACACGGGCCGCGTCAAAAATTTTGAAATGGCCGCGGCACGCAGCGGAAAGTTTTGCACCAAATTCCCCTTCGACGATACCGACATATACAAAACCATTGAAGGTGCATCGTATTCGCTTTCGCTCTTTCCAGATAAAAAGTTAGCAGCCTATATTGATACACTGATTCAAAAAATTGCTGCCGCACAAGAGCCTGATGGCTATCTCTACACCGCCCGAACAATCGACCCTGCGCATCCGCATCCCTGGTCGGGCATGCAACGCTGGGAAAAGGAAAGAGAGTTAAGCCACGAGTTATACAATTCCGGTCATTTGTACGAAGCGGCGGCCGCACATTACTACGCAACAGGCAAAAAATCCTTGCTCAACGTTGCGTTGAAAAATGCTGATTTAGTGTGTGCAACGTTTGGTCCCGACAAAAAACACACGGCACCCGGACACGAGATCGTAGAAATGGGTTTGGTAAAACTTTACCGCATTGCGGCCAAGCCTGAATACTTGCAAACCGCAAAATTCTTTATTGAAGAACGCGGACACGACACGCACTACGATCCAAAAAGTAAAGACGAATGGAAGAACGGCGCTTATTGGCAAGACAACATACCGGTTGTACAACAAGACGAAGCCATTGGCCATGCGGTGCGGGCCTGTTATCTCTACTCCGGTGTGGCAGACGTGGCTGCGCTTACGGGTGACAGGGATTTGTTGAACGCCATTGATTCCATTTGGGAGAACATGGTGTCGAAAAAGATTTACGTAAACGGCGGCATTGGTGCTGTGCCAAGCGGCGAACGCTTTGGCGATGATTACGAATTGCCCAACGCAACCGCTTACAACGAAACCTGTGCTGCGATTGCGAACGTGTTTTGGAACGAACGCATGTTTCTTTTGCACGGCGATGCGAAATACGTTGACGTGTTGGAAAAAAGTTTGTACAACGCGGTGCTTTCTGGCATTGGCCTCGACGGAAAAAGTTTTTTTTACAGCAACGCCATGCAGGTGAAAGATAACTTTTCGCACACTGCTTTGGAGAGAAGCCGTGCGGGCTGGTTTGAATGTTCTTGCTGTCCCACCAATCTTGTTCGTTTGCTGCCATCGGTGCCGGGTTATATGTACGCACAAAAGGGCAACGACGTTTACGTGAATCTTTTTGCGTCCAGTACAACCACATTCAATGTTCACAACAAGCCTGTGAGCATCGAGCAGCAAAACAATTATCCCTGGGACGGTGATTTAAAATTTATTGTCTCGCCAAAAACTTCCGATGCTTTCAATCTTCTCGTTCGCGTTCCGGGCTGGGCACAGAACGAAGTATTGGCTTCTGACCTTTACCGTTTTTCTACTGCCGATGTGACAAAACCCGTAATTAAAATAAACGGGCAAGCGATTGATTACACCGTGCAAAAAGGCTATGCCCTTTTAAACCGCAAATGGGAAAAAGGCGACGCGGTGGAAGTGCAGCTTCCGATGAAAACAAAGTTGATACAAGCAACCGCAAACTTGAAAGAAGATGCGGGCAAAGTTGCCGTTGAACGCGGGCCGTTGGTTTATTGCGCCGAAGGAAAAGACAACGACGGCAAAGCCGCAAACATTTTGCTGCCGGCTTCCTCATCATTTCAAGCGGAATTTGAAAATAATTTATTGAACGGTGTAACGGTATTGAAAACGACAGCACCGGTGTTAGAGGTAAAGAATGAAACGTCAGTGGCTACTGTGAACAAGCCGGTAATCTTAATACCTTATTATGCCTGGGCAAACAGAGGCGAAGGCGAAATGATGATTTGGTTTCCGAGCAGGGTGAAGGACGTTGATGTCATTACGGTTGACAACAAAGAAGGAAGCCGGCCGAAATAATTTTCTACAGTTTTAACAGTAATACATTTCAACAGCACATGCAACGCAAAACAATCCCTCTCATTATTCTTCTTTTATTCCTCAACGTTTTACTCTTTGCGCAGCAGAAACAAATTCAATACCTCTCCGGCACCGACAACAAACATACCGTTGCATGGGATTTCTTTTGCACCGGCGGCCGCAACAGCGGTTATTGGACGACGATACAAGTTCCTTCCTGTTGGGAGCAACAAGGTTTCGGCAGTTACAACTATGGTCGCGATTACAAAACCTACGGAAAGAATGCACGCTTTTGGGATGAGAAAGGAATGTACAAGCATTCGTTTGCTGTGCCCGCATCATGGAAAGGAAAGAAAATATTTTTGGTGTTTGAAGGCTCAATGACCGATACCGATGTAAAGATCAACGGCAAGAGTGCAGGTGCTGTTCATCAAGGTGCGTTCTATCGTTTCAAGTTTGACGTGAGCGACAAAATAAATTTTGGTGCAAACAATTTATTGGAAGTAATGGTGAGCAAGATGAGTGCCGATGCCAGCGTGAACAATGCTGAACGTTTGGCTGATTATTGGGTGTTCGGCGGCATCTTTCGACCGGTGTATTTGGAGGCCGTGCCGACTGAATTTGTTGACTACATCGCCGTTGATGCAAAGGCTGATGGTGCGTTTGCCATGAAGGCTTTTGTAAAAGGACTTTCAACAAATAAAAACGTTGCCGCAGAAATTTTTGATGCAAAAGGAGTGAAGGTTGAAACCGTTTCAACAACTGCATCTCCAAAAGATTCGGTTGTTGAAATGCACACAAAAATTTCCAATGCCTCGCAATGGACTTCTGAAACCCCCAATCTTTATAAAGTCATCGTGTCCTTGAAAGAAGGCGCAAAAACAATTTATCAAACAAGTGAAAAATTTGGTTTCCGCACGATAGAAATTCGTCACGGAGACGGCATTTATTTGAACGGCGTACAGATAAAAATGAAAGGCGCAAACCGTCACGTGTTCTGGCCGGAAACCGGCCGCACGGTCAATCCTGAAATTGATTTGATGGATGTTTCGCTGATGAAAGAAATGAACATGAACGCCGTTCGTTGTTCGCACTATCCTCCCGATGTGAACTTTTTAAATCTTTGCGATTCGCTTGGCCTTTATGTATTGGATGAACTTTCGGGCTGGCAAAAATTTTACAGTACAAAAGCCGGTAGGCCTTTGGTAAAAGAGATGGTGACAAGAGACCTCAATCATCCAAGCATTATTTTTTGGGACAACGGCAACGAAGGCGGAACAAACAAAGAACTTGATGCAGACTTTCCGAAATGCGATTTCTCTGCCCGTCCTGTTATTCATCCGCATCATCGTCCGGGCAATGCATTCAACGGAATTGATTGCAACCACTACGAAGATTACTACAGCACAAAAAATATCCTGAACGATTCGCTCATTTACATGCCAACCGAGTTTTTGCATTCGCAAGATGATGGCGGCGCTGGTAGCGGCATGGCCGATTTTTGGGAACTGCACTGGAATGCCAAACGCAGTGGCGGTGGCTTTATCTGGGCATTGTTGGATGAAGCCGTTGCAAGAACGGATTACAACAACGTTTTGGACGCTGACGGCCTTAATGCCAACGACGGCATTCTTGGTCCGCACCGCGAAAAGGAGGGAAGTTTCTTTGCGTTAAAAGAAATTTTTTCACCGGTGCACATTGCCATGAAAAGTTTACCGGATGATTTTACCGGCAACGTTGGTGTGCAAAATCGTTATCACTTCACCAATCTTTCGCAATGCAGTTTTCAATGGGCCTTGGTGAATTTTCGCAAGCCTTGGGAACCGGTAGCGGGCTACGTTGTGGAGAAGAGAGGCATTACTTCTTCGCCCTCTATCGCTCCGGGTGCTAACGGTGTTTTGCAACTCGGCTTAACGCCGGATTTTAAAAATTATGATGCGTTGATTCTTGCCGTTTTCGATCCGTTCAAAAAAGAAATTTATAAATGGACGTGGAAAATAAAGAGCAATGAGACTTTGCTTGCGGGTGTACTGACAACGAATGACAGCACAACAACCTTTGCAGAAAGTGATTCGACCTACACGTTGAAGGGAGGAGAGAATACAATTGTTTTGAATAAAAAAACGGGTTTGTTGCAAAGCGCAAAAAACGCGGCAAGTGACAATCTTTCCTTTGCCAAAGGGCCGGTTTTTGTACAAGGAACATCAACGCTCACGGGTAGCAAACATTACAAAGACGGCAAGAATGAAGTGGTTGAATTCTCATACGACGGTGCGATGAAAACCGTTCGCTGGAAAATGCTCGGCAGCGGTTGGGCAAGTCTTGAATATGAATATTCATTAAACGGTTCCTATCCTTTTGCCGGCGTGAGTTTCAGCTATCCCGAGAATTATGTTCTGGGTGCAAAATGGCTTGGTAAAGGCCCGTATCGCCAATGGAAAAACCGTTCGCAAGGCACGCCGGTGAACGTTTGGCAAAACCTTTACAACAATACGCAAACGAGTTACAACCCGATTGTGTATCCTGAGTTCAAAGGTTATTACGGCGACATAAGTTGGATGGAATTCAATACCGTTGAGGGCAAGTTTTACGTGGCGAGCAAAGACACGGGTTTGTACGTACGCTTGTTTGATTTTTACGGGTTAACCGGTCCAAAATCTTATCCCGAACTGCCCGTTGGAAACATTTCATTTTTGGATGCCATCCCACCCATCGGTACAAAACTGGCGCTTGGCATCAACAACAACACGGCTTCACTTGGACCCCAATCGGAACTGGCAAAATTCAACGGTCCCGTTAAGCACACTTTGTATTTCTATTTTGGTTTACCAAAAACATCCAATACAAAAGAGCAATACAGCCGGCCCGCCATAGACCAGGTTTTTTAATAAGGTGAAACGTCAAAGGTGAAACTGCCGGACGTTTAAAATTGAAAAAACTTCACGTTTCCACGTCTTACGTTTGACGTTTCACTATTCATAGAATTGCAAATGACAGAAACCATCCTTGTACCAGCAGGTGAAATGAAGCAAATCTTTCTCTCGATTCTTTTGAGCGAAGGGTTTACAAACGAAAGAGCAGAAGCGTTGGCCGAAGTCTTTACAACAAACAGCGTTGACGGTGTTTATACGCATGGCGTCAACCGCTTTCCTGTTTTTATGCAATACGTAAAAGAAGGCTTTGTAAAGAAAGAAGCAAAGCTGGATTTGCAATCGGCATTCAACGGCATGGAACAATGGAACGGCAATCTCGGTGCGGGCCCGTTGAACGCCATTGCAGCAACGGAAAGAGCGATGCAATTGGCGCAGCAATTCGGCATTGGCTGTGTTGCGCTTGCACACACCAATCACTGGATGCGTGCCGGTTATTACGGTTGGCAAGCGGCCAGGAAAGGCTTTGCGCTAATCGCATGGACAAACACTACAGCCCTCATGCCCGCATGGGGTGCCGTAGATGCAAAGCTTGGCAACAATCCTTTGATGATGGCTTTGCCTTACGAGAATGAAGCCATTGTGCTTGATACGGCAATGAGCCAATATTCTTTTGGCGCAATGGAACAAGCAAAAGCAAAAGGAGAGAAGCTTCAGGTAGTGAGCGGTTACGACAAAGAAGGAAATTTAACAGACGATCCTTCGGCCATTTTGGAATCGCGAAGGCCGCTTCCCATTGGCTATTGGAAAGGCGCAGGGCTTTCCTTGCTTCTCGATATTTTGGCGGCTGTGTTCTCGGGTGGGTTGTCGGTAAACGAAATCACAAAGCAAGAAAAAGAACACGGCTTGTCGCAGGTGTTTATTTGCATTGATCTTGGCAAGATTGGTAATGCCTCCATGATTGCGCAGACTCTTTCTTCTATTATAAACGATTTTCATCAATCGAAGACGAAAGGAAAAAAGATTCACTATCCCGGCGAACGCCTGGTGCAAACGCGAAAAGAAAATTTGCAAAACGGCGTTCCTGTCTTAAAAACGGCGTGGCAGGCCGTTCTCAATTTAAACGCATGAACAGTAGAAGTTTGGCATTATTGTCCTGCTTACTTTTTGTTTGCGACGGCTTGCTTGCGCAGTCGCAAGCAAGCTTGTGGCACGGCATCGAACGAGAAGTGCATTACAAACCCGAGGGTGAAGATTTTGTTTTGGTAAAAGGCACGCGGCGCTTTAACCGGGCCCTGTATGGAAGCAATACGGCATTTCGCGTAGAAGCCGGCGACCTTCCCGAGTTTGCTATGTATTTGCCCGGCATGGGCGGTAATTTGAAATTTGGTTTCGTAAAAGACAACAACAGCAAATGGATCATCAACGCAACAAAAATTGAATCGCGTTATCGCGCCGGCTCCATGCTTTATAAAATTGAGGACCCTTTGCTCGGCAGCGGACAGCTTCTTCTTACCGTACTTGCTTTGAACGATGACGAAGGAATGGTTGTAAAAGCAGAAGGGAAAAATCTTTCTTCTGATATAAAACTGATCGTTGCCTTCGGCGGTGCGACCGGCACAAAATTTTCACGCGACGGTGACATTGGCGCCGACCCGGAATCATCATTTTATCTGAAGCCGGAATACTGCAAAAACAACGTTTACGCTCTCAGCAAGAATGCTTTCTTTCTTCAATTTGGCGCAAAAGCCGTAAGCGAAGAAGAACGTTACGAAATACAGCATCTACCCCGACAAAATGCGGATACGGCAAACAAAAAAAGCAGTGTAAAATTTATCAGCGGCGAGTTTCCACGAAGCGCACAATTGAAAGTTTCAGACGCTGCGCAACAAGACTCGCCACTTTCTTTTTTTACATCAGTATCTTCTGCAACACCGGCATTGGCAGCACAAGTTTTTTTTTCACGTGCTCCGTTGTATTTCCTGGTTCGTAACGGGAAAACAGAATCATCGAAACAAAATCTTGAAGATGTATTTACGAAAGCCGAAATGGCTCGTGAACAATTGGCAAAACGAATAAAGGTTTCAACACCCGACGCTTACATTAATACGTTGGGCGGTGCATTAAGCATGGCCGCCGACGCAATTTGGGAAGCGCCTTCTTACCTGCATGGTGCCGTGGCCTGGCGCATGCGGCTTAACGGCTGGCGCGGGCCTTATGTAGCGGATGTTTTGGGCTGGCACGACCGGGCAAGACAGCATTTTAGCTCCTATGCTTTATCGCAAGTAACGTCGCCGGCTGATGGGCCGGTGGTGATGGACACAGCCTTGCATTTGGGGCGCGGTGCAGAGAAAATGGGCACATCGCTTTTTAGCAGCGGCTACATTTCTCGCAACCCTGGCAATAACAAGGTCGCTCATCACTACGACATGAACCTTGTTTTCGTGGATGAACTGCTCAATCATTTTAACTGGACGGGCGACACGGCTTACGTGCGACAAATGTGGCCTTTGCTCGTGCGTCATTTGGATTGGGAAAAGCGAAATTTTGATCGCGACGGCGATGGCTTGTACGACGCATACGCAGCCATTTGGGCAAGCGATGCATTGCAATACAGCGGCGGCGGTGTGGCGCATTCGTCGGCTTATAATTACCGGGCAAACAAGGCAGCAGCAGCGTTGGCAAAACTGATTGGCGAAAACAGCGAACCCTATCAAAAAGAAGCGGATAAAATTTTGGCTGCAATGCAAAAAGAATTGTGGTTAAAAGACAAAGGTTGGTTTGCCGAATACAAAGATTTACTGGGCGAAAAGCTTGTTCACCCTTCTGCCGGTTTGTGGACAGTCTATCACGCGGTTGATTCGCACGTGCCCGATGCGTTTGAAACGTACCAATTGTTGCAATACGTGAACAATGAAATCCCGCACATTCCGGTTCGTGCAAAGGGTTTCACCGACACTTCGCTTTATACATTGTCAACGACAAACTGGCAACCCTACACATGGTCGCTCAACAACGTTGCTTTGGCTGAATTGCTGCATACATCGCTGGCTTATTGGCAAGGCGGACAAAATGAAGAAGCGTTCAAACTTTGGAAAAGTTCGTTGGTGGAAAGCATGTATTTCGGTGCAAGCCCCGGCAACTTTCAACAGCTTTCTTTTTACGATGCGGTGCGCGGAGAATTGTACCGTGATTTCGCTGACCCAATCGGCATGGCCGGTAGAAGTTTGGTGGAAGGATTGTTCGGCATCGAACCCGATTTGCTGCGCAACAAATTGGTGATTAAGCCGGGCTTTCCTTCTGCCTGGAATCAGGCTTCGTTGACTACGCCGGATATTGATTATTCGTTTCAGCGCAAAGGCGATGTAGACAGCTATTCTTTCAAAACAAAATTTGCCAAACCGCTACAGCTTTCGTTGCAGGTAAAAGCGAGACTTGACGGCATTGAATCAGTTTTGGTAAACGGCAAAAAAGTCGCGTGGACATTGGATTCAACGGCAGTTGAACAACCGCTGTTGCAGGTAAATGCGCCAGCCGCGAAAGCATTTCTTATTCAGCTAAATTGGAAAGGCAACAAGTTAGAACACTTCGTTACAAAGGCAGTTTATAATGAAGGCGAATCAATCAATTTTACGACGAAAAACGCAAGATTCGTTGCTTGTTTCGATCCACAAAACGCATTGGGAAACCAAAAGTTTTCGTCGCAAAATTTTCATGCAACGGTAAACGCAAAGGGCGGAACAAAAACTTTTTTTCTCCAGGTCAGGCAAGGTGATTTTCGCTACTGGCTTCCGGTTGTTTTCAAGGCGGAAGGAACGATACGAAAGGCAACAATACTAGAAGCGAACATTCTGCGCAATTACGAAAAGGTTGACCTTGCGCCTTTCTTCAACGATGACGTAAAAAATATTTTTCGCAATCAATATTTCTCGCCGCGGCCCAAAACCACTACGCTGCAATTGCCCACGCAAGGCATCGGCAATTGGGCATATCCGTTGACAGCCGCAAACATTGATGATGAGGGCTTGCGCAAAAGGGCAGGAGAGAAAAACGAAATCATCACGGAAAATAAAATACCGTTCGCCACACCATCGGGAGCCGGTGCAAAAAACATTGCCTTCGCATCGCAATGGGATGTTTATCCAAAAACAATCACGGTTCCTTTACAAGGCCAATCTTCACGAGCCTGTCTGCTGATGGCCGGTTCTACCAATCCGATGCAAAGCCGGATGACGAACGGAGAAGTCATTGTTCGATACAAAGACGGCAGCAGCGATACCTTGCAATTAAAAAATCCCGATAACTGGTGGCCCGTTGAACAGGATTATTACGAAGACGGTTTTGCGTTTACCACCGGTGCGCCAAAGCCGCTTCGTGTTTATTTAAAATCAGGCGAAGACACAAAGACATTTCAGCAATTTATCACGATAAAAGGCTTTAGCAATCGCGGCATTGACGGCGGCGCGGCAACGGTGTTAGAAATGCCGCTGAACGATAAAAAAGAATTGTCGTCGTTAACGGTAAGAGCCGTTGCCAACGATGTGGTCATCGGCTTGATGGCTTTAACCCTCGTTCGTTAAATTAAAGGATGATGAAAAAATATTGCGGCTTTGTTTTATTGCTCATCAGCCCTTGCTTGTTTGCACAGCAAAGCAACAGCGTGTACCTGTTCTGTTATTTCAAAGGCAATGGCGACGGTTTGCATTACGCTTACAGCGATGATGGCTACAAGTGGAAAGCACTCTTTAACGACAGCATAGTCTTAAAGCCGGCGGTTAGCAAGGACAAGCTTTTTCGCGACCCCTGCATCACCAAAGACGCTGATGGAAAATACCGCATGGTGTGGACGGTGAGCTGGGCCGACAGGGGTATTGGTTATGCTTCGTCAACCGATTTAATTCACTGGAGCGAACAGCAATTCATTCCGGTGATGACGCACGAGGATTCGGCACGCAATGCCTGGGCGCCGGAGATTAATTACAATCCAAAGAATAAAGAATATATCGTTTATTGGGCCACAACAATCGCGGGCCGTTTTCCGCAAAAGGACACGTCGGCGGAAGGACAGAAGAACAATCACCGCATTTACTACACAACCACAAAAGATTTTAAAACCTGGAGCAAAACAAAGACTTTGTACGAGCCGGGGTTCAGCGTGATTGATGCGACGATTGTTCCGAATGGAAATGAATACGTGATGTTTTTGAAAAATGAGACGCGGTCGCCGGTGGAAAAAAACATTCGCGTGGCGTATGCAAAAAACATCGAAGGGCCATACTCGCAAGCCGGGCTGCCCATTACCGGGAACTACTGGGCTGAAGGGCCAACAGCGTTAAAGATTAACGGCCAATGGATGATTTATTTTGACAAGTACCGCGATCACAAATACGGCGCGGTTACGTCAACGGATTTAGCGCATTGGACGGATGTTTCCGACAAAGTGGAATTTCCGAAAGGCATCCGGCACGGAACGGCGTTCAAAGTTTCGAAGAAAGAGTTTGAGAAAATGATTAGAAAGTGACAGGGGCTTTGTTATCGCTTGCTTTAATTGGTGTACTTCCGCTGCAATCGCCTGTGCCGGTAACCTGCCTCAAAAATATTCGATGCAAGAATCACTGGTTTTGTAGCAGCGTAGAAGCTTCACTGGCGAAAGCGAGTACATTAAGCAACTAAAAAATGGCAGTTTATGAATACTTGCGGAAGAAAAGGTGAAGCTAACGTTAAACGGCTTTGCGTTCGGCGGGGCATTCAGCGAACGTCCAGCCCGGAACTGTAGCCGCTTGGAAAGCCAAAGTACAGAACTTTTTCAAAAGCCCATATGTGTTCGGTTAGCCGGAACTGAAGATGATGCTTGCAATTAGCCGATGGTTTATTCGTCACGCCCCGCTGACGCAAAACCGCTGTTAGCGGCATGGCAATTATTAGCGTTCAATCATTGCTTTTTTTATTGTCGAATTGTTTCCTTATATCCTTTTCTTCATCTTCAGTAAGTGGTTGCCCTTTAGCTTTTAATTTATTTAGCATTAGAGCGCCAGGAGAGCTTTTGCTATACTCAAATGCACGCCTAAGAGTGTCCATTCTTGCGTTGAATTGTAACAAGGCTAAATCGGCTTGCGTTTTTGTTAGTTCAATTGTGTTTTCTCTTAACTCTTTTGAAGCCACATAATTTTCAAGTGCTTCTACTTGTTCTTCGTAAATGAGGGAAATGTCATCATCGGTATAGGGACGTTTAAGTTGAGCAGCAATATTAATAATAACATAGTATTCTAATCTGTCTATTTCATCCTTTATATTTAATGCGTTTATCAACTCGTCGGTTTGAAATCTTGTGTCTGAATAAAGTAATCGCAGAACTCTATCTAAACGCTTTTTTGTTTTTCGGTCTTGGAGAAAAGTTTTTAATCCTTTAAGCATTTTACAACTGATTTAATACCTTGTCTTTTGTTTGAAAGGTGACATTAAAATGTTGCCCACGATTTCTAAAACTGGAAGGACTTTAAAAATGAATTTTACAACAAAAGCAATTAAAGCAAATTTCCAGTTTAAAAGAAACATTGCAATAAATATTAACCACTCTAACCAGTGAAAAATGCCAACCCAACTTGGAAGCATAGCTTCATCAGCTGGCAGCAATCCGCTTTTTTTTGCTTGTATGAGCCGTATGTCAAAAGTCGTTATTGCAGCCACTATTCCATAAGCAATAGCTAATCCGATAAGAATAGGTGAATTATAAGGTGTGTCAAAAAATGAAATCATTTTAAGTCTAATTAAGGTCTTGGTTGTTTTAAGGTGTCCACTTTTTCAATTTAGGGGGTATCCGAAGCTTGCCGCTAACACGCTAATATACGCTACTCCTCCTACAGCTTTTAGCTGATTATCAAACTAAATTTGTATCCGCTTCCTTAAAAAATCATTGTTATGATTTATACCGAAATCCGTTTGCGGTGGTTTCATCCCGGCTTTAACATTGGACTTGCGGACTTAAAATCAGCCTGGCTGTTGACTGGCGAACCGTTGCAACTTATCGCGACTGTACATCGTGGCAGCCTTGTTTACCGCATACCCAAAACCCGCCGGCTCGTTAGCTATCGGCAGCTTAAGAAAGGCCTCGTCAAAACCGACCGCATCATACGGCAACCTATCTATCTTTTGCCATTTTAGGCTATTGCTTCAACCCCCGCAGCCAATCTACCAACCGGTCCGTCCAGGTTTCCAAATAATACTTGCCAATCGCCAGGCCAAAGCCATGGCCACCGGTAGGATAAATGTGCATTTCAACGGGCACGCCGGCGCCCCGCAATGCCTGGTACATCAGCAAACTGTTTTCAACCGGAACGGTTTTATCATCCGTTGCGTGAACCAAGAAAGTTGGCGGTGTTTGATTTGTTACCTGCAACTCTCCGGAATAATATTTGGCAAGGCTGCTGTCGGCGTTGGCGCCGATTAAATTGTTGCGCGAACCTGCGTGCATAATGGGCTTGCTCATGGAAATAACCGGGTACACCAGCACCGCAAAATCCGGTCGCGACGATTGCCGTTCAACGCTGTCGGTTGAAGCCGCGTCGCCTTCGTCAAAATGCGTTTCAAGCGTTGAAGCAAGGTGACCACCGGCAGAAAAACCCATGATGCCAACTCTTGCCTTGTTAATGCCCCATTTGGCTGCGTTGGCACGAACAAGGCGGATGGCCCGTTTGGCGTCCATCAGCGGCGAAAGATGCGGCGTGACGTTGCTTTTCGAATTGGGCAAACGGTATTTTAAAACAATGGCGATGATGCCTTTTGCGTTTAGGAGTTTGGCTACGTCGGTGCCTTCCCAACTGTACGACAGCGTAACGTATCCACCACCGGGACAAACAATCACGGCCTGGCCTGTTGCGTTCCGTTTTGAAGGAAGAAATACCGTCATGTCCGGCATTTGCACGTGGCTGACATGGATGGTTTCGGTTGTGTCGCGTTTTTCCGTTTCGTCGGTTTTTTGATAATTGGGAACCTTGCCGGCCGGCCAAAGCGGAAGCGTTATTTCCTGCGCCATTAAATTGTGTTGAAGAAGAAAAGAAAACAGGAAGCAAGCAATGATTTTCATACAGCGAAAGTTAAGCGAGGTTAAAAGGTTTTGCCTAAAGTAGCGAAGGAAGTTCAATGCTTTCTGTTTTCAGGATGCAACAGGACGGTAAGCGGCAACGTCTTTCTAATTTTCGCTCTAATAGATTGTGAGCTATGAACCGCATTCAAAAATTTGCTTCCTGCCTATCGTTCTTCGCCTTTGGCTTTCTTCACGCACAGGTAAAACTTCCGGCCATTATAAGCAACAACATGGTGTTGCAGCAAAACGCCAAAGTGGCGTTGTGGGGTTGGGCAAAACCGGGTGAGCAAGTGACCGTTACCAACAGTTGGAACCGCCGCGCCACAACCGTTACCGCCGATGCGTCCGGTAAATGGTTAACGTATGTAACCACAACCAAAGCCGGTGGACCGTACAAGCTTACGTTCAAAGCTTCAAACACAATTGATGTTGACAATATTTTGCTGGGCGAAGTGTGGCTTTCATCAGGTCAATCCAACATGGAATTTTTTATCGGCAAAAAATCCAATCCGTCGTACACGGGTGTCATCAATCACGATGAAGTAATGAAAGACGCAGAGCATCCCGACATACGAATGATTGACGTGCCCAACAAAGTAGCCGATGAACCGCAAGCCGATTTCAAAGGCGACTGGAAAATTTGCACGGCACAAACGATTGATACATTTTCTGCCGTTGCGTATTTTTTTGCAAAAGAGATCAACAAAGCAACGGGTTATCCTGTCGGCATTATTAATTCAACCTGGGGCGGTACGCCGGCAGAGGCCTGGACGAAAAAAGAAGTCTTGCAAAGCGATGCAGACCTGAATCAAATTTTGGTTCGCTATCAAAAAGCAATGGACGCTTTTCCGCAGGCGAACGAAAAATACAAGGCGGCTTTGGCAAAATGGAAAGAAGACACAAGCAAAACAAAAGGCGCACAGCCACGCGGACCAATGGGTGCGAACAGCAATCAATCTCCTGCAAAATTGTACAACGGCATGATTGTGCCGATTGAGCCGTATACGTTGCGCGGCGCAATTTGGTACCAGGGCGAATCAAACGCTGACAGAGCTTACCAGTACCGAAAGTTGTTTCCGGCCATGATTAAGAACTGGCGGGACGATTGGAATGCACCAAAGCTTCCTTTTTACTTCGTTCAAATCTCACCGCACCGCAGCCAGAATCCCGAGATACGAGACGCACAACTTTACGTTTACCGCAATACGCCCAATACGGGCATGGCCGTAACGATCGACAACGGCGATTCGCTGGACATTCATCCTCGCAACAAAGAACTGGTTGGAAAAAGGTTATCGCTTTGGGCTTTGCAAAACGAATACGGCAAAAAAGACCTTGTTGTTTCAGGGCCTTTGTATAAATCTGCAAAGATTGAAGGCGATAAGTTTCGTATTTCCTTTGATTACGACAAAGGCTTGATGACGAAAGACGGAAGCGAGTTGAAGGAATTCACCATTGCCGGCGACGATCAGAACTTTGTTCCGGCAAATGCAAAGATTGAAGGCAATACGGTGGTTGTTTGGAGCACTGCCGTGAAAGCACCGAAAGCGGTTCGCTTTGCATGGAAGAACGTACCGCATCCGAATTTATACAACGGAGCCGGTTTGCCTGCTTCGCCCTTCCGCACGGACGATTGGAAGCTCACCACACAAGGACTCAATTGATACCATGAAAAAAATTCTTTTCATTTTTGTTTCGCTGCTCGCATTCGGATTTGCCAACAGACAAACGGATTTATCCTGGACGAAAAACGTTGGCGCACGAAAAATTCCGTCTTCGAAAAAAGTTTATTGGGTGAATGATTTCGGCGCAACAAATGATACCGCTAAAGTGGTAACGAAGATCATTCAGCAAGCAATAGACAAATGCGCCAAAGACGGCGGAGGAACGATTGCCTTCAAACCCGGAATTTACTTAACCGGTTCTATCTTTTTAAAGAGCGGCGTTCATCTCAAAATTGACAAAGGCGTGTTGATCAAAGGCAGTCAAAGCTTTGATGATTACCCTGAAATTGATACCCGTATCGCAGGCATTGAAATGCGCTGGCCTGCGGCTCTCATCAACATCATTGACCAGAAAAACGTAATGGTGAGCGGTGACGGAAAAGTAAACGCACAGGGAAAATTTTGTTGGGATAAATACTGGACCATGCGCAAAGAATACGACGCAAAAGGTTTGCGCTGGATTGTGGATTATGATGCAAAACGTGTTCGCACGTTTTTGGTGCAATCATCTTCTGATGTAACGTTAAAAGGATTGACGTTTTCCAACGCGGGTTTCTGGACAATACAACTTCTTTATTCCGATCACTTAACCGTTGATGGAGTAACGGTTCGCAACAACGAAGACGGCAAAGGCCCGAGCACCGACGGCATTGACATTGACTCTTCAACATGGGTTTTGGTAGAGAATTGCGACATTGACTGCAACGATGATGATTTCTGTTTAAAAGCCGGCAGAGACGCTGACGGACTTCGGGTGAACAAGCCAACGGAATACGTTGTCATTCGAAAGTGCACGGCAAGAAAAGGCGGCGGTTTGTTGACACTTGGCAGCGAAACATCGGGCGGCATTCGTCACGTGCTGGCAACTGATTTAACGGCCAAAGGCACGGGCAACGGCTTTCACATCAAGTCTGCCACAACACGCGGCGGAACAATTGAAGACATCCACTTTCAAAACATCACGATGGACAGTGTGGGCAATGCCTTTATGTACACGATGAACTGGAATCCTTCGTACAGTTACTCAAAACTTCCGGAAGGCTATACCTGGGAAACACTGCCAAAGCATTGGAAAGTGATGCTGACAAAAGTTGAACCCGAAGAAAAAGGCATCCCGCATTTCAAAGACATTTATGTTTCAAACGTAAAAGTGAAGTATGCAAAGAAAGCCATCAGCGGTGCAGGATTGAATAAATCTTTTCTCCAAAATTTCAATTTCGAAAACGTAAACATCAACGCAGCCAATGCAGGTGAAGTCAGTTATGCGCAAGGCTGGACGTGGAAAAACGTCTCGATCAATACAACCGATAAAAGCACGGTAAGCGTTAAAAATTCAAACGGCGTAAGCCTCTAAAACATGCACAACAATTGCCGAACAACGCTGCTGACTTTTTTGCTCCTTTTCTACTTTTCTGTTTTTGCGCAGAACGAAAGAACCATTACTTCATTTGACAACGACTGGAAATTTTACAAAGGGGATGCAAGCGGCGCCGAAGCCGTTTCGTTCAACGATGCATCGTGGCGTTCGTTGAACGTGCCGCACGACTGGAGCATAGAAGGGCCTTACGACCGTGCCAACCCGACAAGCCGCGGCGGTGGCTATCTGCCCGCTGGCGTTGGCTGGTACCGCAAAATTTTTTCATTACCCGGCATCGATGCTTCAAAAAATTTTTTTGTTGAATTCGACGGCATCATGGCGGCCAGCGATGTTTGGATCAACGGTCATCATTTGGGTAAACGTCCAAGCGGTTACATCAGTCTGCATTACGAACTATCGCCTTACTTAAAATTCGGTGCTGAAAAAAATGTCCTGGCCGTTCGTGCGGATAACACAATTCAACCGGCTTCGCGTTGGTACACCGGCGCCGGTATTTATCGCCATGTACGGTTGGTAAGTGTAAATCCGGTTCACGTTGATGAAGCCGGAAGCTTTGTGTCTTCTTCGAACGTATCTGCGCAAAGCGCAAAGGTTCAGTCACAAACAACGGTAACAAACAACGGCTCTTCGTCGCAAAGCTTTGTACTGCGCACCCGCTTTCTTGCACCGGACGGAAAAGAAGCGAGGATGGTTCAAAGCAACGCAAAGCTGGATGCGGGAAAAAGTCAAACCTTTACGCAAATCGCACCGGTAAAAAATCCTGCGCTTTGGGATATAGACAAACCACAACTCTACAAAGCAATTACAACCATCATTGTCAACAAACAACCGGTGGACGAATACACAACTTCTTTCGGCATTCGCGATGCGCATTTTGAAGCGGCAACCGGCTTTTGGCTCAACGGGAAAAACATCAAAATCGAAGGCGTTTGTTTGCACCACGACGGCGGTGCTTTTGGTGCGGCCGTGCCTTTGCGTGTTTGGACAAAACGATTGCAATCATTAAAAGACATTGGCGTGAACGGCATTCGTACGTCGCACAACGAACCCTCTCCCGAATTTCTTGATCTCTGCGACAAACTTGGCTTCCTGGTCATGGACGAAACCTTCGACACATGGAACGCCGCAAAGCCCAATGCTGAAAAAGGATACAACCTTTATTTCAGCGATTGGTGGGAGAGAGATACCCGTGACATTGTGACGCGTGATTGCAACCATCCCTCGATTGTTATCTACAGTATCGGAAACGAAATTCACGACAACCTCAACGACTCATCCGGCTTTCATAAATACAAAATGCAGCAGGATCTGATTCATTCGCTCGATTCAACACGGCCCGTGACGATGGCACTTTTCCGGCCTGGACTTTCAAAAGTTTACGAAAACGGATTTGCCGCAATGATGGACGTTGTGGGACAGAATTACCGCGAGAACGAACTTATTGCCGCACACGAAAAGCATCCTGATTGGAAAGTGATCGGTACCGAAAACACACACGTCATCAGCATGTGGCTTGCCCTGCGCGACAAACCTTACATGAGTGGACAATTTCTTTGGACCGGCTATGATTATCTGGGCGAAGCCGACTGGCCGCGCATTGCAAACGGCGCGGGTTTGTTTGATAAAACCGGCGAAGAAAAACTGGCTGGCTATCAACGGCAAAGTTGGTGGGACGATAAGCCAATGGTTTACGTTACCCGCAAAGAAACGAATGCGAACGGCGTTACCTGGAACCCCGATTGGACGCCTGACGATCCGGACATTTACACCACCGCCGACCTGCAGGTGTTTAGCAACTGCGACGAAGTGGAATTGTTTGTCAACGGTAAATCAGTAGGCGCAAAAGGCCGCACACCCGACAACGCATCGTCGAGAACGTGGACGATTCCGTTTGAAAAAGGAACACTGAAAGCCGTTGGCCGCAACGGCGGCAAAGACGTGGCGCAACAGGAATTGAAAACAGCCGGTAAAGCCTCGAAGATTGTTTTGAAAGCCGACAAGACATCGTTGCAAAATAGTTGGGATGATGTGGTTTACGTAACCGCCAGTGTTACCGACGACGAAGGCAATCTTGTATCAGGAGCAGATACAAAGATTAATTTTTCGATCAGCGGGCCGGGAGTTATAGCGGCTGTTGACAACGGCGACAACGCAAGCAGCGAACCTTACCAGGCAACGAGCCGTTGGTCATACAAAGGAAAGTGCGTTGCCATCATCAAGGCATCAGGAAACAACGGCAAGATCACACTAACGGCGAATGCAGAAAATTTAAAAGGCGCAAGCATTGCCGTGGATGCAACAAGCGAAAAGAAATGAAATGTTTTGTAACAGGTAGCGTTGCCACTATTACCGTTCTTGGAGTTTATGCTGAGCACCGCCGAAGCAACACTCACTTGTACGTTCGGAACATCACGCAGCAAAACAAGATTCATGTTTCACTAAGCAGAAACAAAACAACCATCAACGGATGAAAACCACAAAAAAAATTCTTGCTTCTCTTTTTTTGTTTGCGGGCATTCATGCTTCGGCGCAACGGCAAATGGAAACACTGGATAGAGGCGTCGTGGCCGTGCGAAACAGCGAAGGAAAAGCTTTTGTTAGTTGGAGATTGCTGGGCACTGAATCAACTGATTTAACGTTTAATCTTTACCGCACTGTTAATGGTAAAACGGAAAAGCTGAACAAAGAACCCATCAGCAAAACGACAAATTTTTTAGACAACAGTGTCGATACTGTAACAACAGCAAGCTATGTTGTCAAGCCAATATCAAGCGGCAAAGAAGGTGCATCAAGTAAGCCATTTGTTTTGAAAGCGGGCAATGCGCCTTACTTTTCTATTGCGTTGCAAACACCGAAAGGCTATGCTCCGAATGATGCTTCCGTTGGCGATTTAGATGGCGATGGTCAATACGAAATCATCTTGCACCAAACCGGCCGCGGTCACGACAATTCACAGGCCGGTTTTACCGATCCGCCGATTATTCAAGCTTACAAACTTGACGGCACGTTGCTCTGGACGATCAATCTCGGAAAGAACATTCGCGAAGGCGCACACTACACGCAATTCATGGTGTTTGATTTGGACGGCGACGGCCGTGCCGAAGTCGCCATGAAAACAGCCGACGGTTCCATTGACGGCAAAGGCAACGTCATTGGTGATTCAACAAAAGACTGGCGCAACGACAAAGGCTATATTTTATCGGGCCCCGAATATTTAACGGTGTTTGATGGCCTCACCGGCAAAGCTTTGTACACAACCGATTTTGTTCCGCCGCGTCACGCAAAGTTGAATCCAACACCCGATGAACTAAAAGCGGAATGGGGCGACGGTTACGGCAACCGCATGGATCGTTTTCTTGCTGCAATCGCTTATCTCGATGGCAAAACGCCAAGCCTGATCATGAGCCGCGGTTATTATACTCGCACGTTTATCACCGCGTGGAATTTTAAAAACGGGAAGCTCCAACGTCAATGGACGTTTGACAGCGACGATCCCGCCCATCCCGAGAACAAACCCTTTCGCGGACAAGGCAATCACAATCTCACCGTTGCTGATGTTGACGGTGACGGCAAAGACGAAATTGTTTACGGTGCCATGTGCATTGACGACAACGGCAAAGGACTTTATTCAACCGGCTTTGGTCATGGCGATGCGCAACACGTAACCGACCTTGATCCCTCACGTCCCGGCCTGGAAGTTTTTGGGATTCAAGAAAGGTTTGACGATGCGGGTTCGCACATGTTTGACGCACGAACCGGCGAAGTGCTTTGGAAAAAAGCATCAGTAAAAGCCGGCGCAGACGGCGAAGGTCCCGGCCGTGGATTGGCGCTTGACATTGACCCCCGCTATCCGGGTTACGAATGCTGGAGCTTTGGTGCGGGCATTACCGGTTTATACGATTGCAAGGGAAATCTCATTAATGCACAGTCACCGCCATCCTGCAACATGGGCATCTTTTGGGACGGCGACGTGTTGGCCGAATTGCTCGACGGAACGAATATTATGAAGTGGGATTACGTGAACAACAAGACGTCGCGTTTGTTAAGCGCTGGCGATTACAATTGTGTAAAGAACAACGGCACCAAATCCAATCCGGTTTTGTCGGCGGACATTTGGGGCGACTGGCGCGAAGAAGTGATTTACCGCACGGCCGACAACAACGAGTTGCGCATTTTCACCACTTCGATTCCGACGGATAAAAAGTTTTACACGCTGATGCACGACCCGCAGTACCGGTTAAGCATTGCGTGGCAGAATGTGGCGTACAACCAACCGCCGCACACAAGCTTTTATTTTGGTGAAGGCATGAGCAATCCGCCGAAGCCAAACATTGCGTTGGTGCAGACAAAAAAGAAAGTGGAGACGGCGTTAAAATGAGTTTAGAATGATGAGCCAGAAACCAGTGCTACTATTAGACATTCGTTGCGTCGCACTCTTGTGCGTTCTGAACAATGCTCTGTATTTTTTCACGCAGTGGCGCAACGATTAAACGACGCAGCGCCGTTGCTTCGCTGCTGTCGTTGCGTGAAAGCCTTTTGCTCAATAGTGAACAAAGCGTACAAGTGTGCGACGCAACAAAAGCTGAACAGAATTACAAAAGCTAAGTACAAAATAAAAACACAAACATTCACAAACATGAATAAAAAGCTCACGATAATTTTTGCATTCATTTTCATCCTCTGCTCGTCGTTTCTTTTTCTTCCAAAAGAAAAGCCAATCATTTATCTCATCGGCGACTCAACGGTGCACAACAGCGATAAGGAACAATGGGGTTGGGGCTCTTTGCTTCCGGAATTTTTCGACAGCACAAAAATTTCCATCTCCAACCAGGCCATGGCCGGTCGCAGCACAAGAACTTTCATCAAAGAAGGCCGTTGGGACAGGGTTCTATCAACGTTGAAAAAAGGCGATTTTGTGTTGATGCAATTCGGGCACAACGAAGGCTCGAAACCCGATACATCAAGAGCAGGTTATCGCGGTGTACTCAAAGGCACCGGTGAAGATTCGGTACAACTTACGTGGCCAAACGGCAACATTGAAACCGTGCATACCTACGGTTGGTACATTCGAAAATTCGTTCGCGATGCAAAAGCTAAAGGCGCTACGCCAATCGTTCTTTCCATGATTCCGCGAAACGAATTCAGGGAGGGAAAAGTTTTGCGTGCCGATAAAGATTACGGCAAGTGGGCCAAAGAAATTGCCGACGCAGAAGGCGTGATGTTCATTGACCTCAACGCCATCACCGCCGATAAGTACGATGCCTGGGGTGCTGAAAAAGTAAAAACATTTTTTCCCGGCGATCATACGCATACCAATCATGAAGGCGCAGAAGTAAACGCAGCTTCTATTGTGGACGGTATCAAAGCAGAGAAAAAGAATCCGTTGAATAAATACTTGCTTAAATCATAAACTCATTGTTATGCATTCTCAAAAAATATTTGCAGCTATTTTAATTGTAACGGCTTTGAGTTCGTTTGCGTTTTTGCAAAAAGACAAACCTGTTTTTTACGTCATTGGTGATTCGACGGTGAAGAACGGCGACGGCACGGGCAAAGGAAGTCTCTGGGGTTGGGGAGATTTTATTGCGCCCTATTTCGACACGACAAAAATTAGGATTGAAAACGATGCATTGGGTGGACGAAGCAGTCGCACCTTCATCACTGAAGGCCGTTGGGAAAAAGTTTTGTCGAAATTGAAGAAGGGCGATTACGTGATTATGCAGTTTGGCCACAATGATAGCGGCCCACTCGACGATACGGCAAGAGCAAGAGGAACCATGAAAGGCATTGGCGAAGAATCGAAAGAGGTTTACAACCCGATCATGAAGAAGCAGGAAGTAGTCTATACTTATGGCCATTATATGCGGCAATACATTCGAGATGCAAAAGCGAAAGGAGCGGTAGCGATTGTTTGTTCGCCAATTCCGCGCAATGACTGGAAAGAAGGCAAAGTCACTCGTTCGGTTGAAAGTTATGCGGGCTGGGCGCAGCAAGTGGCAAAAGAAGAAGGCGCTTATTTCATTGACCTGAACAATCTCGTGGCAACAAAGTATGAGGCTTTAGGCGCCGACGCTGTGAAGCCTTTCTTTCCCGGCGATCACACGCACACAAACATTGACGGCGCAAAATTGAACGCAGAAATTGTGGCTGCGCAATTGAAAGAAATTAAGTCCGAAGGATTGAAGAAGTACATGAAGTAACTTGCCGGTAATGATTGCACGTTTTAGATTCTATCCGCTTGCTTTTTCTGTTTTTCTTTTCTTTTCCTTTCCATTGCTTGCGCAAAAAATCGATCGCAGGGCATTGGTTCAACGACACAACGTTGTTGTAACGAAAGCCGACTCCTTGTCTTCGCTTACCGTCGGCAACGGAAGCTTTGCTTTCACCGTTGATGCAACGGGTTTACAAAGTTTTCCGATTGCCTATCAAAAGGGCATTCCGTTGGGGACGGAGTCGGTGTGGGGCTGGCACAACTTTATTGATACCGCTAATTACAAACGCGAAGAAGCATTAAGGGTTTATCATCAATACGGGAGAGACGTAACTTATTCCGTGCAGGTAAAAGAACCCGACCATGCGAAAAAAGCAGCGGATTGGTTTCGGCAAAATCCGCATCGTTTGCAATTGGGCAATCTTGGATTTGAAATTTTTCGGAAAGACGGTTCGCATGCAAGCATTGATGATGTGAAGAACATTCATCAGGAATTGAACTTGTGGACGGGTGAAATTAAATCGCATTTCACCATCGAGGGTTTACCGGTTGACGCAATAACTTATTGCCACAACAGCGAGGATGTAATCGCAGTAAACGTGCGTTCGCCCTTGTTGTTGGAGAAGCGACTGAAAATTAAACTCCTCTTTCCTTATCCAACCGGTGCGTGGTCCGACGAAGGAACAAATTACGCTAGCGCAAATAAGCATCAGTCAACAATGTTGCTCAGTCACGATGAAGGAGCCGTGCTGCGCCATCAACTCGACACAACAAAATATTACGTTGGCCTGAAATGGGACCAAGGCGCTTCCATCAATGAAAAAGAACCGCATTATTTTATAATAACGCCTTCTACCAAGAGCAACAACTTTTCGTTTTCAGCCAAGTTTACCGCTGTAAAAGATTTTCGTTCATTACCTGATTATGCTGAAACGCAAAGCAGCAGCGAAGAAGGTTGGAAAGATTTCTGGCAAAGCGGCGGTGCAATAGATTTTTCGGGCAGCACCGACAAAAGAGCCTTCGAAATTGAGCGGCGTATCGTGCTTTCGCAATACCTGATGAAAACACAGGAGGCGGGCAGTTTTCCACCACAGGAAACAGGACTTACGTACAACAGTTGGTTTGGCAAGCCACACCTTGAAATGACCTGGTGGCACGCAGCGCATTGGGCTTTGTGGGGACGAGTAGAATACACCGAAAAGTTATTGAGTTGGTACGCTTCGGTTTTTAACAACGCAAAAGTTATTGCGCAACGACAAGGCTTTGATGGTGTGCGCTGGCAAAAGATGACCGACAACAACGGCGACGAAGCACCTTCTTCTGTTGGCGCCATGCTTATCTGGCAACAACCGCATTGCATCTATTTTGCAGAAGAAGTTTACCGTCATTACAAGGATGAAAAAACGCTGAACAAATACAAAGACCTTGTGTTTGCGACAGCGGATTTCATGGCGTCGTTTGCGCATTACGATCCACTTACAAAGCGATACGTTTTGGGCAAAGGATTGATACCGGCACAGGAACGTTTTAAGTCCGAAGAAACATTCAATCCAACATACGAATTGGTTTACTGGAAGTGGGCGTTGAACGTTGCGCAGCAATGGCGCGAACGCTTGCGTTTATCGCGCAATAAAAAATGGGATGATGTGCTAAACAGCCTCTCACCGTTGCCGGTTCAGGAGAAAAAATATTTGTTTGCGGAAAGTGCAACGGACTCTTACACCAATCCCGAATACAGGACGGATCATCCTTCCGTTCTTGCTGCATTGGGTGTGATGCCATTGACCGGGCAAGCCGATAAAGCAATCATGCAAAACACGTTTGATTGGATTTGGAAGAACTGGACGTGGCGTGATACCTGGGGCTGGGATTTTCTAATGACGGCCATGACGGCAACGCGATTGGGCATGCCGGAAAAAGCAATTCAAAGTTTTCTGATGCCGATTCAAACCAACACGTATTTAATTAACGGTCACAACTACCAGGACGAACGTCTGCGGCTTTACATGCCCGGTAACGGTGGAATACTCACGGCAATCGTAATGATGGTGGCCGGTTACGACGGCAGCAAAGAACTTCCCGGTATTCCGAAAGATGGAAAGTGGAAAGTAAAGTTTGAAGGATTAGAACGAATGCCTTAATTCACGAACATGCGCTTCCTGTTTTCCTTTTTGCTTTCGTTCGCTTTCGTAAAAAGTCATTGCCAGCAAATTGCGGCCGGCACTGTTCTCTCAACAAGACAAACACCGGTTCACGATCCCGTCATCATCAAAGAAGACAGCGTTTACTACATCTTTTGCACCGGCAACGGCATCGCTGTTTGGTCGTCAAGCAATTTAAAAGAATGGAAAAAAGAAGCGCCTGTTTTTGCAAACCCACCGCAATGGGCGGTAGATGCAGTGCCCGGTTTTAAGGGCCACATCTGGGCGCCAGATATCCATTTTTATAACGGCAGCTATTACTTGTTTTATGCTGTTTCGCAGTTTGGAAAAAACACGTCCTGCATCGGTGTTGCGGTGAATAAAACCTTGCATCCTTTATCTCCAGATTACAAATGGATTGATTTAGGAAAGGTGGTGCAATCCGTTCTTGGACGCGATTTGTGGAATGCCATTGATCCAAACCTGGTTGTTGACGAAAAGAACGAGCCGTGGTTAACATTCGGTTCTTTTTGGAGTGGAATAAAACTGGTAAAGCTTGATCGGCAAATGAAGATTGCGGAGCCGCAACAATGGTACACGCTTGCGCGAAGACCGAGGCCTTACAACACGCCGGATTCTTCTGCAGGCGGCGCAGCTATTGAAGCGCCGTTCATCTTCAGGAAGGGAGATTATTATTATCTCTTTGTTTCATTTGATTATTGCTGCATAGGCGAACAGAGTACTTACAAAATAGTCGTCGGAAGAAGCAAAGTGCTGCAAGGTCTTTACGTTGACAAAGACGGCGTTCGCATGGACAGCAACGGCGGCAGTTTATTGTTGCAAGGCAATGCCGACTGGAACGGTGTTGGACATAACGCGGTGTTTACCGACAACGGAAAAGATTACCTCATCTTTCACGGTTATGACGCAAAAGATGGCGGCCGCTCAAAGCTTCGTATCGAAGAACTTGTTTGGGACGAAAACGGCTGGCCTGCCGTGAAATAAACCGTTTCAAATTTGCTTCGCAAGCCTGAACTTTGGCATTCTTCATTTTAAAATTTCATTCGTATGCAATACCGTTCGTTTGGTAAATACAAGGTATCAGAAATTGGTTTGGGAACATGGCAGTTGGGCAGCGCCGATTGGGGCAAGATTGACGACGAAAAAGCCTTTGCTATTTTACAAGCCTTCGTTGATGCAGGTGGAAATTTTGTTGATACAGCCGACGTCTATGGCATGGGCATTAGTGAAAAAGTAATTGGTCGTTTTTTGAAGGCAACAGATAAGGAAATTTTTATTGCGACCAAACTTGGACGCCGACATGATGGAAACAATGGCTGGCCGCAAAATTTTGGCTACGATGCAATGCGGCAACAAGTTGAAAGCTCGTTAAGGAATCTTGATGCTTCGAAATTGTTTTTGGAGCAATTGCACTGTATTCCCACCGAAGAAATGCGAAAGGGAGATGTCTTCAATCATCTGCGCAAACTAAAAGAAGAAAGTTTGATTGAAAACTTTGGTGCCAGCGTTGAAACAAGTGAAGAAGCGCTGATTTGTTTAGAACAAGAAGGATTGGCTTCCCTGCAAATCATCTTCAATTTATTTCGTCAGCACGTAGCGGATGAAGTGTTTGCGAAAGCTGCAGAAAAGAACGTTGCCATTATTGTTCGCGTGCCGCTAGCCAGTGGCTTGCTTACAGGGAAGTTTACTGAACAAACAACGTTTGCTGCATCTGATCACCGCAATTACAATGCAAACGGCGAAGCCTTCAACACAGGGGAAACATTTTCAGGCGTGGAGTTCAAAGAAGGAGTGAAGTTGTCGAAAGAGATTGCTTCTTTATTGCCGGATGAACGCACAGCGCAATGGGCTTTGCGCTGGATACTCGATCACCCCGAAGTTACAACGGTAATTCCAGGTGCGTCTTCGGTTGCGCAGGTAAAGAGCAACGTTGCGGCATCTTCACTTGAGCCGCTCTCAAACGAAACACATAAAAAACTGCGAAATCTTTACGACGAAAAAATTAAAGCAGTCATTCGCGGGCATTATTAAATTTTCAGGACGCAACAGGACGCTGCGCAAATCGTTTTGCTCTAACATAGCTTTCTCATTTAACCTCGCTATATGAAGTTCATTTCTTCCTTGCTTCTTATCGTATTCATTGCCACAAACGTGGTTGCGCAAAAGCTTCCTTCAAAGAAGAAAATTTTGAAGCCTTTGCGACTTGCCAACGAATACTTTATGAACAAGTGGCCGGATGCGGGCAAGCCCATTGTTACCAACCGGGAACGGCCAAGCAACATCTGGACACGTGCCGTTTATTACGAAGGCCTCATGGCTTTGTATAAAATTGATCCGCAAAGAAAGTTTTACGATTACGCCGTGCAGTGGGGTGAGAAGCACAACTGGACGCCGCGCAACGGCATCACTACCCGCAATGCCGATGACCAGTGTTGTGGGCAAACCTTTATTGATCTTTACCTGCTTGCTAAAAAAGAAGAGCGCATCAAAAGCATCAAGGCGTGCATAGATAACACGGTGCACAGCGAAAAGAAAGACGACTGGAGTTGGATTGACGCCATTCAAATGGCAATGCCGGTTTTTGTGCGGCTTGGTGTGGTGTACAACGACACGGCTTATTTCCGCAAAATGTATGACCTCTACGCTTTCGCCAAATACAACCAAGGCGGCAAAGGATTGTACCATGCGGAAGATCACCTGTGGTGGCGCGACAAAGATTTTGTGCCGCCGTACAAAGAACCGAACGGCGAAGATTGTTATTGGAGCCGCGGCAATGGTTGGGTGTTGGCAGCCTTGGCAAGAACGCTGGAACAATTGCCAAAGAACGATGCTCATTACACCGAATACCTTCAGGACTTTAAAGACATGTGCGCAGCCTTAATTAAAGTGCAACGTGACGACGGTTTCTGGAACGTGAGCCTTCACGATCCTTCGCATTTTGGCGGCAAGGAAACATCGGGCACAGCACTGTTTACCTACGGTTTTGCCTGGGGATTGAACAATGGAATTCTGGATAAAAAAATTTATAGGCCCGTCGTTGCAAAAGCCTGGAAGGCGATGGTGAAAGAAGCCGTGCATTCCGACGGAATGTTGGGCTTTGTTCAAGGCACCGGTAAAGAACCAAAGGACGGTCAGCCCGTGAGTTACAACAACGTTCCTGATTTTGAAGATTACGGCCTGGGCTGTTTTTTACTGGCCGGCAGCGAAGTATATAAGCTGAAATAAACAAGATTTCGAACCCATGAAGCAGTTTATTATTTGGGGAGTCCTTCTGGTTTTACTTCACGCAAATAAAGCAGTGGCGCAGAAACCGCAGAAGAAACCCAACATCATTTTTATTCTTGCCGATGATTTGGGCTACGGCGATATTGGCCCGTACGGACAACAAAAGATAGAAACACGCAATCTTGAGAAGCTGGCAAAAATGGGCGTGAAGTTTACACAGTTCTACGCCGGCTCTACGGTCTGTGCACCCTCACGAAGCAGTTTCCTGACCGGTCAGCACACAGGCCATACCGCCATTCGCGGAAACAAAACCCTGCAACCGGAAGGACAAGTTCCTTTGCCCGATTCGGTCATCACGGTTGCCATGCTTTTGCAAAAATCGGGTTACGAAACCGCTGCATTCGGCAAATGGTCGTTGGGTTTTATTACCTCGTCCGGTGATCCGCAGAAAAAAGGCTTTGATGAGTTCTACGGTTACAATTGCCAAACGCTTGCGCACAATTATTATCCCGATCATCTGTGGCACAACCACAACCGCATTGATCTTTCGGGAAACCTAAAAAAAGATGCTGCTTACTCCGCCGATTTAATTCACGAGCAGGCAATGAACTTTATCAAGGCTAAGCACAACAAACCTTTTTTTCTTTATCTCCCTTACACCTTGCCTCATGCCGATGTCATTGTGCCGCACGACGCGGTTTATGATTACTATGTAAAAAAATTCAACGAAGCCGCTGTGCCTACACTAAAAGGCAACGACGGCGAGAAGCATCACTACGATGCACATCCACATGCGGCTTTTGCAGCAATGGTAGCCAGGCTTGACAAATTCGTTGGCGAGATAATCAATGCCGTAAAAGAAAAAAGGCTGCAAGAAAATACGCTCATCATCTTCACAAGCGATAACGGACCGCACAAGGAGAACGGCGGCGATCCTGATTTCTTCAACAGCAACGGCGGTTTGCGCGGCATCAAACGGGATTTATACGAAGGCGGCATTCGCGTGCCTTTTATCGCTTATCAAAAAGGAGTGACCAAAGCCGGAACAATCAATACTGAACCCGCCGCTCTGTGGGATTTGCTTCCAACGTTTTTACAACAGGCCGGCGCAGCTCCGACAAAAAATATTGACGGCATTTCAATCATGCCTGCGTTGAAGGGAGAGAAGCAAAAGCTTCACGATTACTTTTATTGGGAACTGCACGAAGCAGGCGGCAAACAAGCCGTTCGGATGGGCGAGTGGAAAGGTGTGAAACTGAACGTAAGCAAAACGCCTTCGCCGCCAATAGAATTGTACAACCTGAAGACCGACCCGCAGGAAAAAACCAACGTTGCCGCACAACATCCCGGCGTTGTACGGCAGATAGAAGCATTGATGAAAGAAGCTTATGTTCCGAACAAGGATTGGCCGCTGATGCCATCGGAATGATTCGTGATAGAAAGGCTGAGCATTTTTTGCGCAAGACTTTTGAATGTCCATAGTCTTTAGATTTGTGGTCCTTTCTCCTTTTTATCACAAACAAGCCACAGAAAAAACTGCGTTTGCAAGAAGCCAAAAACCATTCTGTCGTTCGCATTGTTATGATAAGGGGCGAGAAAAATCGCAACCATACGGTTAACAAGCTTCTTGTAAAATGAACGAAATCACGAAAACAAAAGGGCGGGAGAAAACGATATCAATACCTGAGTTTTTATCCGGTGGCGGCGAAATGGGACGGCTCATCCGCGAATTTGACTGGAGCAAAACTTCGCTTGGTTCTGTCGAAACCTGGCCGCACAGCCTGCGCACCTGTATCCGCATCATGCTTACATCGCGGCAGCCCATTTGGATCGGCTGGGGCAAAGAGCTCATTAAATTCTACAACGATCCCTATAAAGCCATTGTAGGAGGCAAGCATCCTTGGGCACTTGGCAAGCCGGCCTCGGTAGTGTGGAAGGACATTTGGCGTGACATTGAGCCTATGCTAAAGCAAGTAATGGAGCAGGACGAAGGCACTTACGTGGAATCACAGTTGCTCATCATGGAGCGCAACGGTTATCCCGAAGAAACCTATTATACGTTTTCTTACACACCTATTCCGAGCGACAGTGGCAAAACAGAGGGTATGTTTTGCGCCAACACTGATGATACGGACAAAATCATCAGCGAACGTCAACTGCGAACGCTGACGCAATTGGGCAAACGCCTTGCCGATTGCCGGAGCAATGCCGAGATTGTTGAAGAAACAATGACAACCCTGCAAGAAAACCCACATGATTTTCCCTTTGCTTTGTTTCGCACCGTTACCAACACCAAGGCCATACTTTCCGGTTCTACCCCTCTGGGCGAGTCGGAAAAATTTATTTCAAAAGAAGTTGATCTTTCTGCCGATAATGAAGTCGTAAGCACAATAAAGAATGCCATTGCTTCGCGTAAGCCGCAACTGTTCGAGGGGCTCAATGAAAAGTTTGGGCCGATGCCAAGGGGTGCCTGGGAAGTATCGCCAAATAAATTGATGGTACTGCCCATCATTCAAACCGGCTCGAAGGAACCCTATGGTCTTTTGATAGTCGGTTTGAATCCTTACCGTTTATTGGACGAAAAATACACGGGCTTTTTTGCGTTGATAGCCGACCAGGTTGCCACTTCTTTTGCTGATGTACACATACTTGAAGAAGAGCGCAAACGTACCGAGGCTCTGGCCGAAATTAACCGCGCAAAAACAGCTTTCTTCTCCAACATCAGCCACGAGTTTCGTACGCCTCTTACATTAATGGCTGCGCCTATCGAAGACGCACTGAACGACCCGAATACCGTTCCCGAAAACAGGCTTCGCCTGTCGGTGGCACAAAGCAACGTAAAGCGGTTGCAAAAGCTGGTAAACGCGTTGCTCGATTTTTCGCGCATTGAAGCCGGCCGGATGCAAGCCCGGTTTGAGCGTGTAAACGTTTCTTCATTAACAAAGGATCTCGCCAGTACTTTTCGCGCAACCGTTGAAAAAGCAGGAATGCAACTAAACATTGATTGCGGCGAGAACATTGAAGCCTACGTTGATGTGGACATGTGGGAAAAGATTGTTCTCAATCTCTTGAGCAACGCCTTTAAATACACGTACAGCGGTTCTATAACCTTGCGATTGAAACAAGAGTCTGACCGCATTTATTTTTCCGTAACCGATACCGGTGTAGGCATTCCGGAAACGGAATTGCAAAAAGTGTTTGAACGATTTCATCGCGTTCACAATGCTAGCGGACGGAGCCAGGAAGGAACGGGCATTGGCCTGGCCCTGGTTCAGGAACTGGTAAAATTGCATCAGGCAAGTATTCATGTGCAGAGCAAATTAAAAGAAGGCACAACGTTCACCGTTACACTTTTGGCGGGCAAGAATCATTTGCCAGCGGAACAAATTGTTCTGGAGCAATCGTCTTTAAGCTTTTCTGCCAGCACCGACGTATTTATTGATGAAGCCATGAAATGGCTTCCGTCAGAGAATCATTTTGAAGCAGACCCGCCGTCCACAAGTGTTAGCACACGAAGGCCAAGTGTGTTGCTGGCTGACGACAACACGGACATGCGGGAATACTTGCAGCGTTTGTTGAGCACAAGCTATCAAGTTACTGCCGTTAGCAACGGAAAGCTGGCTTTGGAAAATGCAATTGCCCTTGAACCAGACCTGATTCTGAGCGATGTGATGATGCCCGAAATGAGCGGCTTTGAGTTGGTGAAACATTTAAAGGAACATCCAAAAACCAAAAACACACCGGTTGTTTTATTGTCGGCAAGAGCAGGGGAAGAGGCGACCATTGAGGGTTTGCAAACCGGTGCCGATGATTACCTCGTAAAACCTTTTTCTGCCAGGGAACTTTTATCTCGCATTGACAGCAACATTAAAATTGCACAGAGCCGCATTACCGCTTTCCGGCAGTTGTACAATTTGTTTATGAACGCGCCGGTTGCCATTGCCATTCTGCGTAAAAAGGAACAACGTTTTGAGTTGGCAAACGAACGCTACTTGGAAATTGCCGGCAAGGATGATGTTGTTGGCAAAACCTTGCACGAAGCCTTTCCGGAGTTAAAAGGAACCGGCGTGGAAGATTTGCTTAACAACGTTTATACATCGGGTGTGCCCTTTTATGGAAATGAATTTGAAGTAACCTTACTACGCAAGGGAAAATTAGAAAAGGTCTTCTTCAATTTTGCTTACACGCCGATGCTGGAAATTGATGGTACAATCGGCGGGGTGATGGTGGTGGCGGTTGATGTGACCGAAATGATATTGGCCCGAAAGGTGCTGGAGCAAAACGAGGCCCGGTTGGAAGGCGAAGTGCAAAAAAGAACCGAAGAACTGCAAGAGATAAACGAAGCGCTGGAGCGATCGAACAAAGAACTGGAGCAATATGCTTTTGTTACAAGCCACGACTTGCAGGAGCCGTTGCGAAAAATTCAAACCTTTGCCACGCTTTTGTACGAACGTAACGCAGAGAAACTGGACGAAAAATCAGTGCAGCATTACGAGAAAGTTGTGCAAGCCGCCAGGCGCATGTCAACGCTGATTAATGACCTGCTGAACTTTTCGCGGCTTACCAAACTCGAACAATTTGTACCGGTTGATTTGAACGAAATTTTTAAAAACGTAACGCACGATTTTGAGCTCGTCATACAGGAAAAAAACGTCGTCATTCGCGCTGCCGAATTGCCTGTTGTGGAAGCCATTCCGCTACAAATGAATCAATTGTTTGGAAACCTGTTGAGCAATGCAATAAAGTTTTCAGCAACCGACCAGACACCCGAGATTCGAATCGAAGCTGCAGCCCTTTCGCCCGCTGAAAAAGAACAACATCTTTCCTTATTTCCGGATAAAGACTTTATAAAAATTTCGTTCAACGATAACGGCATTGGTTTCGATCCGGTTTATAGCGAAAAAATTTTTGAAATATTTCAACGGTTACACAATCGCGCAGCTTACGAAGGCACGGGCATTGGCCTGGCTTTGTGTGCCCGCATTGTTGCCAACCATCACGGGGTAATTTTTGCCAAAGGCGAAAAAGAAAAGGGTGCAAGCTTTTACGTCATCTTGCCGTTGAAACAAAACAAGTAAAAAAGGAAAACCGCCGGTAATGGTTTTCCTTTTTCTTTTTTCAAAATGCAATGACTTTTTGCGGTTTGCTTAACCGTTCATGCCGTGCAGCTTTTTTTCAATTTCCACTTGCTTCATAAAAGTGCCGGTGTCCTCATCGGAGTAGCGGCCGTAGGCATCGGTGAGTGTTCCCATTGCACCGTCACAGGTTTCAATGGCATAAAGAATGCTCATGTCATCCGGATCGGAAATGCCTTCAAAGCGGTAGAAGTTAACGGCTTTTACATCGGCTGATTTATATTTTTTGCCCGTGGTTAAACTGACCAACCGGTCCTTTTGTACTTTAAACTGTTCGCGATAGCCGTGTTGCTCCAGCTTCTTCATAAGGTTTTCTTCGTTGTTCATAAACGTTAGCCGGTCATTGCTTTCGGTGTATTCGCCCGTGCGGTTGTCTTCCGTATTGGGTTGCATATTTTTGATTTCTTCTGGTTTCATGGTTGTGTTGTTTAGGTTAGTCATGCAGTTATTGTGCCTATAAAATTCTTTTTTACAAATGTGGAAACACGGTCGAAAAATACCCCCGTTTTGCGGGGGTATTTTTGATTAGCGTCTGCCGTTACGCAGGTATTCTTCTACTTTTTCGCGGCTATTGCCCACTTTTTCAACAGCCCGCCTCACTTCGTCCACAGACACGTTTAGTTTCTGCGCCAGGTAATTAACCTCGTACTCTTCGTCACCCGCTACGCGTCCGCGGTCGCGGCCGTCTCTTGCGTTTTTGTCATCTGCCATAGTGTTTCGTTTAAAATACACGAATAAATTTTGTACCAATTGTTCAACACCTGAACAGTAAGAGCCGTTAATGGTTCTACATTAAACTCTTTTATCGTACTCAGCAATTTCTGTTGAATTTGATAAATCCTCTGGCTCGGTTAGGATTTGCGAAAGTTTTCAATCTTGAAATTCATAATGCCGGCAATGGAAGCGGCTCGTGTTTTTGCTTCTTCTGCCTTTGGACCGCTATAGCTTTCGTCAATTGTTTGGTTGAATAAAATAAGCCAGCGGCCGAAGTGCTTTTCATCAATGGGTAAGCCTAAGTGCTTTTGCATTGGGTTGCCCTGAAAACCGGTTTCGGCAAACAGAATGGCGTTCCAAAAAGCATACATGCGTTGCAAATGTGCAGGCCAAGCTGCATCGGGAATTTTTGCCTCAAACACCGGCGATAGAATTTCGTCGCGGCGCACCTTGTTGTAAAAGCCGTTTACAAACTTTTCAATATCGTCCTTGTTTTGAATATCGGTCTTTGTCATTTTCCGTTTGTTTAAACGCGGCAAAGATCAAGGGCAGCAAGCTTTGCGCCAAGGACGTTTTTCATTCTTTCTATAAAGAAAATTAAGCGGATGGAGTACGCTGTTCGTTCAAAACTTACGGGGATGTTTTTCCAAAATATGGTCTATATTTAATTTATCCTTCCTTATGATGCATTCATTCGTTCCCGAAGAACAGCATCAATAATTTCTTCACTTCTCAATGCAAGCTTATGTCAACCAAAAGTGGAGCTGCGCTAACCTCACAGGAACTTAACCTGAAATCTTACCTGCGCATTTTGTTTTTCATTTACCTCGGTGGGGTGCTGCTTTATCTTCTGCCGCCGATTGGTTTAATGCCCGAATTTCTCAAGCCTTACGCCTTCATTAACGATCCGGCTTTTGCCAACAATTCTACCATCAAAATGGGCTTGTTTGCGGCGCTTTGTTTTGTGGCCGCCGGCGATGTGCGCCGTTATCTTATTGCCGTAGAAGCCATCATGGTGGTAATGTGTTTTGCTGTGTTGTCTGGTATCATTCTCATTCTTTTTGCAAAGAACAATTACACTCTTCAAATGGCCAACAGCAGCCTGAAAATGAGTACGCTGATTTTATACTCAACTATTTTCGACGCTGCGCTGAACGCCATTCTGATTGTATTATATAACAAAGCGCAGAAGGCCCGGTACAACCTTCAATATTTTTCGCCAATGGAGTTTCGCGCATTGAAAGCACTGGCCGAAGTCCTGATTGAAGGTGACGAGAAAGCGATTTCACCCCAAGAGACAGCGCTAAGTGTTGATCGTTACATGAGTTCATTTAAAGCCACCAATAAGTGGGTCACAAAGTTGGCGCTAACAAGCCTTGAGTTGTACCCGCTTGTGTTTTTGAAGTCGCCTACATCATACATGCGGCCCGATGCCCGCAAAGCTTTTTTGGAGCGGCATTTTTACCAGGACGTATCACTTCGGTTTGCGCCATCATTCATTCGCATGTTGGTGCAAGGCATGATAAGAATGGGCAAGCAGCTTTGTTTTATGGGTTATTACAACGACCCGCGTGTGCATCCGACCATTGGCTACGAGCCTTTCTCCAAACGCGCCGATACGGAAAAGCGAATGAAAGATTTGCCGTACGAAAACAACCAGCCTTTGCAAGTGCAGAATGAAAAGGATGTAAAAGGGGATGTAATTGATTGGGACGGCGTGGTGATTATTGGCTCAGGTCCCGGCGCTTCTATCATGGCGAAAGGTTTGGCGGAAAGAGGCAAGCGGGTGTTGATGATTGAACGCGGAGAGCATACCGACCCGTCAGAGTTTAATGAAGACGAGATTGACATGGTATCACGGCTTTATGCCGATGGCGCTTTGCAACAAGCCGCTGATTTTCGTTTTCAGGTAATACAGGGAAGCACGGTTGGCGGCTCAAGCGTGGTAAACAATGCAGTTTGTTTTGATACACCGCATGCTGTTCTTGATCGTTGGAACGATACCAACGGCATTGATGCGGGCCTCGACCTTGCCCGCTACATTCAATGCAACAAAAAGGTGAACGAGATGATTGGCGTGCACCGCATCAACGATACGCCAAGCACTATGTCGAGAGAAGAATACTTAAATCCCGGCGGAAAAAAATTCAAATTGGGAATTGAACGAATGGGTTTGGACAAATCGCCGAACGTGGCGGATTCAGTGGCAGCCAACATTCAGCAATGCGTGGGTTGCGGCTATTGCAACATCGGTTGTAAATGGGGCAAGAAACTCTCCATGTTGAACAACATTCTTCCACAAGCGCAGGAAAAAGCCGGTGCTGAAAATTTTCAAATCATTGCAGGCTGTGAAGTGATTAAATTAAAATCAAAAGGCGCAAAAATCACTTCGTTAATTGCCCAATTCAGAAACGGCAGAAAGATAGAAGTGCGGGGAAAAACTTTTGTGGTTTCAGCCGGCGCCCTTTCTTCGAGTTTGCTTTTGCAACGTTCGGGCATTGCCACCGGTCGTGCGGGCAAGCGGCTTTCATTTAACGTGGGTTCGCCCATTTCATCTGTTTTTCCCGATGTGATTGATGCATACAAAGGCTTGCAGATTTCTCATTTTCTTCAAATTTCTCCCAGTCGCGGGTTCATTTTCGAAACCTGGTTTAATCCGCCCATGTTTCAAAGCACCATTATGCCGGGTTGGTGGAGTGACCACTGGAAAAACATGCACCGCTACAACCGCATGGCCTGCACCGGTGTACTTGTGGGCAGCGATTCAAACGCGGAAATACGAGTGGGCGGTTTAACGAAAAGAGACATTCGTTACACGCCTACGAAAAAGGATTTTGACACGCTGATTGATGGCATTGAACTGGCCGGGGAAATTTACCTTGAAGCAGGCGCCGAATGCGTGATGCCGAACACCTTTGGCTACTACGAATACGCGACAAAAGAAGAATTGAAGAAGATGCGCTACGATATTAAAGACAACAGCGACATCACGCTGGGAACGGGACATCCGCAAGGCGGAAATATTTTAAGCCGCAATCGCAAAATTGGGGTTGTTGACGAACAGTTGAAGGTTTACGGTTACGACAATTTGTTTATTTCCGATGCATCGGTTTTCCCAACGGCTATTGGCGTGAACCCGCAAATATCGGTAATGACTTTTGCCGAATATGCCGTGCCTTTCGTAGCCGACACGGTAGAAACCGGCGGCGTAAAAGTCATTACACCGGATTTGAGCAAAGTGTAAACGTCAGCGTGAGACGTGAAGCATCACAATCTTTACAATTGGCGTTCGTAAAGGTTTCACGTTTGACTTCTTACGTCTCACTTTATCATTTAAAACTTCTTTTATGAACGAAATACTTGGCGCCAACAACACGCTTTTTGATTATGCACTTGTTGTGCTCATTTATTTTTTGTTGTTTCTCTTCATTCGTTATCCAAAACCCATCGTCGAACTCAATTATAAAGCGACCTTTCTTTTTTTGTCTTTGTTCTGGGCCTTGCTCATGTTTGGTGGAAATTACCTTGGTTACCGTGTAGGCATGATGGCTTTTTTGCCTTGGCTTGACAATGCTCTGCATTCTTTTGTTTGGGTGGGCATTTGCCTTTGCTGGCTTTACTATTGCACATATGAAAGGCCGGTATTGGAACAATTTATCTTCTTTGCCTTCCTTAGTTTCATTGTAAAAGTGGCCGAAAAGATGATCCTTGGTACGTGGAGCATGGACAGTTATCTCGGCATTAAAAGCCCGTACGCTTATATCATTGCCATGAGCTTGATTGACGGCTTTTATCCTGTGCTTTCGGGTTGGATTGTAAAGTCACTGGCGAAAAATTCAACCTTTGGTGTCTATGCCGTCGGAACCTGATGTCGTCAAACAAAATTGTTTTAGAAATCTTTTTTCACAAAGCATCGCGTAATACGGTGCTTTGTTTTTTTTAAAAGCATGTTGTTCAAAGAATCGGGCTTAACTGCATAAAAAAACCCGCTGTGGAAACAGCGGGTGATCTAACGATTGCTTGCTATATGAACTTATTTTGAATAAGGTATTTATAACGGATTGAATCCTTTTCTTTGTAACCCGGTTCGAAGATAAAAAGGCAACAGTGGAGTTCAAGATTAAAATTGGGCTTAAAATACAGTGCTAAAGCAAAAATGCCACCGCTGAAACCCTTGCCTGTGGCGGATTTTAAAATAATTTTGTTACGATGCCTAACCGATCCGTGGACAGCTTGTTTCAATTAATCCGCTCTCTGCAGAAAGGGGAGAAGCGGAGTTTTAAGCTGTACGTCAAACGTAATTCGTCAAATGAGGACTTGAAGATGATCCAGCTTTTTGATGCTTTGGATAAGATGGCCGAATATGATGAAGGCACACTTTTAAAAAAGATTCCTTCCATTAAGAAGCAACAGCTTTCGAATATTAAAGCACACCTGTACAAACAAATCCTTGTTAGCCTGCGTCTTCTTCGGAACGACGAGAACATAGACATTCAACTTCACGAGCAGCTTGATTTTGCCAAAATCCTTTACAACAAAGGTCTTTACCTCCAAAGCCTAAAAATTCTGGAAAAGACAAAGGAAGTAGCCCGTCATTACAACCAGGATAGCTTTCTTATTCAAATTATTTCGTTAGAAAAAAAGATCGAAACGCTTTACATCACCCGAAGCATGCAGAACCGGGCTGAAGTTCTTTCGGCGGAAGCAGATGAAGTGGCGGAAAAACGCAAACGCATCACTGACCTTTCCAACCTTACGCTACAGCTTTATAGTTGGTACATAAATAATGGCCATGCCCGCAACGAGAAAGACGAGGAAGGCGTAAAAACTTTCTTTAAACAACACTTTCCGAAAGTTATTAGCCTGCACCCAGGCTTTTACGAAAACCTTTACTTGTGCCAGTGCTATTGCTGGTATGCTTTCATTCGCCAGGACTTTTTGATGTACTACAAATACACGCAAAAGTGGGTGGACCTTTTTCACGAACAATCGCACATGCTGCCGGTGGAAACAGGGCACTACATTAAAGGGCTACACAATTTGCTCAATGCTTTGTTTGACTTGCGGCACTATCAGAAATTTGAAAGCACGCTGGAAGCGTTTGAAAAGTTTAGCCGGTCAGAAGTGGCCAATGTCAACGACAACAACCACATTCAGACTTTTGTTTACCTAAACACAGCCCGCATCAACCATCATTTTATGGTGGGCACATTTAAGCAAGGTCTTGTGCTGGTGCCGCAGATTGAAGAAAAACTGGAAGAATATGCTCTGTACCTTGATCGCCACCGCGTACTGGTTTTTTACTACAAAATTGCTTCGCTTTACTTCGGCAGCGGCGATTATGAAACCTGTATCGACTACGTACAAAAAATCATCAATTGGAAGGTTGACCTTCGTAACGACCTGCAATGCTATGCCCGTCTGCTCCATTTGATGGCGCATTATGAACTTGGGAATTTCAGTATCATTGAATACCTGGCCCGCTCGGTTTACCGCTTTATGTCCAAGATGGAAACCCTGACCGTTGTAGACGAAGAAATTTTTCGCTTTTTGCGGAACCGTTTCAATCCGGCTACAAAGGGCCTTCAAAAAGAATTTACTGATCTTCTACAACGAATTAAAGGCCTCGAAAAGAACCGCTTTGAAACCCGCGCCTTTGCCTACCTTGACGTTCTCTCCTGGTTGGAAAGCAAAGTTTACCACAAACCCATGGCCGTTATCGTTCAGGAAAAGTATCTTCAGAGCAAACGCAGAGCTTAGTCATAAGTGATGGTAATCTGTAAGGGCTGCCCGTTGAAGGCATAAATTCCTTGCACAAATGTGGCTGGTAAAATTCTTCGATATACGCCTCCTAAGAGTTTCATAACCTCATCAATAAAAGATTTTTCTCTTTTGTTTTTTGCCTTGGTCGTCGCTTTCTGCATCCGCTGAAACCCTTTCCCAGCAAGTGTTTTAAAAAATTTATAAGGATTTAAGGATAGTAATCACTTAGTAAATATGCTTAGAGAAGGCTTGTTAATGGGTGTACTTTTATGATGTCAATCAATAGCTCACCTAAAAATAAATTTAACAATGACAAATAGTACGCCCTGGCAGGTCACAATTAATGCCAACAACGCAGGCAAAGCCGCTTTAATGGAAAACAATCTTGGCACTGTAAAGAAAGCCGCAGTTCCGGTAAAAAAGACAGTGAATAATGCGGCCAAAATCGTGATTATGCCTAAGCGTTATAGTTTCGACGATAACGGTGGTAGTTACAGAGGTTTGTAATTTTTTAAAAAGCAAGCACTTGTGGCTTCTTTGCCGCTTCTTTATCATATACAAAGCGCACTTTAGCGCTTTTATTTTTTGTAGAAACCATAAAGAGCCGGTGGTAAACATTTCCGGCAATAACTTCCAAAAAAGCCGTATTAGGTGGTATCGAACCTTCGTTCTCCGCAATCATTTCCACTTCTACCATTGGCTGCTCAAGACTGATGCGAACTTTAACCTCGCCGGGCACTTCGGTAAGCCGGTGGTGAGAGAGCACGACCTGCTTGTTAACCAAAACGGTAATTGAATCCCCGTCAATGGTTGCGTTGTCGTAAAAACGCAGCTTCAATTCGCCAGTATCAACTTTTACTTCAGGAATTTTTTCTTCGGCAAACGTAGGAGTTGTTGCCCTCGATAATGTGATTGTACCGCCGGTTCCACAATCTATGTTTGTTCCCTGGAGCTTCCCCGTCCAAAAGCCGTCTAAAAACTCTTTGTTTCCATCTTTCCTGTACAAAAATTGAAATTTCTTAATACAGATGCTACATCGGTCAATAAGTTTTTGGTCCGTGACTGCACCTTCCTGCACTACCAGTTTCCGGTTTTTTGCATCAAAATAACCGCTTGCGTCTTTGCGGATGTAATTGTTTACGTCGAGATAATGATAGGAACTTCCGTAAACACCATCGCCTACCACTTTTAATTGGAGTTCAATATTGTTACGGGCAAAGCAACCGCCCACAAAGGTGAGTTCTCCTTTCCAAAAACCGCTTACATCCTGCGCCTCTGCTACAAGTGCATAAAGAGAAAGAAGAAGGAGCAGGATTTTTTTCACTAAAGGAAATTAGCAACAAAAACAGTACCCTCCACCAAGAAGGTGTTAAAGGTTTTTGTTGCCTTGTGAACGACCGTTTTCATCCACAAAAGGCAAATAAAAAAGCATTCCGTTTCTCCGGAATGCTCTGATAAGTTTTTCGTGTGATTAAGCAAGCGTTGCTTCCGATGAAATAGCGGTGTTAAGCAATTTTGAGATCGGGCAGTTTGCTTCTGCGTTCTTCACGCATTCATCAAATTTTTCTTTGCTGATGCCGGGCACTTTCCCGTTTACTGTCAGGTGTGATTTGGTGATAGCACCGTTTTCAAATGTAATCTCGCATTTGGTTTCCAGGCTTTCGGGAGTGAAACCCGCTTCGCCCAACACAAAACTCAACTTCATGGTGAAACAACCTGCATGTGCGGCAGCTACCAATTCTTCGGGATTTGTGCCTGTTCCTTCGGCAAAACGACTGTTATACGAATATTGCGTTTGATTGAGCACACCGCTTTGTGAGCTTACCGTGCCTTTGCCTTCCTTACCGGAGCCGTTCCAAACGGCCGATGCATGTCTGATCATAATTGCCTTTTTAAGAAAGCAAAGCTAAGGAGTTTGGCTTTGAAAAAACGGAGCGAGGCGCGATGAAGGGAAGGGATTAAAATAGCAGCGCAAAAGCATAAATCTTTTGCGCTGCAAGAAGAGATTTAGATTTTTTGAAGAGCTTCCCTAACTCAACTGTTTCGTTGAAATGACGATCTCGAGTGCGTCGTCGCTTTCCGTGGCCCATTTCTGTAAAAGCGTGCTTGGGACAGGTTCGTAAACGTCTTTGTGTTCCTGTGCGGTGGGCAATTCCTTCATGGGAACCAACACCAAAAAATGCGGCTCTACGTAATCGTAATGTTTGTCAAACGTAAGGCCCTTTACCTGGACGTATTTGTAACCGTCGTTTTCAATTTTACGAAGCATTTGCAGGGTAAGCGGAGTGGTAGAACTGCTCTCGGTTATTCCTTTTCGCATACGGTAATCTCCAAATTTTCTGATACATAAATAAGACGAAATAAACACCATTTGGTTGTGTAAATCGGTCGCTTTTAAGCGTCTATTTGCCTTTGTTTTACAAAAAAACCAGACCGTGTCAAAACCTTCAACAACCAACGAAACCGGCTAAAGATAAGTCAACAAAAATTAATAGAATGCTATTACATAGTTTTGCCGCCATGAAGAAAAAAATTGCCCTTGTTACCGGCGGCTATTCTGGCGAAGCCGTCATCTCTTACCGCTCTGCCAAAACCATTTACAATCATTTGGACAAAGAACGTTACGATGTTTACACAATTGATGTAACACCCGCTGGGTGGTTTTACGAAGACGAAAGTGGTAGCAAAACGGCAGTGAACAAAAACGATTTTTCGATCATTGCAAAAGGGCAGAAAATCAATTTTGATGCTGTGTTTATAGGGATGCACGGAACACCTGGAGAAGACGGCAAGCTACAGGGATATTTCGATATGCTCAATCTTCCCTATACATCGTGCAACGCAGCTACGTCGGCACTCACCTTTAACAAAAGGTACACAACTGCTGTGGCAGCAGCGGCGGGTATTCCGGTAGCTCAATCAATTTTATTTATCAAAGGTCAGTTTAGTAACCCTGACGAAGCCCTGCGTCTGAAATACCCGGTTTTTGTAAAGCCCAATAATGGCGGCTCGAGTATCGGTATGTCAAAAGTGAACAAGGCTTCGGAAGAATTGGGGACAGCCCTTGAAAAAGCTTTTAAAGAAGATAACCAGGTTTTAGTTGAGGAAATGATTCAGGGCAGGGAGTTTACTGTGGGTGTTTTCAAGGCTGAAGGAACGGTTCAGGTTCTGCCCATTACCGAAGTGGTCGCCCACAACGAATTTTTTGATTTCGAAGCAAAGTACGAGGGCAAATCTTCCGAAACAACTCCCGCAAACATTAACGGCGAATGGAAAGAGGTGTTGGAAAAAACCGCTGCAAAAATTTACACCGTGTTTAATTGCAGCGGTGTGGTAAGAATAGACTTCATTTATAATGAAAAAGAAAACAAAGCATTTATGCTGGAAATAAACACCATTCCTGGTCAAAGTGATGCCAGCGTGGTACCGCAACAAGTGAGAGCGAAGGGCTGGAATCTGACTGATTTTTATACCAAATTGGTAGAGGAAGCGTTGAAACGCAGAGATTAAGAAATGAAAACGTTCAGCAGAGATGAGTCACTCATCCTTCCTGCTAAACCGTTACTTCAGTATTCGTCTTAATCTCATCCTCGCTATCTTGCAGCCTACAAACACAGCCATTCCGAATGTTTAAATTTTTGCATACCAAACCCTTTTGGCTCCATATCCTTTTAGCGCTGGGCATTGTCTTCCTGATCTTGTTTTTATTTGTGCTTTCCTTGAACTGGATCACCAAACACGGCGAAAGCAATACCGTGCCAGCCGTTACAGGAAAAAGCTTGAGAGATGCCCAATCCATTCTCGATAAGAAATCTTTCGATTTGATCATCCAGGACTCTGTATATTACGATTCCTTGCCGCCCGGACAAATCCTAAAACAAATACCCGAAGCGGATGAGGTGGTTAAGATCAATCGCACGGTTTACGTAACCATTAACCGTTACGTGGCGCCAGACGTGGAAATGCCCAATCTGAAAGGATACAGTTACAAAAATGCCGAGCTCACCCTGAAAAATCTTGGATTGAAAATTGGCGACACAACCTTTCGTCCCGATTTTGCAAAGAATACGGTGCTCGAAGCCTCTTTTCACGGCAATCCAATCTCGGTGGGCACGAAAATTAAAATGGGAAGCACAATTGACCTTGTTCTCGGCCTCGGCGTCAGCGATGAGCTTATTCCCGTTCCGGAGTTGGTGGGCCGAACATTTAGCGAAGCAAAGGCGTTGTTGGATGCGCAAGGTTTGATTCTTGGCGCACCGGTTTTTAAACCCGAAGTAACCGACAAGGAAAATGCTTTTGTTTATGAACAGCGTCCGTCGCCAAAAACCGAAGATGGAAAACGCCTGTCCATTCGGCCGGGCCAAATGGTTGATTTATTTTTACAAGTAGAAAAACCGGTTACCGATTCATTAACAGCAAAACCTCCGGTAAATCCTCCTCCAGCAAATCAAAAACAATGAAAAATATTACCGTTGATGAACTCAAAGAAAGAATCGACCGCGGCGAAAAGATCAATTTAATTGATTGCCGCGAACCGCACGAATACGAAGAAGCCAATCTTGGCGGGCGGCTTATTCCGCTTGGGAAATTTCAAACCATGCAGTTGGATGAAATTGAAGACTTGAAAGACGAAGAAGTAATTGTTCATTGCCGAAGCGGTAAACGCAGTATGATGGCTTGTCAGATACTTGACCAGATGGGTTTTAGTGACACAACCAATGTAGAAGGAGGGATTTTGGCTTGGCAGGAAAAGTTCGGGAAATAGGCCTGTCAGCTAGCAGCTCAATCAAAATTTTTATCAGAATAAAATAAAAAAGCAGCCTAATAAAATGGCTGCTTTTTTATTTTTAATTTTTCCGAAAAGTCTCATTCTTTGGCATTTATAAAATTTGCTTGAGAAACTTTCTGTAAAGTAGTAAGCATTCAAAATTATCTAGCAACAGACTTGAAAACTTGAGCCGGAATTGTCAATACCCCGAGAATTATAAGTGTATTGCTTCACCATAAGCTACCTCTATTGCATCCTTAATGCTTTCGCTGATGGTTGGGTGCGGATGAATAGAATTGAGTACTTCATGGTATGTTGTTTCGAGCTTGCGTGCCACAACGGTCTCGGCAATTATCTCGGTAACGTTGTAGCCAATCATGTGTGTACCCAACCATTCGCCGTACTTGGCATCGAAAATCACTTTTACAAAACCTTCCGTGTGTCCCGCAGCCGAAGCTTTGCCTGATGCGCTTAGCGGAAACTTGCCCACTTTTACTTCGTAACCAGCTTCCTTGGCTTGTTTTTCCGTCATGCCAACCGATGCAATTTCCGGTGTGCAATAAGTACAACCCGGCACGTTGGCATAATCCAAAATTTCTGGCTGGTGGCCGTATTTCTTCTCGGCGTAGCCAATGGCTTCAACACAAATAATGCCTTCCTTAGAGGCCACGTGCGCAAGCGCCTGTCCTGGTGTGCAATCGCCAATGGCGTAAATGCCCGGAACGTTTGTTTGATAGTATTTGTCTGTTACGATTCTGCCTTTGTCGGTTTTAATGCCCAGCGTTTCAAGCCCGATGTTCTCAATATTTGGTTGAATGCCCACGGCGCTCAGTAAGACGTCGGCTTCCAAAACCTGCTCTCCGTTTTGTGTTTTAATGGTAGCCTTTACGCCATTGCCTGAGGTATCCACTTTGGTTACCTCGCTGTTCACCATCACGTCAATGCCGTTCTTCTTGAAATTCTTTTCCAGTTCTTTAGAAATTTCTTCGTCCTCAACCGGAACAATCCTTGGCATGAATTCAACGATAGTCACCTTTGTTCCCATACTGTTGTAGAAGTAGCCAAATTCAACGCCGATGGCGCCGCTGCCTACGACAATCATTGATTTGGGCTGTTGCGGCAGTACCATTGCATCGCGGTAACCAATAATTTTTTTGCCATCAATAGGCATCGAAGGCAATTGACGGCTGCGGGCGCCGGTGGCCAAAATGATGTATTTCGCTTCAACGGATTGCTTGTTGTTGTCTGCGGCGGTCACTTCAATTTTTCCTTTGGCTACCAGTTTGCCGTAGCCCATAATGACGTCAATCTTGTTTTTGCGCATCAGAAACTGAACACCCTTGCTCATCTTGTCAGCCACGCCGCGGCTGCGTTTCACCACGGCGCCAAAGTCGTGCTGGCCGCTGGCTTCAATACCAAAGTCTTTTGCGTGCTTGATATATTCCATTACCTGTGCACTCTTCAAAAGCGCTTTAGTAGGGATACAGCCCCAGTTTAAGCAAATTCCGCCCAAGCTTTCTTTTTCAATAATGGCCGTTTTAAAGCCAAGCTGTGAAGCGCGGATGGCAGCCACATAACCGCCAGGGCCCGAACCGATAACAACAACGTCGTATGCCATAAGAATTTCTGATTTGAGATTTGAGATTTTTGCAGCGCCTTATGTCGCTTTTTTCGAGTGGCGAAGCTAACGGAAAAATGGCTTACTGTCAAAAGGCGCTGGACAGGGCTGGCAATAAGTTTGCGTCATCTTTCCCTATAATTTGCACCAGCATGAACGCATTAAAAAATTACCTCGAAGAATTGATGGATTTGAAAAGGCCGGCCACAATTCGCTTCCGTTCGGTAGAAGGCAGCGTTACCGAAATCAAAGGACATGTTGTAAAGATGGATGAAGTGTCGGGCCGACTCATCGTGGAAACCGATGCAGGCTATGTCATTGGCGACGATCAAATCCTGCAAATCAACGGTCACTCCTTTGAAAACATTTGCTAAACTTTTGAGAACGAATAAAAAATCTCAAATCTTAAGTCTTAAATCTCGAATCAAATCCCTACTTTTGCCGACCTAAAAATTATTGTGTCATGGCACGAGTATGTCAGGTAACCGGCAAGACGCCCATCGGAGGAAACACGGTTTCTCACTCCAACATTAAAACCAAGCGTCGCTTTTTACCCAATTTGCAAACGAAGAAGTTTTTTTTGGCCGAGGAAAACAAATGGATTACCCTGAAGTTGACAACCGACGCCATTAGAACCATTAACAAAAGAGGATTGTATAACGTGGTAAAAGAGCTTCGTGCTCAAGGCCAGCACATCTAATGTGCCATGTGCTAATTGGTCAATCTGCTAATTAGCTCAACCGTTAGCAAATTATCACAGTAGCGAATCATCAAATTAACAAACAATGGCAAAGAAAGGAAACCGCGTACAGGTCATCTTGGAATGCACGGAGCAAAAAACTACCAGTGTTCCCGGTACCAGTCGTTACATCACCGAGAAAAATAAAAAAAACAACCCCGAACGCTTGGAGTTGAAAAAATACAACCCCAACCTGAAGAAGGTGACGGTGCATAAAGAAATTAAGTAGATAAGTTAATAGGTTACTCTGTTACTGAGCAGTCAGCCTATTAACCCATTAACCGATTAACGTATTAACCCAACATCATGGCAAAAGCAGCAAAAACGGCCATCAAATCAAAAGACGCAAGAGCCGCCGCCGAAGCAAAAAACTGGAGCAAAGTGATCAAAGCTGTGCGCAGTCCCAAAACCGGCGCTTACACGTTTAAAGAAGCAATCATTCACAAAGACAAGGTGAAGGATTTTTTGGCCCAGAAATAAATCAAGGCTTCGCAAAACTTCTTAAAAGCTGTCAGTGTTTATTGACGGCTTTTGTTGTTTTTGAATACCGGCTGCTCCGCTCTAGCTAATCGTCCGTTGCAAGTTTATCCGAAGCTTGGTCGCAGGGCAATCCGTTCGTCGTTTGGTAATTCTATTCAACTTAGATTTGAGTAAAACGTATTAAATGAAAATGCTTGCACCCGAATCTGGACTGGTAGTATGGACAGCTGTTTCCGTTCTCATTCTTCTGTTGATGATTGCGGGTTTAATTCATTTGTTATTAAACGAGCGCATTGGCCGAAAAGAATCAGTGGCTTGGATTTTAGCAATTGTATTCGTTCCAGTTTTCGGTTCACTTGTTTATTTCAAATACTCACGGCAGCATAAATAATTACAGTAATGGGATTTTTCAACAAGCTTTTTGGCAAGAAAGAAAAAGAAAGCCTCGACGAAGGCCTGCAAAAAACCAAAGACAATTTCTTTTCAAAAATTACCAAAGCCGTTGCGGGTAAAAGCACGGTGGATGAAGAAGTTCTGGACAATTTGGAAGAAGCCCTCATCACTGCTGATGTTGGCCTTGATACGACGGTTCAAATCATCGAACGCATTGAGCAGCGTGTCGCAAGAGACAAATACGTGAGCACGTCTGAACTAAACAGCATTTTGCAGGCGGAAATCGAAACCACGCTAGTTGATGCGCCTTCTTCTAACGTTTATGATTTTCACACCGATCTTCCCACGAAGCCTTACGTGATTTTAGTTGTCGGTGTAAACGGTGTGGGAAAGACAACGACAATCGGCAAACTGTCTTACAACTTTAAAAAAGCGGGCAAGCAGGTTTTGCTTGGTGCTGCCGATACGTTTCGCGCCGCTGCTGTTGATCAACTTACTATTTGGAGCGAACGCACAGGCGTGCCTATTGTAAAACAGGCCATGGGATCAGATCCGGCTGCGGTTGCTTTTGATACGGTTCAAAGTGCTTTGTCACGCGGGTCGGATGTGGTATTGATTGATACCGCTGGTCGTCTGCACAACAAAGCCTATTTAATGGATGAATTAAGCAAAATCAAACGCAGCGTTCAAAAGGTAATCCCAGATGCGCCGCATGAGGTGCTACTGGTGCTTGACGGTTCAACCGGTCAAAACGCTTTGGAACAAGCAAAACAATTTACCGCAGCCACCGATGTTACTGCGCTCGCTATCACCAAACTCGACGGAACAGCTAAAGGCGGTGTTGTTCTTGCCATTGCTAATCAGTTTAAAATTCCGGTGAAGTTTATTGGCGTCGGTGAAAAAATGGAAGACCTACTTGTGTTTGACAAGCATGAGTTTGTTGACAGTCTTTTTAGTCTGAAGAATGACTAAGCAGACCATTGAGACGTTCGAATAAAACTATTCGGCAATTGACCAGCAAAACATATCAGCACTAAAAACAAAGAGAGGGAAATTCTTAATATCCCAATACCACCTGTCTCAGGCTCTTGCGTTTCGCAACAACTGTTTTTCCTTTTGAAACGCTACTTGCATGGTATCTGTATAACGCTTTAAAGCATTGTCTAAGCGAGGAAGCAGGATGCCGCGAACACTTGACAAAACGCTGTACAAGGGCCGCTTTGCCGGCAAAGCCAGTTCTTCGTTTCGCACCGCGTTTATGTAGGTCCGGTTTAAGTCAAAGCGATCTGCTATTTCGTAAGCCAGATCAGCCCAGGTTAGTTCGCCCTGATTGGCCAAATGCCAAATGCCTTTTTCATCATCCACCAACAGGTCAAGTGTAGCGTTTACCAAATCAGGAACGTAAGTAGGAGAGATGAACACATCCTTTGCCACAGAAATGGTTTCTTCGTTCAGCAAACTTCTCCGCACAAAGTGCGCAAAATTATATTCGTCCCAAGGCCCGAAAAAAGCACTTGTACGAATAAGGAGTGCATTTGAGTTTGCCTTTAGAACAAGTTCCTCGGCCTGTGCTTTTGTGCGGCCGTAAATGTTGAGCGGTGAAGTTTCATTGTCTTCTACATACGGCGCAGTTTTATTTCCATCAAACACAAGATCGCTTGAAAATGTTACGAGTTTGACGCCGTTGTACGCACAGGCAATTGCTAAATTTTCAGGGCCCTTTACGTTGTCAAAAAAACATTTTTCAAATTCTCTTTCTGCATCGTCAACGCGAACAAAACCGGCTGCGTTTACAATAGCCCAAGGCTTGTATTTTTCAATCGTCGATTGAATAGACGCCTCATCGCAAAGGTTGCATTCGTCGCGGCTTAATAGCTGATAGGAAAGAAAGCGGTCTTCGCAAATTTTTGCAAAGGCTCTCCCGAGTGTGCCGTTCTTTCCTATGATCAGCAATGGAGCGCTGCATTCTGGAACATTGTCAACGGTATTTTGTAAAAGCATTGGCTTGTGAAAGAAACGAGACGTACGTTGCCACCAGCCTTTGCCCGCTGAAAGCAAACGAAGATGCGAAGGTTGATTTTCTTTTTTTAGAAATCTTGCCAAAGCGGTTGGCCGCGGCACACCGTTTCGCACATCAAACACGCCGGGTTCGTAATCGCCTGCGGGTTCGGTTAGCAATTTATTCCAACCATAAGAGCCAAGCATGGCCCATGCGGTAACGGCCTCGATGTTAACGCCTTCGTTTTTTAATTTTTCACACGAAGCCCATACGTGCTTGAACCACCGAAGTTGGTCTTCACGGTGACAATGCAAGTGCACTTCGGTTATGGCCATAGGACGCTTGTACCGATGCCATGCCTCCTTTAACAAAGCACGAACGCCCCAATCTGTTTTCATTTCGATGCGGACCGCTTCCACATCGACGTAGCGCTGGTACGCGTTGCCGCCGTGCGTATGCTTTGGATAATGGTTCAAGCGTCCGTCCAGAAAACGTTCGGAAGTCAGGTAGTGGTTGAAACCGAATACGTCGGGCACGCAAGCATGTTGCTGGAAGAAATCAAGTTCGTTTGTCGTAATGCCTTTTTTTAAAAAGTATTTCCACAAAGGATGCCGCGGCGTTACCAAACCGCAGAGCAAATCATAGGTTAGCCAACGACGGTGATTTTCGAAATTGGCCTGATACTTTAATGATTTTGTGCTATACGTTTTCCCAAGGTCTTCTGTTTGCACCAGCTTTGCCTGCGGATTGATTTTGCGAATGGCCTGCATGCTCAGCACAATTGCTTTAACCTGTTGCAAGAGCATTTTTAAAAAAGAAGCATCGTCTTTTTTGTGCGGATACCAAAAGCCATACAACCCGCTGAAACGGGCTGTGGTTAACGGTTCGTTTACCGGCGTGTAATATTCAATCCAGGGAAATTGTTGCACTACTTTTTGGGCATAATCAGCCAGCAAATAAGGAAATTCGGGATCGAGCAAATTGGTAAAAGCCGGGCCGCTGCCGTGATGCACCAGGCCTGCGATTACATTTACGCCTTTCACTTTTAAAGCGTTCAATCTTTCGGTTGTATAATCCCAATCTATCTTTTCATCTTTGTACGGCTGATGCTTTTCCCAAAGAACGGGATAGCGAATTTTTTGAATGCCCGTATCTGCCAAAAGATTTATATCGTCAATGCGGTTGTAATGCCCCGAATACGCAAGCTGGTCAAAATAGTTGTTTTCTACCCTGTTGATCGTGCATTCAATTCCACCCCAAAGTTCTATTGCGTTATTCTGTTTATCGTCCATCATAATTACAGGTTCTGCTTGCACAAAAGAATGCTTCTCTCTTTTACAGGCCTTGCCTGCAAGATGCAATCAGACGTACGCTTTTTGTTCTGTGCCGGTTTTCAAAACCGATGTGCGTTGTGATAATGTTTGTTCAATGAGACGAACCATTTGGCTCCAGGTGCGGTCCCATGAATTGCCCTGTAAAAATTCATCTACTTTTTTCTGCCACACGCTTTTGCGTTTTTTTGCGAGTTCTGTTTCGCCGGCTGCAATAAATTCTTCCGCGTTGCGCACAATGTGTACAAGGCCATTGTTGCCATACGGAGAAACAACGTCGCGAATGGGCGTAGAAATTACAGGCTTGCCAGCGGCTAAGTATTCCGGTGTTTTTGTTGGCGAAATAAATCGCGTGGATTCGTTCATGGCAAACGGAATTATCGCCACGTCCCAACCGCCAATGTAAGACGGCAATTCATTGTAATTTTTTCCGCCGAGGTAATGAATATTATCGTAATGCGGAAGAGAAGCCGGATCAATTTTTACAATAGGACCAAGCAATACAAAATGCCAATCGGGTTTTGCTTTGGCAACTGCATCTATCATTTCTATGTCAAAGCGTTCGTCAATCACACCAAAAAAACCAAAACGAGGATGCGGGATGTGCGACTGGTCTTGCGGATCTGCTTTTATTTTTCTTGCCTGCCCGAAATGATGTTTGTCAATGCTGCTCGGAAAAGGATGAATGTTATGATGCGCATCTTTTTTGTGTTCGTAAATGCTGTGGCCACCCGTAAACACAACGTCGGCTTTGGAGAACAATTGTTTCTCACGCTGCGTAATATCGGCAGGCGCAAATTTGAAAGCCGAAAGTTCGTCCATGCAATCATACACAACCAACTCGGGATTTAGATGTTCTGTAAAGGGCAAAGCCATTGGTGTATAATACCAACTAAAATATCGCTTGATCTGCATTTGCAAAACAAGGCTTGTAATTGTTTTTTGCAGTCGCTTCTCTACCTCTTCTGCACTCAGTCCGTGTTTTAAATGAGGTGTTATTACATACAGGTTGTCGTTATAATTCTCAATGTGCGTTCGCTCGTCACCGTTAACAAAAATGGGTTCTTCTATAAAGAAGACGCGTTGGTGTTTTGAGAAGCGGCTTAACAAATGGTTGGGCCGCTGAAAAACAAAACCCCAGCGCAAATGCGAAAAACAGAGCAAATCAACATTGTGCAAGAAGGCACAGCTTACTTCTTCAATATTTTTTATCATGCCTGTATTCTTGCTATTTACATGCCAGCAATGGTTTTATGACAAATCGCTGCCGTTCTAAAAAAACAAAAAGTTTGATGTAGAAAAACGTCCTCAACTAAACAGGTTTGGCATAGTTGAGTTGTTGTTTGAAAACTAAAAAGGCTGTTCTAAAACAGCCTTTTTAGTTTCATTTTGTTAGCGGTAACTTTTTTAAATCTTAACACCAAGAGTTAAAAAAATTTTCCCGGCGGTATTCTTCAGGCTTGCGTTGTAATACGCAGCGCTTTGCAAACGGTACGCAATGTCAACATCGTTGTTGAGCGAATAAACATACGTTGCGTCTATAAAAAATCCTTTGTTCCGATATCCGAGGCCTCCGCTTAAATTCAAGCGGTTTCCTTTTTCGTCGTGAATGTTTTTGTAAGGATTACCGTAATACGCCACGCCGGCACGAACCATCAGCGTTGTAAATTTTAATTCGCCACCGGCTCTTAAATTAAATGCGCCTTTGTAGGTATCGCTAATGGTTTTGTTCAACGACTTGAAATACGCTTTGGTTTCCGGGTCGGCGGGCTGGCTCTCGGTGTCGGTTGCGTAATACGACATCATTGGATAAGAAACGTATTCAACATCGGCCGTAAGAAAGCCGCGTTGTTTTGTCACGTCCTGAATTTCGCGCAATACATACGCTACGCTGCCGATCAATTTCAGGGGTGTAAGATGCAAATAACTTATCTGGGATGGTGCGCCGGTCACATCTTCCAGCCGTTGTGTTTGCGTTCCTTTGTAGCCCTCGGTATTGGTGGTAATCTCAGCAGTGTTTTTATCCGTTAAACTATAAACGGTAGGAGAATGGAATGCGAAGCCAATGCGCCAAAATTCCTGTGGCTTGTAAATAATGCCGCCTTTCAGATTCACACCAACACCTGTTGTTGTCAGACCTTGTTTGTAGATAGCATAATCAAACTTGTTTGTTGCATTGTTTGTGGCATCGGCTTCAACAAATTCTGTTTCTCTTTCAAGTCGCATAACCGGCACGCCCAGCGTACCGCCAACAAGCACTTTATCATTCAGGTTCACACCCACACCCAAAGCAAATTCGGTAACACCGCCGCGTGAAGTAATGGTGTTTTGCTGCAACAAACCGGTGGAAATTGGCGCACGACTTTGAAACTGAAAGTTTCCGTTTGTGCCACCGCCAACTGTATCAATCCAATATGTATTGAAAGCGAGAGAAGTGCCGAAAGGAAAATTCGAGGCAACCGAATTCCCGTCTTTTATATTTCCGTTCCTGATTTCTTCTAAAAACTTTTGCGAGTAAGAACTGCTGTTATTCTGTCCCCGGTAAAGAACATCTGTTTTAAAATCGCCGGTTTGGTTTATGGCAAGACTAATGGCAGAACTACGGGTTTTTCCGTGATCGTTGCCTCCCCAAACAACGCCGGAGGTGCCGATGGCAAATTTGTTTGTAGCGCTGTCTGTTCTTCGGCCAAGGTAATCAGCCCTTGTTTTTCCGAAGCTGTACGAAGGCGTGAACACCACATCACCGGTGCGGTAAAAGCCAAGGCCGGCGGGGTTTACAAAAGTTGAAGTAATGTCGCCGCCAAGAGAACCCATCGCACCGCCAATGGCTTGTGCTCGTGCGGTTCCGCTTTGCACATTCCACGAGAGACGCAGTGCATCCTCGGGTGTTTGAGCAAAAAGCATTGCGGTTGAAAGGCAACAAGAGAAGCAAAGTATAATTCGTTTCATAAAAGGCTGTTTACTGTTTCGATTAAGGGCATTATAAAAACAGGAGATGAATTTTGCTGTAAAACATCCCGACCATCCTTTTCAAATCAGGGTAATCTGCGGTTAAAATTTCCGTACCGGTGCGCTGCTGCTTCCGCTGGAAGAACTGCCCGAAGAAGACGAACTGCTTGATGAACTTGTGTTGCTCGAGGATTGCGAACTCGTATTGCTGTTGCCCGATCCGAACGTGTTACGCAAAAAACCGCCTGCGTTGGTGCCGCTGTTGCGGTAATTGTCGTTGCTGTTGGATGTGTTATAGGTTCTGACTCTTGAGTTGTTGGAGTTGTACGAATCGCTGTTTGGATAATACGTGTTCAGATTCGTTCCTCGCGGCTTAGTATAAACAGGCCGCTGTACATTGCCCAATACCACGCCGGAATAATAAGGATGACTGTAATAAGGATTGTAATAATAGGGATTGTAATAGTAAGAAGTGTAAAAAGGCGGCGTAACGTACCAGCGGTTATAATAACCCCAGTTGTTGTAACGGTAAAGATCATAATTGCCGTAATAGTTGCTGCCCGTGTAGTAGTCGTAATCATCTAAAACCAAATAGCGGCGGTAACTCGTTTTCATCCGCAGATAACGGTCTTCGCGGTAGTTTTCGTCGTCACGGTACTGACGGTCATCGTTCTTTTCTACCCGAACGTATTCGTCCTTTTCACGGGCGGGTGAGAAATAAACGTCGTCTGGAGTTTGCCCGGTTTTGTATGCGGTAGAGCAAGAACCAAAAGCGATAACAGAAGCAAGCAAGGGTAAATAAAGTTTCATGGCAGATGATTTAGCGGTGAATGTTATTTTTGCCATCGCACAGTAAATTTCTATCAATTTCCTGTTAAACAAAAATCAATAATTGGCCGTGCGGTTTTTGTCATTCGGGTTTTATCAATCAGACTGATTTTATTACGCAAACGCTGCTGAAAGGTTACGCCCAAAAACAAAAATTAACAGCAAACAAAGGCCCACAAAATTGGAAACGAAAAATGAGCAAAGAGTTGACGTCACGTTCGGAAGATTACTCGCAGTGGTACAATGATCTCATCATAAAAGGCAGTCTTGCAGATTATTCCGCAGTTCGCGGCTGCATGGTGATAAAACCCTATGGCTTTGCGCTGTGGGAAAACATGCGAGACCAGTTGGACCGCATGTTTAAAGAAACCGGCCACCAGAACGCTTACTTTCCTTTGTTTGTTCCAAAAAGTTTGTTTGAAGCCGAAGAAAAAAATGCAGAAGGCTTTGCCAAAGAATGTGCGGTGGTAACGCACTACCGGTTAAAAACCGATCCTTCGTCGCCGGGTAAATTGATGGTTGACCCCGAAGCAAAGCTGGAAGAAGAATTGGTGGTGCGACCAACTTCTGAAGCCATCATCTGGAACACGTACAAAGATTGGATTCAATCCTACCGCGACCTGCCGATTCTCATTAACCAATGGGCTAACGTGGTGCGTTGGGAAATGCGTACACGTTTGTTTTTGCGAACGGCTGAATTTCTTTGGCAGGAAGGACATACCGCACACGCTTCAAAGGAAGAAGCCATTGAAGAAACAGAAAAGATGCTGGAAGTGTATGCCACCTTTGCCGAAGACTTCATGGCGCTTCCCGTTATTCGGGGCATTAAAACACCCGGCGAACGTTTTGCCGGCGCCGAAGAAACCTACTGCATTGAAGCCCTGATGCAGGACGGAAAAGCTTTGCAGGCCGGCACTTCGCACTTCCTCGGGCAAAACTTTGCAAAGGCATTTGACGTAAAATTTTTAAGCAAGGAAAACAAACAAGAATACGTTTGGGCTACGTCATGGGGTGTAAGTACGCGATTGATTGGTGCGCTTGTAATGGCACATAGCGATGACAGCGGGTTGGTTTTGCCGCCGCGTATTGCGCCGTTGCAAGTTGTTATTGTTCCCATTTACAAAGGCGAAGAACAAAAAACACAAATAGGCGAGAAGGCCGATGAATTGATAAAGAAATTTAAAGCGGCTGGCATTCGCGTAAAATACGATGACAACGAGAACACAAGGCCGGGATGGAAGTTTGCGGAATACGAATTAAAGGGCGTGCCCGTGCGCATTGCGCTTGGCGCAAGGGATCTGGGGGCCAGCGTTGTCGAAGTAGCGCGTCGCGATACAAAAGAAAAAACATCCGTTCCGCTGGAAGGCATAGAAACCTACATCATAAACCTTCTGGAAGAAATTCAACAGAACTTGTACAACCGTGCCTTAAAGTTCAGAGAAGAAAATACAATTGAAGTGGACAACTGGAATGAGTTTGTAAGACTGCTGGACGAAAAGCCCGGCTTTCTTTCGGCACATTGGGACGGCACCGCCGAAACCGAAGAAGCCATCAAAGAAAAAACCAAGGCCACCATCCGTTGCATTCCGCTTCACAACAAAAAGGAAGAAGGCCGTTGCATTTTAACGGGCAGGCCGTCGAGCCAGCGGGTAATTTTTGCGCGGGCTTATTAACGAAAAGGATGATGGCAAAGGCAAACGCACGTCAATTGGTTGAAAGATAATTGTAATCCTTTAGCAGTATTTCCAGAAACTCTATTGGTTCAAGGGTTGTTTCAATTTGTAAATGGCCTTTGATTTTTTCAGCGGCCATAAAGGCCATGTTGTGGTCCCTGTGTTTGCGGGCCATGTCAATGATGCCTTTTAGTGAGTTAATGTCTCTATCGCTTAACCGCATAATTTGTGGATAGCGCGGCACATAGGTATCAGCCACTTCTAAAAAAACCGTATCGGTAAGCCTTTCTCTTTGCTTGGTGTTAATGAGAACCGTATGCGCCAGAATATCGCCGAGTCTTTGTTGTTTGCGTGTGTTTACAAGAATTAAATCAATGAGCAAAAGGGCAACCGCACCCGAAAGAGCCATGTAAGTTTCGGTTTCCAATGCCATGCCGCTTGAACTTAAAATCACCATCACGATAATGATGATGAGCAGCATGTAATCGGAAGTGCGAATGAGCCAACGAATGATGAATTGCCCAAGCGATGGCCGGCCGCCGTTTTCAGAAATCACTTTGATGCCCATGATTTTTTTGCCGACGCTTTGACCGTTCATGGTGGCTTCCATCACCACGTGATAAAGCAAAAAGGGCAATGTCGCCAACATCGTTACCGCCCAACGCATCACGTCGTTTTTTTCGGAGTAACCCAATTGATCGCTAAACCAGGAAAGAAATTTTGAAGCGACGATCACGTAAAAAATCAGCACCACAATGTCTATCACCCAAGCAGCCAGGCGCCGGTGAAAAGGCGGAGCGGTAAACTCAATGTCTATATTAAAATTTGTGGCTACGCGAACAACGCTCATTTCTCAAATATAACGTGCCGGGCTTAATGTAAGAACACAGTAAGTCCACAAACTGAAAAGCTGATTTGCATTTTTGCGAACGATTAAGGCAACTTGCATTTTCCGCCGAAGAAGTTTTTTACATTCGCTTCGGTGCCGTTGAACGCACCGAGTAAATCAACGTCATTTGCCAATCAACAAACCAAAACAAGTGTCCGAACCCAAGCGGCTTTCTGTCATCATCACTTCATATAATCATGCGCACTATTTGCCGCAAGCCATTAGCAGTGCTATGCAGCAAGATTATGCCAACAAAGAAATAATCGTGGTTGATGACGGCTCAACCGATAACACAAAAGAAGTCGTGGCCCGGTTTCCTGACATAAAATACGTGTACCAAACCAACACGGGACTTTCTGCCGCACGCAACACCGGCATTGATCACAGCACGGGTGAATACCTTGTGTTTTTAGATGCCGATGATTGGTTTTTGGAAAATGCGTTTAGCAAAAGCGTTGCAGCCCTGGAAGCAAATCATGACGCCGCCTTTGCTTACGGTACGCACATAAAGCTGAACGAGAAAAACGAAGAATTGCCGTCGAAAGAAAAACAGGACATTGCCCAAAAGCATTACGGTCATCTTCTTGTTCACAATTTTATCGCCATGCACGCCGCTGTGTTTTACCGCCGGTGGGTGTTTGACAAGTTTCGTTTTGACACAAACTTAAAGGCCTGCGAAGATTATGACTTGTTTTTAAAAATCACCCGCAATCATCCTGTTGTTTATCACCAACACAAGGTGGCCGCTTACCGCAAGCATTCCGAAAACATGTCGGGCAATGTTTCGTTGATGATAGAAACCGGATTAAAAGTGATGCAGCGGCAACTGCCGTTTTTGCAAAACGAAGAAGAAAGGAAACAATCTGCAAAAGGAATGTTGTTTTGGAAATCCTATTACGGCAGCGAGCTTCACGCTCAACTTTTAAAAGAATCTTTTCTCCGGATTGATAAAAAACGAAGGCAGGACTTGCTTAGTTTGTTTGCCTGTGGCAAGCGTTTGTTTCTTGATTACACAACTCTAAAATTGCGTATGGGCATCAAATCATTCATTAGAAGAAAAACACCGGCAATCCTTCTTTCGTTGTTGCACAGCAACGGTTTTTACAAAGGCTACAAACCCGCAACGGGTAAAATTCGCCGCGGTGACTTTAATACCACACAACCTTTTAGTACAAACTTCGGTTACGAGAGAGGCGGCCCCGTTGACCGATACTACATTGAAAATTTTTTAGCAAAGAACGCAGCAGACATCAAAGGCCGTGTGCTGGAAATTGGCGACAACGAATACACGCTTCGCTTCGGCGGCGATAAGGTTATAAAAAGCGATGTATTGCACGTAGAAGACAACAATGCAAAAGCCACTTTTATTGGCGATTTGAGCAATGCACCCCAGTTGCCAGGCAACACGTTTGATTGCATTGTGCTTACACAAACGCTTCATCTTATTTACAACCATGTTGATGCCTTGCACACTTGTTATCGCATTTTAAAACCCGGCGGCGTGCTGCTGCTAACTGTGCCCGGCATCACGCACATTGACCGCGGCGAATGGCACGACTACTGGTATTGGGCATATACACAAGCTGCGATAAATCGAATGTTGAAAGAAGTTTTTCCGGCTGATTATGTCCAAACGGAAACCTTTGGAAACGTACTTGTAGCCACTGCTTTTTTATACGGCATGGGTTTGCCCGAAATGAAGAAGGAAGAAATGGACGCACACGATCCGCATTACCAAGTCATAATCACCGCCAGAGCCGCAAAGCCAGTTTTATGAACCTGCGTCAATTCGTAAAAAGATTTTTACGTTCTCCAAAAGTGGTGGTGCTGATGTATCACCGCGTAGCAAATGTAGAAGCCGATCCCTGGCAGTTGGCTGTTTCGCCAGAGAATTTTGAAGCGCAGCTAAAATTATTAAGGAAGAAATACAAGGTCATTACACCGCAGCAATTGTTGAAGCAAAATCCTCGCTGGCGATTGGGAAAAAACCGCGTTTGCATTACGTTTGACGATGGTTATTTAGACAATTTTACAACGGCAAAGCCACTGCTTGAAAAGTATCGTTGCCCGGCAACGTTTTTTATTACCACGCATTCTTTGCAAACAGCAAAGCCTTATTGGTGGGATGAATTACAGGAAATTATTTTTTCGGCACCAAAACTTCCTTCGCCTTTTTTGTTAGAAATAGCCGGAACGAAGATTGTTTGTGAATTGGAAAACGGCGGCACATTGACGTCCGGACAGGAAGCCAAACAAAAGGAATGGATTTGGTCAGATGAGCCGCCAACGCAACGCTGCCGGCTTTATTTTTCATTGTGGGAAAAGATGCGCTCCTTGCCGCAAAGTGAGATTGAAGCATCGCTTGTTCAATTGAAGGAAATGATTGGTGGAATGAAAATGACCCTGCACGATTCAATGCCAATGACAATTATAAATTTGAAAGACATGAGCCGTCAAACGCTTTTCCAAATTGGTTTGCACACGCATACGCATCCTGTTTTATCCGATCATTCTTTCGCTTTTCAGCAAAAGGAGCTGGAAGAAAATAAAAAGATATTAGAACAAGTTTGCGGTTATCCAATCACTATCTTGTCTTACCCGCACGGACGTTTTAACGATGATACGCTTGCCCTTGCCAAAGACCTGAAACTTACCGCTGCGTTTACCACAATGCCAGAGCCCGCAATGTCTTATTCACCTCCTCACAAACTTGGCCGTTACCAGGTATTGAATTGGAATGAAGAAGCCTTTGACTCTTTCTTAAAAAAGACCTTTGCTTCCTGAATTTGTTCCGTTGAACGCAGGATTTAGCGCCTTCGCATTCGTTTAGCAGCATAAAAAACGATGCCCGGAAGAAGCAGGAGAACAGCTTTCTTCGCCAGGCTTTTTGCTTTGTTTTTTTTACTCGCGGTTTCGGTTTGTGCCGCTTCTTTCAACAAGGTTTCGGCCCAAGCCGGCCTTTTGTTCTTTTTCGTTCGCAATAAAAAATTTTCTTCCAGCGAACCGTTGCTGTTTAGCTGGCTGATAAAATCCTTTCGTGTTTCTTCCAGCGTTTCAATTGCAAATAGCCGGCAGGCTTGTGCCTTTGTACGAGCTTCCTCCGTGAAGCAATAATCAAAGGCTTTAGTCAGTGCTTCGTCATTCAAGGCATCGGCGGTAAACACAAATGGCCAGCCGATTCTTTTCATTTGATCAACAATTTTAGCACCGCCGGCTTCCGGATCAATGGGCACAACCGGCACGCCGTTTTTGATAGCCATCACCGCACCGTGCAAACGTGTTGTAAGCAACACGTCCACTCTCGCAATCAACGATTCAATTTCCGCGGGTGTGCGTAAATGCGTGCCGTTCACGTCAAGCCTTGTGTCAATGTAAACCACAGCAACCTCGCGGGAATCAACGAGACGTTGAATGGCTTCGTTAGCCTCTCTGTCCAAGCCACCGGGATAAGGTTCAACCAGGCAAACACCCACAACGGGAACCTTCGCTCTCTTTGATAAAAAAACCATATCGGGCCGGACGGCTTTGGTGCTGTTGCGTTCGTACAAAAGATCAAAAGGATTCCACTCGCTCAGGTGCGCCGGTATGCTAAGATTTAATCCCACTAAGCGGCAGGAAGAAAAGTGGGCAAGAAATTCGGCTTCGTATATTTTTTGCTCAAACGGGCCGCAAACAAAAATGACGTGCGAATAGGCTTTTGCATCAACCGTACGCCAGTTCACGCCGCCGGCAAACGGCGGATCGAAAGCAATGTCGCAGTTAACATATCCTGCGTCGCGCAGCCATTCACGGGTAACTTCCAACGCTAAAATATCGCCGCCAGTAGCGTGGCCGTGTTCAAAGCTGAACCAGCCGGCAATCAATACCTTTTGCTGTTCTTCTTCGGCGAAACTGTTTTCAGGCGTCATAAGCAGTGAAAATTTAAAGGCGCTAAAATAGTTTTTAATCCATCAGAACATTGCTTTCATGCAAACACATTTTGTTTCGGAATACACTGGCTTTATATGATGCAAATGCCAGTAAAAAGGTCCGAATGCAAAGCTGCTACAAGAAAGCTTCGGGTAGCGTTACACCCGGGCACTGCGCAATGGTATTATTTTTTTACATGTGATCTTATGAAAGAATGGGCCGAGTTCATCACCAAACATTTGAGCAGCGTAGTTGAGATACTGGCCGGTTTCGTAATTACCGTTGCCTTGATTCAATTTCTCATTCGTTACCTGCTAAATTTTGCCCGGCCGGGCCTGGAGCAAAACAACCAGGCCATTCGCATTCAATTCGGCAGTTCGCTGGCCATTGCACTGGAGCTTCTGCTGGCCGCCGACATCCTTGCTACTGCCATTGCGCCAACCTGGGACGACATTGGCAAACTTGCCGCCATTGCTACACTGCGCACAGCGCTCAATTATTTTTTGGAACGCGAATTAAAAACAACACAAAAGCCAAACAGTCCCGTGCTTCAAAAAACCAATCAATCGGATGCAGAGCTCCACTAACCGTTCCGGCGACAGGTATTCATTTCCACAAAAGGTTTGGATTGCGTCGGGCATTGTTGCCTTGGTGGTGGTAGGATTGCTGTTTTTACAGGCAACCTTCAGCGTTTTGCTCCTGGTTTTGGCGGGTGTACTCATTGCTGTTTTCTTTCGCGGACTTAGCGCTCTGCTGCGGCGAAAAACCGGTTGGAAAGAAGGCCTTTGCCTGATTTTTTCAGTCATTGGTACATTGCTATTGGTGGCTTTGCTGTTTTGGCTCATTGGCGCCAGGGTGCAGCAACAAGCGGTGCAACTAAGCGATACCCTGCCCGCTACCGTGAGCAAGGCGAAAGCACAACTTGCGCAAAATCCATTAGGTCAAAAACTGCTTCAAAAGATTTCATCGCCGGGCACGCAAAAGAAATTTCAAGTTGTGGTGCAGGGTTTCTTCAGGTCAACGTTCGGCATTCTTGGCGATGTGTACGTCATTTTATTTCTCGGTATTTTCTTTACCGTTTCGCCAAAGATTTATACTAAAGGATTGGTTCATCTTCTGCCCGTTGCGGCACAGGAAACGGCGCAAACCGTACTTGACAAAATCGGGCAAAACCTTTTGAAGTGGCTTAAAGGAAAGCTCTTTGCCATGTTGGTGGTGTTTGTACTTACAGCGGTTGGCCTTGTGCTCATGGGTGTTCCCATGTGGCTGGTGTTGGCCATCATTGCCGGATTGCTCAATTTCATTCCCAACTTCGGGCCGCTCATTGCAATGGTGCCCGCCGTATTGGTGGCACTCATGCAAGACTTTACTACCGCTTTAATGGTGGCAGGCTTGTACATACTGGTACAAGTAGCCGAGAGCAATTTCATCACGCCGTCGGTGCAAAAAAAATTAATCAACATTCCGCCGGCGCTCATCATTCTAGCCCAGTTGTTCGTGTCGCCGTTTGCGGGTGGCTGGGGTCTGGTGCTGGCCACGCCGCTTATGGTCATTATTATGATATTGGTGCAAGAACTTTATTTAAAGAAAAGAGAAAAAGGCAACTGAGAATTTTCAACAGGTTGCCGTCAAGATTGTGGCGCTGAAATAAACCTTTCGCACGCTGCTGCGGATGAAGTTTGCCGGCGATTTTGCGGCTTTGCCGCACCGCTTATCTTGCAGGATATTTTTCAAACATGAAGAAACGGCTTTGCATTTTATTCACGCTTTTTGTTTTTGCTCTGTGTTCATTTTCGCAGTTGCAACTTCCGCTGCCGCGAAACATTCTGGCCATCTATCAAAACGGCACACGAACGACAGACGGCAAACCCGGAAAAGCCTATTGGCAAAACAGGGCGAATTATCTGCTGCACGTTGACTTCGATCCCGAAACCAGATTGGTAAGCGGCACTGTTGACATCAATTACACCAACAACAGTCCCGACACGTTAAGGCAAATCTGGTTCAAGCTTTATCCGAATTTGTACAAAAGAGGAACGCCGCGTGAATCGAAAATTTCAGAACGCGACCTAACCGAAGGCTTGATGATTGATTCGATGTGGATCAACAATCAAACTGCCGACAAAGCTCGCATTGCCGTTGACGGAACAAACATGACGGTGAACCGCCAATCGGTGCCGCATGGCGCAAACATTCGCTTCCGCATTGCTTATCATTACACGCTGAATAAAACTTCACATGTCCGCACAGGTGAGGTTGAACCCGGCGCCGCCTTCGTTGCTTACTTCTTTCCGCGCATTGCGGTTTATGATGACATCGACGGATGGAACCGTCATCCTTACGATGGCCGCTTAGAATTTTACAATGACTTCTGCAACTTTGACTCTTACATCACTGTTCCAAAAAATTTTACGGTGTGGGCAACAGGCGATTTGCAAAACTGCAACGAGGTTTTAGCGCCAACCATTTGTCAACGAATTGCACAGGCTGAAAAAAGCAACGCCATCATCAACGTCATTGACACAACGGATGACAAGCAGAACATCACCGCCAAAAATCCGTTCAACACCTGGCATTTTAAGGCGGAGAACGTAACCGATTTTGTTTTTGCCACGAGTGACCATTACATCTGGCAATCGTCATCGCTTGTAGTTGATCCAAACACTGGGAGAAGAACAAGAGTTGACGCGGCCTTCAATCCAAAGCACAAAGATTATTTTATGGTTGCGGATGATGCACACAAAACGATTAAAGCGATGAGCTATGTTTTTCCCGCATGGGCTTATCCGTACAATCATGAAACGGTATTTGACGGTTTGGACCAAATGGAATACCCGATGATGGTGAACGACAATCCAACCGAAGGGAGAGAAGAAAGCATCACGTTAACCGACCACGAAATCTTTCACACCATGTTCCCTTTTTACATGGGTATCAACGAAACAAAATACGCCTGGATGGACGAAGGCTGGGCCACAATAGGCGAGTGGATTATTTCGCCACTGATTGATTCGAGCATTGTGGATACCTACGGCGTTCTTCCAACCGAAAGACATTTGGGTACCGAAGCCGACCTGCCGATTATAGCTTTGTCAACGGAAACAAATGCGGCCTACTACACCAACAGTTATCCCGAACCGGCGATGGGCTATTTGTACGCGAAGGATTTGCTTGGCGATTCCTTGTTTACAAAAGCGCTTCACCATTACATTGAGCAATGGCACGGAAAACACCCGGTGCCTTTTGACTTTTTTAATTGCATGAATACCGGCTCGGGAAAAAATTTAAACTGGTTTTGGAAGCGCTGGTTCTTTGACGGTGGCTATGCTGATTTAGCTGTCGCATCGGTAAAGAAAACGAACACAGGTTATTCAATTCTTGTTTCAGCAAAAGGCACAAAGCCTGTGCCCCTTGATTTAACGCTAACCTACGCCGATGGCACAAAAGGCAAAGTTCATCGTTCAATAGCGGTGTGGGAGAAAGGTGCAAGTTCCGTTGTAATAAACGTTTCAACCGGCAGGCGACTTCAAAGCGTGCAATTGGGCAGCACGTGGGTGCCCGATGCAAACAAGAAAGACAACGTTTACATCGTCAAATAAAAAAAGTCCGGAATGTTTTCCGGACTTTTCGTTTACGCAAGCATCACTTACATCGAAACGGCTTTTCTTGCGCCTGCGCCTTCGTAGCGGTAAGCGGGTAAAACCGTTGGCGGCGGCACATTCAGGTTAAGCTTTTGGAAGGAGGGCTTCAGCACCGTTTCCGCAAAATGTTGAAAGGCCTCCAGCGAGTTCCAAACGTCAACCACGCACCACATGCCTTTGCGTTCGAAAGCAACGTGCGATAGAAGATTCTCGTTTTGCAACTGTCCGGAAGCATCCACGTCTTTCATGATGTTGTCGTAGTCGGCTTGTGCGATGGGTGCTTCGAAAAGAACAACGAAACGTTCCATGATGATTGGTTTTAGGTGAAGAAATATTGTCGGAGGAAAAAGTATCCTACTGCATTTTCATCCCGATTTGCGCCGCCATGGCTGGCCAGGTTGACAAGCTGTGATGCTCGGTTATCTTTCCCTCATCATTGATGCGAAAGATGTCTGCATCTCTAAGGTGATAAGTTTTGCCTGTGGCTTTTTGTCCCATGTAATCTCCCTTCCAGGTTCCGCTCCAGTTGCCCCAAACAACCACCCACTCACCGTCGGCGGCGGCTTTGAGGTTCTCACCCTTTACATCCGGGAAAGCGGTGAACCAAGCCTTAATCATCGTCATCAAACTGTCCTTGCCTTTCATCACACGGCCGCTGCCGTCGCCGTAATCTTCGGTATTTTCCAATGCGTCTTTTAAAACGGTTGCCGGGTCATGCTTGTTTACACCTTCGATGCTTTGCAAGGCAATGTTCTTGTTTCGTTCGTCTTTCATTTCTTTTGAATCGCTTGCTGAAGACGTGCTCATTTTGGCGCCGGAACTGTCTTTGTCGTTCATTCCTTTTACTTCGGTGTTGCTGGTGCAGGCAGTAAAGGTCAATGCCGTGCCTGCAAGCAGGAGAGCAAAAACTCTTTTCATTTTTGTTTGGTTTAAAAGATGGAAGAATGCAGTGTTTAACGGTCAGCCCAATTTGGAAGGGAAGGATAAAACAAGTTACGAAACTTGGAGCGTTCCGGATTTACAAAGTTCCTTTGCGGATTTGGCGGATTTCTACGATGCGTTTTCGCGGCGGTGCGGACGTTATTGCTTTCAGCAGCGTTTCGATAATTTGGCCGATGGTAACAAAGGCGAAGGCCCTTGTTTTTTGCCGCCACGCAGGAATGACTTCAGCGATGCCGTAAAAGGGCAGAAGCAGGAGGGGCCACAAATGCCCCGGCCCTAAAACATACCAGGGACGGACGAAGGTGCAGGGAAATCCTTTGGTTAAAAGACAGGCTTCGCCTTCGCGGCGCACTTCCTGAAAATCCTGCATGATGCGGGTAGGCGTCATGGCTACGCTGAGATAAATAAAGTGCGAAACGTTGGCGGCAAGCGCTGCATCAGCGGAGGCTTTTACGCTGGGCAAATCAATTTGGCGGAATTGTTCTTTTTTGCGCGGCGAAGGGTGCGAAACGCCAAGCAATTGCACGAATACAGCCCCTTTGGGAATCCATTGTTGAAAGGTTGTTGCTTCAAACGGGTTGGCAATAATGGCTCTTACGCCTTTAGGCAATTTGCCCTCGCTTCCTGCTCTCACCAGCGCCGTAACGTCATAGCCGTGGGCCACTAATTTTTTAATGAGGCGTTTGCCCATGTAACCCGTTCCGCCGGTGATGAAGATGGGAGGCATGATGGAAGAATTGTTGGTTTGAAGCTAAGAAGTTTTTGGGGTGATGGGAAAAGGCTAACGTTAATCGGCTTTCTGCTGTGCTGATATTCTGTGTCTGGTCAGCCTGGAGCCAAAGCCGATTGAAAAACTAATGTACATGTTTTATTCATTTGTTCACCTGCGTTCCGTCAGACGAATTTGTAGCTGATAAGCGATTTGTTGCTGATATCTATCCCGTCTGCCAGCATAGCAGGAAACCGCCGTTAGGCGCTTGGCTTTTGTCCGACAACAGGAAGCTTGCTTGAAGATACTTCCCGTCGTCTGCGAAACAGCGAAAGCACCGACTGAGGATAAAAGTGAAGCAAACAAAATGCGGTCAAAAACCAACCGGTAACTGAGATTGCAGTATTTGGCACCTCCTTTTCAACTGTCTCTCCGTTCAAAACGATTTGTTTAATCTCTGTCAGGTTGAAATTAAAAGCAATTACCAATAAGCAAAGTCCTATAGTGACACCGATGATTGGAAGTAAAGGTCTGGCAAGCCACCATTTTCTAACTTTTGATTTTAGGCGAATGGGCAGTCCGACTATAAAACAAATCAGAATTGTCAGCCCAGTCAGAATGAACCCGAAAAGCGGCTGGAAAATCATAAAGCCTATTCCATTTATCATGTCTGCTTCATCAACGTCAAGTAGAGCATAAACGATGTAAATGACAAATAAAGTGGCGAATGTCACAAAGAGTTGAAAGAGTAATGATAGAGCAAATGCGGTTTTTCTCATTTAGTGATGGTCGTTTTTGTCGCAACTAGTTTTAGGGCAGGATTTTTATAGCCATTGCGCCTAACAAATGTTATACGCATCATTTGGGATGCGCAATTTCGGTGGTCAAAATAACCAATTCGCAAGAAACCAGAAACTTGCAGCCGCGTTTCTTTGTTGCCCGTTTCGCATTTCCCTTTCCAAATGTGAATCCAGCATCGCAAAAACGCATCTTCCCATTACCGGTTGAACCGCTGCGGCGGGGGTTGAAATGCCTTTCATTCCAGCAAGGAACACGGCGGGTAAGCTTCGCTTTGTTCCGGCCGAAACCGAAAGAAAGATTTCAGCAAACCTTGTTACAGTTTGAGCAAAAAGAAAGAAGGTTTGGTAAAAAGAAACAAAGTTTTGGAAGAAAAGAACCGGCGTTTCCAAAAAATCCACACACCTTCTTCAAGTGGCTCGCACCGCTTATTTTTACAGCCTTCATGTTTGCCGAAGTCATTATACCGCTCGCTCTTCCGAAAAATTACACTTGGCACATTCCCGACGAAATGCTCGACAGCATTTCTATTGGCTGCCGCGTGGAGGTTAACTTAGGCAAGTCCAAAAAATATGCGGGCATCGTCAAAAATATTCACAACCAGGAGCCGCTAAGCTTTGAGGCAAAAGATATTTTGAACGTGCTCGATCCCGAGCCGGTGATTCACCGCTATCAATTGCAGTTGTGGGAATGGATGGCCGCTTATTACATGTGCACCGAGGGGGAAGTGATGGCGGCGGCACTGCCCTCGCATTTTAAGCTTTCCAGCGAAACAATCCTGATCTACAACGAAGAATTTGACGATGATTTTTCGGCGCTGGATAACGACGAGTTTATGATTGCAGAGGCCCTGCAAATGAAACACGAGCTGCGCCTGACCGAAGTGCAGCAAATTCTCGATGCCACACACGTTTATCCCGTTGTCAATCGCTTGATCGGCAAGAAACTTTGCTTTGTTTGGGAATCGTTGAAGCAAACCTTCAACGCAAAAAAAGAAAGCTTTGTCTTGCTTTCAAACGAATACCATGACGAGGACAAGCTTTCTGCCCTGCTGAACAATTGGGGCCGTGCGCCAAAGCAAATGGAGCTTCTGCTTTCGTATTTGCACCTGATGAAAACACAGGGCGAAGTGACGAAAGCTGATTTGCTGAAGAAAGCCTCAGCCAGCGATGCGCAACTGAAAGGCCTTGTGGAAAAAGACATTCTTCGCATCGAAAAGCGCAGCGTGGAGCGCATTCGTTACGCACCCAAAGATGTAACGATTGACTTTGCATTGACGCCGTCGCAGGCGGAAGCTTTGGGCCAAATACAGGAATGCTTTGCAACCAAACAGGTTTGCCTTTTGCACGGCATTACGTCGAGCGGTAAGACGCACGTTTACATAAAGCTGATTGAGAATTTTATTCGTCACGGGCAGCAAGTGCTTTACATGCTGCCAGAGATTGCGCTGACCTCGCAAATCATTCGCCGCCTGCAAAAACATTTCGGCGGTTATATCGGTATTTACCATTCCAAGTTTAGCCAGAACGAACGTGTGGAAATTTGGAACAAAGTGAAAAGCGGCGAGATGAAGATTGTGCTCGGTGCAAGAAGCTCCTTATTTCTTCCTTACCAGGATTTGGGCCTGATCATTTGCGATGAAGAACACGATTCATCGTACAAACAACAAGACCCTGCGCCGCGCTATCACGGTCGCGATGCGGCCATTTACATGGCTTCGTTGACGGGTTCAAAAGTGTTGTTGGGAAGCGCCACGCCTTGCCTCGAAACTTATTACAACGCAAAGACCGAAAAATATGGATTGGCACAATTGAACGAACGCTTTGGAGAGGTGAAGATGCCAGCCATTGAATTCGTTGACAACCGGACAATAGCGCACAAGCCCGGAGAAAAAGTGATGTTGTCGCCGCAACTGCTTGACGAGATAAAAGCCTCGGTGGCGAAAGGAAAACAAGTGATTCTTTTTCAGAACCGGCGCGGTTATTCGCCTTATCAATTGTGCACGGTTTGTGGCTGGATTGCCGAATGCCGCAACTGCGATGTGTCGTTAACCTATCACAAACAAAGCAACAAGCTTAAGTGCCATTATTGCGGCAACGTGTACCCGCCGGTTACAACCTGCGCCGCCTGCGGCAGCAATAAATTAGTGCAGCGCAGCTTCGGCACGGAAAAAATTGAAGAAGTGTTGGAAGGTGAACTGCAAGGATTGAAAGTAAGCCGCATGGATTTTGATTCGGTGAAGAACAAAAATGCACACGATGTATTGATACAACAATTTGAACAAAAGAAAATCGACGTATTGGTGGGAACACAGATGGTTGTAAAAGGCTTGGACTTTGACAACGTTGATTTGGTGGGCATTTTGGATGCAGACGGCTTGTTGCACTTTGCCGATTTTCGCGTAAACGAACGTGCCTTTCAGTTAATGGAACAGGTGAGTGGCCGTGCGGGCAGGAGAGAAGGACAGGGCAAGGTGCTGATCCAAACGATGAACCCAACGCACCCGGTTTTGCTGCATGTGTCCCGCCACGATTACACCGGCATGTACAACGAAGAAATTGAAAAGCGAAAGCAATTTTTCTACCCGCCTTATTCAAGAGTCATTAACGTTCATTTCAAACACAAGGAAAGAGAAATTTGCTTTCAAGCCGCGCATCAATTTGCAAAAGGCATGGATTTCCTTTACCGCAAATACATCGTTGGTCCCGCCGAACCGGTTATCAACCGCGTACGCGGGATGTTTTTGATGGAGATGCTCTTGAAGTTGCCGCGAGATGCGCAGATGATTGCGAAATGCAAGGAAGACATTCAGAAAGAATGCGCAAACCTTCACAACATAAAACAGTTTAAGAAAGTGATTGTGCTGCCGGATGTGGATGCGCAGTAAATGCGGCCCATCCCGACCTTCCCGGTGGGAAGGCCATCAACACACAAGGGCCAGCATTGCGATGATTTTACAATTTATTCAATCAGCTTGAAAGCTGTACGTTTTCTTCTTGCTTTGAGAGTCTTCCTTCCCTCCCCACCGGGAAGGGGCTTTAGCGCCATCTACCCGCTTTAATGAATGGCTGTTGGGGATGGGCCGCTGGATAGTTTGCGTATCGCTTCGTACTCGTAAATCCTGGTACCGGAATTTTGTTCCTTGGCTGTCGTCACCATCGCTCTTGCCACTTTTTCCGCTTCAATCGGTTTGTATTTATCCCAACTTCCCACCAATAAAAAAGCAAAAAAGCTCATTACCGCTTGCCCAACTTTTTCGCCGGCACGTTTCTCATCTCTTTTGCCAAGCAAGATGGATGGGCGAAAAATAGAAATGTTCTGAATGGATAATTTTTGTACCGCGTCTTCTACTTCGCCTTTCAATTTCAGGTAAAAATTATTGCTCATGCTGTTGGCGCCAACGGAAGAAACCAAAAGAAAATTCGGACAACCTGTTTCGGCGCAAAAAATGGCGGCATTCACCGGGATGTCGTAATCTACTTTTCGATAAGCTGCTTTGTCGCCTTTCACTTTTTTTTGCGTGGTGCCTACAGCACAGAACACCGCATCGCTGCCATCAATGGCAAGCTTCACCGATTCGGGTTCGTCAAAATTCACCAGCTTCATTTCAACTTTTGATTGTTGAAAACGAACTGGCTTTCGCACCACGGCTCTTATCGTTTCAAAGACATTATCATTTTGCAGAACGTTAAGCAAATGACTTCCGATCAAACCCGTTGATCCAATGACGGTGGCAATTTTTGCGGGCATAAAATTCGTATTCTTGCTGCCATGCAAATTCGGGAAAATATTTCGCTTTGGCCTTACAACACATTTGGTATTGATGCAAGTGCAAGATATTTCGCAAGCTTTCAAAACCTCGCCGAATTGGAAGAGTTGGTCAATTGGCAATTGCGGGTTGCCGGTTGCCAATTGATTTTAGGCGGTGGTAGCAACATCCTGCTTACAAAAGATGTGGACGGTCTTGTGCTGAAGAATGAAATCAAAGGCATTGCGATTGTAAAGGAAGACGATGAACACATTTACCTCAAGGCTGGTGCAGGGGAAAATTGGCATCGCCTGGTGATGCACTGCGTTGAAAACAATTACGCCGGTATTGAAAACCTTTCGCTTATACCCGGCAACGTAGGCGCATCGCCCATGCAAAACATCGGCGCTTACGGCGTGGAAATAAAAGATGTTTTTCACGAACTCGAAGCCTTTCATCTGCTTGATAAAAACCTTGTAAAATTTGAATTGAAAGATTGCGAATTCGGTTATCGCGAAAGTGTTTTCAAACGCAAATACAAAGGAGAGTTTGCGATTGCATCGGTAACATACCGGTTGAACAAAAAACCTGTTTACCAAACGAGCTATGGCGCCATCAACCAGGAACTGGAGAGGATGGGTGTGAAAGAATTGAACATTCAGGCAATCTCGCAGGCCGTTGTCAACATTCGTTCGGCTAAACTTCCCGATCCGAAAGTGATTGGCAATGCCGGCAGTTTTTTTAAAAATCCGCAAGTTGAAAAAGAACAATTTGTCCAATGGCAAAGTAATTATCAGTCTGTTCCTTCTTTCCCTTTCGATGACGAACACGTAAAAATTCCGGCGGGCTGGCTAATTGAACAATGCGGTTGGAAAGGCTATCGCAATGGAGATGCCGGTTGTTATTCAAAACAAGCGTTGGTATTGGTAAACTACGGCAGCGCAAGCGGCCAGGAAATTTATGCGCTGAGTGAAGCGATTTTACAATCGGTAGAGACAAAATTTGGAATCCGGTTAGAAAGAGAAGTGAACGTTCTGTAAAAAGAATTTTTGGTTGCAGCGGTTTAATTTGCTTTCTTGTCTGCCAAATCAAAGCTTCACTTATGATAAAATCGTTTTTGTTTCTTGCCTTCTTCTTTTTCATCTCGGTCTTTTGTCATGCGCAAGCCAAGTCGGTTTATTTTGAACTCGGCGGACCCGGTCTTGCTTCCATCAATTTTGATTCGCGTTTTTCCAAAGGCGAAGCCGGTTTGGGCGGTCGGGTCGGCATCGGCGGTTTTAGTGTTGACGGCGACGGGGTTGTCTTTATTCCAATCGGCTTAAACTATATTGTAGGTAAAGACCAGCGCAATTATTTTGAAATGGGCGCAGGCGTAACACCCGTTATCGGTACCGGCGATGCGGGTGATTTTTCTTCCACCTTTGGACATCTTTTGTTTGGCTACCGTATGCAGCCTGCTAACGGCGGCTTTACCTTCCGGGCCTTTATTAACCCGGTTTTTGGAAAAGGCTTTTTTATTCCTTATTACGGAGGCTTGTCGTTCGGCTACAAGTTTTAATATTCTTTTGAACGATATTTTGTCTTGGGCGGTGACCACATCATCGCTCAACTTTTTTATTGAAAGATGTCATGGCCATAAATTTTCAGAACGATTGGTAAGAACAAAAGTTGTTCTGGTTGCGTAACTTTAAAACATGGACGTACAGGAACCCGCACAAGCATATAGTCGTAAAAACTGGACAATCGAAGAGTACCTCGAAATGGAAACGGCTTCGGATGAGAAGCACGAATATTATCACGGCGAAGTGTTTGCAATGTCAGGCGCCTTGCAACCTCACAATGCAATTGCGGCAAATGTTTTGTCAGAATTGCGAATTGGATTAAAAGGAAAAGGTTGTCGTCCTTATGGCAGCGATATGCGCATTCACATCCAGTCTAACACACTTTTTACATATCCTGATGTTTCGGTTTTTTGCAGCGAGGTAAAAACCTTAAACGATGACAAGTTTAACGCATTGAATCCCGTTGTGCTGATTGAAGTATTATCGAAATCAACAAAAGCGTATGACCGCGGCGACAAGTTTAAATTGTACCGTGACATTACAAGCTTAAAGGAATGCGTGTTGATTGATTCGATGTCTGTTTTTATTGAGGCCTTTGCTGTCAACGCTTCCGGTCATTGGGAGTTGCGGGAATACGAAACAGTAGACGACGTTTTGCAATTTCAATCATTGCCTGTATCCATTCCACTAAAAGATATTTACGAAGATTCGGGGCTTACAGGCGCCGAATCTTCGCTCTTTCTTTAATTGAAATCTTCCTCTTCCAAATCATCGTAGCCGGATGATTGAATGTTCAACATACTTCCCATCAGGTCTTTAAATTCAACGGAAGTTTCCATAATTTTTTTGCTGATAAGAGAGAAGGAGGAAAGGCCGTGCAACACAAACTCCATCAACAAAGCGGTTTCTTTTTCGTTCGCATGCGAAAAGGTTTTCTTCACTAGCGCATGAAGGCCGTCCACCGCGTACAACTGGTTCATTCTTTCGCGGTCGTTGACCGCAAAAAACAAATTAAGGTGGTTGCCTTTGTCGAACCAGCTGATGATGGAACGATAAGGATTGTCAACCGCCTGCGGTGTCTCGCCCTTGCGCGGCGCACGTTTTTTTAATGTTTCCGGATTGGGAAAATATTGTACAAACTGTGAACGAATAGATTTATCCAAAAGATTCATTGCAACCTGGTACGGGCCTTCTTGCTCGCCTTCATAAACGAGCTCAATTTTACCGGTAATGGAAGGAATGATCCCCACCAAATCGCTGATCCAAACCTGCGTGCTTTTTTCTTTGTTGATGATGGCTCTACGCTCTGCGGCACTTACCGCATTTTCAAAAGCAGAGATGGTAAGCCTTGCGCTCACGCCGCTTTTCTTGTCCACAAACTCGCTGGCTCTTGCTTCAAATGCCACTTGCTCTATGAGGCGTTTTACCAAATCGCTGATCTCGATTTTTTCTTTTTGCGCCTCTTCAATATCCGCTTCTTGCTCGGTGATAGCCAGCGCATTTTCCAATGACTTTGGATAGTGCGTAAGTATCTGGCTTTCGATACGGTCCTTTAACGGTGTTACAATAGAGCCACGGTTGGTATAGTCTTCGGGATTGGCCGTGAAGACAAACAAAATATCCAGCGGCAAGCGAAGTTTGAAACCCCGAATTTGCACGTCACCTTCTTCCAGAATATTAAATAGCGCAACCTGAATCCTGGCCTGCAAATCGGGCAATTCGTTGATGACAAAAATGCTGCGGTTGCTTTTGGGAATGATGCCGTAATGGATCACTCTTTCGTCGGCAAAACTTAAACGCAGATTGGCCGCTTTGATGGGATCAATGTCGCCAATTAAATCGGCAACGCTTACGTCGGGTGTCGCCAGTTTTTCGCCATAACGCAGGCTGCGGTGAAGCCATTCAATAGGTGTATCATCACCTTTTTCACGCATCAAATCTTTGGCATATTTCGAAATGGGCTTCAGCGGATCGTCGTTTATTTCACTGCCGGAAACGAAAGGAATGTATTCATCCAGCAGTTCCGTCATTTGCCGCGCCATGCGGGTTTTTGCTTGTCCGCGCAAACCAAGGAAAAGAATATTGTGTTTGCTTAACAATGCTCTTTCGACGTCCGGTATCACGGTTTCTTCGTAACCGATAATGCCCGTAAACGTATCCTCCTTCGTTTCGAGTTTTTTAATCAGGTTCTGCCTGATTTCTTCTTTGATGCTTTTTGGCTTATAGCCGCTTTCTTTTAGTTCGCCGAGAGTGTTTATGTGTTTGATGTTCATTCTGGTAATTCCTGTCAAATGTGTTTAATGAAAATTAGTAAACCGTTTTGCGTTTGCCGCTTTCAAAATCGCGGAAGATGAAGGCGCCCAATCTGTCAAGCGAAGCAAAGTATGCCTTGCCCTGATTCGTCTCCGTAAACTCTTGCACGAACCGTTGAAGATAAGGGTCGGTGGCAATCATAAATGTGGTGATGGGTATTTTTAATTTCTTGCATTGCGCCGCTAAATTGATGCAACGATTCGTCACCTTCCTGTCAAGGCCAAAACTGTTTTTGTAATAACGCTTGCCAATTTTTAAACAGGTCGGTTTGCCATCGGTGATCATGAAAATTTGCTTGTTCGGATTTTTCCTCCGGCGCAAAATGTCCATCGCCAATTCAAGTCCCGCAACGGTGTTGGTATGATAAGGACCGACCTGTAAATAAGGAAGGTCTTTGATCTCAACCGGCCAGGCATCGTTGCCGAAGACAACAATGTCCAGCGTGTCTTTGGGATATTTTGTGGTGATCAATTCGCTAAAGGCCATCGCTACTTTTTTGGCCGGCGTAATGCGGTCCTCGCCGTACAAAATCATCGAGTGCGAAATGTCAATCATCAATACCGTGGAGGTCTGGGATTTGAAATCGGTTTCGCGGATTTGCAAATCGTCTTCCTGCATCGTAAACGAGTCAAGCCCGTGGTTGATTTGTGCGTTGCGAATGGACTCTGTAAAATCAATCTGCTCCAGCATGTCGCCGAACTGAAACGGCCTTGTGTCGGGGCTTACTTCATCGCCCAAACCTGGCTTAAAGGTTTGATGATCGCCTGACTTTGTTTTTTTGAGCTTGCCAAAAATTTCTTCAAGACTGCGCTTGCGAATGCTTTGTTCCGTTTTGGGTGTGATTTTGATTTCGCCACGCTGGGCATCTTCGGTGATGTAGCCTTTCTCTTTTAATTCGTCAATGAAATCGCCCATGCCGTATTCCTCACTGGTCAACTCATATCTTTTATCCAGCTCGTTCAGCCATTGCAAGGCCTCGGTCACATCGCCGCTCGTGTAGGTGAGAAGTTGTGTAAACAAATCGAGCAATTGTTCAAAGCGGCTTTTACCGTTTTGCCGTGGATCGTATTTGGTGAAATGAAAACCAATCATGATTTAAGAATTTGGTGAGACGTGAGAAGCGAAACGTGAGACAGGAGTGAACTTTAAATCAAATGTCTCTCTGGTTTCACGTTTGCCGTCTGACGTTTCAGGTGTTCACACAATCTACAATAATTATGCGCTGTTTGTTCACGCGATAGTGTTAAACAAAAAACCTCTTCTTTTGGAAGAGGTTTTGGTTAATTATTTTCTCGACGTGTCGGCGGAATCCTTCTTTTGAGGCAGTTCCTGCAAGGGTGCTTTCTTGCTTTCGAACTGCGCTTCCAGGTCGCCGATTTCCTTCAGTAAATCCTGCGCTCCTTTTTCTTCGTTGCTCAATTGCATGTAGTAGTCGTCTTTAAATTCTTTCAAGGCTGCGTAATACTGCAATTGTTCGTTCAGGTCTTTTCGCAACGCGACTTTTACTTTTTGCGCCAGCGCCATATCACCGGCTGCGTAAGCGGCCCGCAGGAAATCCATTGTTATCTGGTTGTGACCACGGCCCGGCATTCCGTACGGCAGGCTTTTCGGATTGAGAAGACTGTCCGCCTTTTCAACCACATTCAAAGCTTCCTGCTTGCGGCCTTCCGAAGATAAAGTCAACGATTCTATTGAGTAGAGATCGCGAAGTGAATTTAAATGGCGGCGGTTTTCTTCATCGAAGTAAACCTTGCCGGTTCCGGCATTGCCCGAGCGGAAGACTGTTTCCAGCAACCGATACGTCGTGTCTGCGTTGATGCCGAGGCCTTCAGGACTTTTTTGCAGATTTCCAGCCGGCGATAGTTGGTAAATCATGCCGCGGCGCTGCAAATACGGGAAGAGGAAAGAAGCCTTGTCGCGGTCGGGACTGGTAACGCAGATTGGGCGTTTCCAGGCGTTGGCCGCAATGATGTTCAGCATCGCAATCTGATCGAGCGAATAAGCACCGATGCCCGAAAGATCAAGCGTGATTTGAGGCAGGGCTGGCGCACCTGTTTCCAGTATTCCATCCTGTCTGGCCATGGCAGAATCAACCGGCACCGTTACGTTTTTCATGTACGGAAGGTTTACAACCTGCGGGCCTTTTTTGCTTATTTCCGTCATGATGGAAAGAAGGCTCTGGTTATCGCGAACATCCTGGCGATTGACTCTTACATAACCAACGCCGCGAATTTGATCTTCTGTCCAAATCACGTTGATCGGGTCACTTTCGTTGATCTTGTAACGCAATTGATTTACGTACCAGTCAATACCCAACAAGCTTGTATTGATGATGCGGATGTCGGGTCGTATACCTTCCACTTCCTGTGCGTACCAGAGCGGATAAGTATCGTTATCACCATACGTAAACAGAACGGCATTTTTCGGGCAACTGTTTAAATAATCTTTTGCAATATCAGGCGCCAAAAGTTTTTGGCTGCGATCATGATCGTCCCATTCCTGCGCACCCATGATAACCGGTGCCAACAAGCAAATTGCGGACGAAGCAAGCGCAATTGTTTGTAACGATGCGTTGCGAAGCGACCGCAATAAAAACGTAACTCCGAGAGTAAGCGCAGCAAACAAAATAGCACCAATCAAAGCGGCGCCCAATTTGCCTGTGTTGAAGCTGTTTGCATCGCTCATCACCATGATGAAGAATGTCGAAAGACTTCCGTAAATCAAAACATTCCGCAGCGTTAATTTGTCCGCCGCTTCGCGAGCCATTCGAACAAAAGCCACCACGGCCAGCCCAATCCAAATGGCGTAAGCGTAAAACGAACCCGCAAAAGCATAGTCGCGTTCACGCGGTTGCGTTCCTGGTTGATTTAAGTAAATAACAATGGCTACGCCGGTAAAAAAGAAAAGCAGGAAAGTAGCAATCCAGTCTTTGCGGTCTTTGATGAATTGGTAAATGCAACCAAGAATTCCAAGCAAAAAGGGCAGGAGGAAAAGGCTGTTGTGGGCTTTGTTCGTTTGCAGGCTTTCCGGCATTTTGCTTTGATTGCCGAGGCGCATGTTGTCAATGAATGAAATCCCCGTTGTCCAGTTGCCGTCACGAACGTTGCCAAAGCCCTGCACATCATTTTGCCGACCCGAAAAATTCCACATGAAATAGCGCCAGTACATGAAGCCCATCTGGTACGTAAAAAACCATTCGATGTTATTGGCCATCGTTGGAATTTTTATCACCGGTATTTGTTCACCCGCGCTGTATTCCGATTTCAACCACGGGTTGTAAACGGCGTAACCTTCAGGAATCGGATAAACGCTTTGTTGCCTCGTGGTTTTATCAACAAGCGAAACGGCATCGCGGCTTACATCATTAAGATAGCTTGGGCTTTTTACCGTTACGCCGCTAACCGGCAAATTCAACCACTGAATGTAAAAGCTGGCCCGGTTCGGGTCGTTGCCTTCCCAAAGCCGCGGGAAAAATTGCACGTCTTCGTTGTCGTACACAATTTCCGGCTGCGGGTTTTCATACTTCAGGTACGTGTCTTTCTTTGTTTCGGGGTCTTTGCTTTTTGCGTACAAATATTTTTTGTCGCCTTCTTGTGCCCTCGCCAAAAAGTGCGGACCGGTTACAATGGGTTGCGAACCGTATTGGTCGCGTCCCAGGTAATAAACGAGGTTCATCGGGTTGTCCACGTTGTTCATGTCAATGGCTGTGTTAGCGTTGGATCGCTCCAGTGGCGTAACGTAAGATGAGTAGCCAAGCATGATGAAAATAAAGCTCCAAATACCAAGCGTCATCAGGGGAAGGTTTTTGCGTTTTGCAAAACGCAAGCCCCACCAGAGAACGACACCGAGTAAAATGAAAAAGAAAGCAAAGCCGAAAAAGAAGGGAAGACCGAAAGAGTTGACAAAAAAGATATCAAACTGTCCGGCAATTTTTACCGAGTATTGAATGACGACTACTTGCACCAAACCGGTGATGACGCAACCAATAACAAAAGCCCAGATGGCGCCCCAACGCGTATAATTATACCGGCGGAAATAATAAATCATGACAATGGCCGGAATGGTGAGCAAACCCAAAAGATGCACACCAATGGACAAGCCAAGCGAAAAGAAAAGAAACACAATCCAGCGGTCGGCGCGAGCTTTTAAAACCGGGTTGGTCCCCGCTTCCACATCCGCACGTTCCCATTTGAGCATGGCCCAAAAAGCCAGGGCTGTAAAGAAAGAAGAGAAAGCGTAAACCTCGCCTTCAACAGCGCTGAACCAAAACGAATCGGTAAAGGTATAAGCCAACGCACCAACGATGCCGGCGCCCATGATGGTAAAAATTTGGGCTTTGTCGGGTTCCGCTAAAAAACCGCTTGTGAGCTTGCGGGCATAATGCGTGATGGTCCAGAAAAGAAAAAGAATGGTAAAGCCGCTGGCCAGTGCGTTCATGATGTTTACAGCTTTGGCAGCGGTATTTGGATTATCGCCAAAAAGAACAATAAAAAAGCGGCCCAGTAAGACAAAGAGCGGTGCGCCGGGCGGGTGTGGCATTTGCACTTTAAAAGCTGCCGAAACAAACTCGCCGCAGTCCCAGAAGCTGCCGGCTTTTTCGGCGGTTAAAATGTACACGAGAGAAGCAATGACACACACTACCCAACCGGTAATGTTGTTGGCTTTTTTAAAGTTCATAACGGTGGTTGTTCTTTTATGATTCCACTTTTTAGCGGACGTGCAAAAATAGGGAAGCGGCTAAATTAAAGGGGAAAAGCATGAGAGAATGTTAAAGCGGTTTCGTGGTTTGACGTTCGATGTTCGAGGTTTGATGTTTGAAGTTGGCCTGGTTTGCAAAAAATTCTTTACGGCTCCTTTGGCAAGTTAAGAATGATAAGGCATCGCATTCGTCTGTACTTTGTTCAATCACGTTCTGAACGCCCAAGTGTGCGACGCAACAGGCACTGAATAGAATTATGAAAGCTGGCTAAAAAATTTTAGGAGAAACGCATTTCAGCGTCAACCCTTATTCAAAGAATACTTTTACCGTTTGGTAAAACAACCGCGTTTGCACGGCCTGCGGTACGGATTGATTGCTTTCGCTGTAGCCTTTTAAACCAAATAACCCCGCAGCGTTGCCTTTGTTCACTGCTATTTCCATGTAGCCAGCGCTGTTGAAAAGCACCAGCATTTCGCCGTGGGCTACGTCGGCATAAGAGCCGCTGATGCGTTCAATGATTTCGTCGCGGCGAAAAACAATTTTAAAACGACGGCCGCGACGCTGCCGTTCAAACTGGTCTTGTGTAATGTTGACGATGACGTTCTCAAAGGCATCAATAAAAATGATCTGGCCTTCCATCCAATCTTCGCCAAGCGTGGGGCGCAGCGGATGTTTCTCAAGATAAGGAGGATCGGGGATGCCGATGTTTTGCACCGGTTCGCCGTTGGTTAGTTGCGTGATGGCTTTGGCCGCAACGTCAATGCAATACAGCGTGTTTTTAATGGCCGATTTTTCGAGCGGCACGCCCAATACCATTTCTGGTTTTTCTTCGATGATCATGCTGAGCAAACCGTTGTCGGCGCAAATGATGTACTGGTCTTTGTAAAAAGCAAAAAGGAGTTGTTCGGGTTTTGACTCGAACAAATTCACCAGTATAATGTGGTACGTAAACTCGGGAAAATTTTTAATAGCGTTTCGGCAGACGTAAGAGGTTTGCGGGTAATTGAAGGGCGAAAGTTTGTGTGTGATGTCAATGATTTGAAACTCGGGGTTGATGCGCAAGAGCCGCCCTTTAACTGCACCGGCAAGATAATCTTGCTCGCCAATGTCCGATGTAAGGGTAACCAGTGGCATGTGCAGTCGGGAAATAAAGTTGGTTTAATGAGTAACGAATCGCTTTCAGAAAAATTTCACTTGATTAGCTTTCCATCTTTGAAGAAAAAGTTTTTTACCAGTTTATCCGACAGGCCAGGAAAGAACTTGTTCATAAAAACGGTTTGCTTGCCGGTGAACGTGATCACTAGCGTTCGTTTTCGTTTTCGAATTGCGTTTAGTACACGTTCGGCTACTTCTTCTGCCGGCATCAATTTTCCTTCATCAAACGGGCTGGCGCCTTGCGCCGCGCCGTTCTCGGTTAAAGCCGCATTCCGAATGTTGGACGCTGTGTAGCCCGGACAAACCCACATTACATGCACGCCGTCGTCAAGCAATTCCGTGCGAATGGCTTCGAGCCAACCTTGCAAGGCAAACTTGGAGGCCGAATAACCGCTGCGGCCCGGAAGTCCGCGGTAGCCGGCGATAGAGGAAACACCCACGATAGAGCCTTTTCTTTCAATGATAGAATTCAATGCAAAACGGGTGCAATACACCGATCCGAAAAAGTTTATGTCCATGACTCTTCTTATCACATCAGCATTCGTGTCCTTCAACAAGGCCCGCATCGAAACACCGGCATTGTTGATTAAAACATCAATGCCGCCAAATACTTTAATGGTTGACTCGATGAAATTCCGGCAATCGTTTTCGATGCTCACATCTGCTAAAAACGTATGCAGCGGATAGGAAGGAAATTCGGATTGGAGACGGTATAGTTTATCGTGGTGACGGGCACAGGTGGAGACTTTTGCACCCAGCATCAGCAACTTTTCGACGAGTGCTTTGCCGATGCCATCGGTTCCGCCGGTGACCACAACTACTTTGTCTTTATAAAAATCATTCATAGAAAATACAGTGCGCAAACCTAACTGAAAATGGAGTGGTAGAAAAGGGAATTTTCCCAATTCTTACGGGGAAAAAGTTGTAAACAATTGCGTAGCGCCTTATTCGCCGGGGTGATAGGTGCGTTCGGCTTTCTTTAGCACATCGGCTTTGTAAAAATTTACGTCTTTAAACTTTCCTTCGATGTAGCCTTGCGCCTGGTCGGTAAAATGTTTTGACGAAGGATCGAAGGATTCGCCGCCGGTGACGATGGTTTTTGCTTTGAGTTTTTTTCCAAATTCAACGGCGGCAATAAAACTGTTGCCCGAATAACCGTAACGGTTTTTTGTATCGAAGCGCCGCGAAGCAAACGAAGGAAGCGAGCCCCAGGTACCGGGCCCAAGGCCAACGGGAAGGCTTGGCGCATTGTCATCAAAAACATTGATGGCTGTACGTTGATAACGATTGACATCGCCCCAGGGAACGTTCCATTTTCCGTATAATTTTTCCAGGTCTTTGCGTGTTTCGGCAAGCAGTGAGAGTTTTTCATTTGCCGATATCGTTTCCGCCATGCGTTGAAAATTGCCAATGGCATTTGTCGCAGCTTCAGTAGTTTTTGCCGCCGGAATTTTTGTCGCCAGTTTCGTTGCCCATTCAATGGCAAGCGTTGTGGCTACGGAAGAAGCGGATGCGGCCTTATCCCATTCTTTCAACCGACTGATTGGTTGTTCAAGTTCTTTTTTCAAAGCATCGTTGGTGGAGAGTTCATCGTAACCTTTAAAGAGCGGCGGCAACAAAATATCAAAAGCAGAGAGGTAAGTGTTGTAACCAATTTTTATAATGGAATCAAGCGTTACATTCTTTGCTTTTGAAAGAAGTCGTGCTGCATTTACGGCGCGGCCGTTTTGTCCTTCGGGCGCCATGTAGGTCGGATAATCTTCTTTTCGCGGGCTGCTTTCGCCTGACGACGTAAAAGGAGTGGAGTTACAGTTTTGAATCCAACCGCTTTCCGGATTGTATAGATGAATGATTTCATCAAGCGGATGAATGCCTTTCCAATCTGTTTCGGAAGAGCTTCCGTCAACTGGCAACGACCAATCGTATTTCGGATTGCGCCTGGGCATGAAGTTGCCGTGCCAGTAAGCAATGTTTCCTTTGTCATCGGCAAACACAGTGTTGTTTGAATTGTTGCTGCGCATCTCCATGATTTTTTTAAAGTCGTTAAAGCCTTTTGCTTTTGTGCGCAGCCAGGATTGCATCAGCGCAGAAAGAGAGCGGTTATTTTCTTTTAACGCAAGCCATTTACCATCTCGCTTTCCCATGACCGGTCCATGAACCGTTTCATAAGCTGTGAATATTTTTTGCACCATCAGGCCATTTTGTTTATAGCTGATGAAAACCTTTTTTTCCTTGACAGCTCTAATTTTCGAACTCCCAATCATATACAAATATGTTTGGTGTCCATTGATAGACGTGTCGCCAACTGCTTCTTCATACACATCTGCTACATCTGCATAACTCGATGTGTGCATCCAGCCGCAGTGTTCATTGAACCCTTGATAAACGAAAAACTGTCCCCAGGTTACAGCCCCGTAAGCGTTCAATCCTTCTTCGCTAACCATGTGTGCTTCGGTTCTGAAATAAAACGTTACGTGTGGGTTGATGTAAAGAATAGCATTACCCGATGCCGTTCGTGATGGTGCAATGGCAAATCCGTTCGAACCGTTAGGATTGAAATTGTTGATGGAAAGTTCGGGTCTTACAAACGATATCGCTTCGTCCTTTCCCTCGTAAAAATTTTTTAAATCTTTTACGGTCAGGCCGCCGGTTTGCGTAGGAGCAATGCTGCCGTCGGTGTACATAAGCGGAAACCAAGGCTCAAATCTTTTCAGCACCAGCGGTTTTGTTTCGGGATGTTTGTACAAATAATAATTTACACCGTCGGCAAAAGCGTTCAACAGTGCTTTAAACCATTGCGGACTGTTTGTGTAATCTTTCTTCGCTGCCGTGCTGTCGTAAATCAGGCGCATTTGCAAGTCTTCGTATAAATGTTGCCCGCCTTCCACTTCGGAAAGGCGGCCCATGATCTCCAAATAATTCCGTTCTACCCGCGCAAAGTTTTGGCAGCATTGCACGTACAGTAAACCAAAAACCGCATCGGCATCTTTCTTTCCATAAATGTGCGGAACGCCCCAATTGTCTTCAACTATTGTTACCTGTTTCGCCTGTGTTTCCCAGCGGGAAATTTCCTGCGGTGTAAAATTTTGCGCAAAAGCAGCAAGTGGCAAAAAGAGAATGAAAAGAAACTTTTTCATAGCGTTGTTGAAAGGGGTGAAGATAAAAAAAGAAAACCCCGCATCAAGGCGGGGTCGTACAGATACAATTAAACTATTTATTTTTTTGCGGACGGTTTGTTGTTTTTGGGAATGGGAATTAAAACCGGTTTCGGCTTCTTTATACCCAGCAACACGGCCAGCACATCTCTCCAATTCATAGTTGTATTAGGTTTTGAGGTTGTTTTAGGATTGATTACTGCTGTAAAATAAACAGATAAAATCATTTAGCGTGTTAAAAGAACAAGTTTTTTCTTTTCTTTTTCTTTACTGAAATGCTGACTAAAATTTTTGTGAATTGCCTTGCTTTCAATCAATGCTGCGAGGTTTATTTGAAAGCAGGCGTTGTAAAAGAAGATACCTTACGCTGTTTGACGGCGCATTGTCGAAGGCGAAGAATCGAGAAAATCATTTGCCTTTTGCCCGTCATTAAAAAGTCCCATCGGTTGATGGGACTTTTGTGACTCCGTCAGGATTCAAACCTGAAACCTTCTGATCCGTAGTCAGATGCTCTATTCAGTTGAGCTACGGAGCCATTTGCGGGCAGCAAAAATAGGGCTTGCAATAAAACGCGCCAAAACTGTTTTAAAAAATTTTTAGGCTTGCCGTTTATAAATTGCGGACTCACTGATTTTCTGTCGTGCGAGTTCATTGTAACGGTCTTGTTCCGATAAGAATCTTGAAGTCGTTAGAAGCTAAAAACGACTGCAGGCAGTCAATAAATGGAAGAAAGGTAGCTTTAACCGACAAGAAACAAGAGCTTGGCGATAGGCCTTGCATCTTTCAGAAAAATGAAATAGTTTCCTTACTTAAACTTTTACAACATGAAAAAATTCCTGTTTGCCTTCATGGCCATTTTTGCTTTTGGTCTCGCATCCCAAGCCCAAGTAACCACTAAAACAAAAGTTGAGACGACTAAAGCAAAAACGCAAACGATGCCTGCGAAAACCGCCGCTCTACCAAAGGCAGCGACAACGACAACAAAGACGACAGCTACGACTGCTACAACTACCACGGCCAAAACAAAAAAAGACGGCACGCCGGACATGCGCTACAAAGACAACAAAGAAAAGTCTAAAACCACAACCACTTCAACAACAACTACAACAGGCCCAACTAAAAAAGACGGAACCTTGGATATGCGTTATAAAGCCAACAAGCAAGGGAAGAAACAGTAAGAAAGAAGTTATCGCAAAACAAAGCCCCGCTCAATGCGGGGCTTTTGCTTAATCGTTCTTCACGTTCTTCCGGTCGCTTTGCTTTTCTTTCCGGTTGTGGGTTACGTCGTCTCCTTTGGTATCCCACTCTTCGTTGCTGCGGCTGTCAATATCATCTTTATTCTGCGGCTGCGGCCTGTGCGTATTGGGCACCGTTTTGTTCTGACCCGTGCTATTGTCTCTGCTGTGTTTCATAATAAATCGTTTTTTAAAACCGCAGAAAAATCATACCAGCCCGACACGGTATTGCAAACGGAACGTTCTTAAAAATTGGCAATCAGCTGGTAAGCTACCTCTCGGCCAGAGTTCAGGGCTGCCTCAACGGTCCCGATTTCAGGACCGTGATGAAGACCTTCACCAGCGAAATAGACCGTGCCGTCAACAGGTTGCAAAACTGTCTGCATAAAGCCTTTGCCATTAACAACTTCATAAGAATAAGCGCCGCAAAAATGCAGGTCAGCCGACCAGTTGTGCATCTGCCCGCTTTTTAATTTCTGCGAAAGCTGAAGAACGTCAATGTTGAAAATTTGACTTAGCGAGTACAGCGCTTTTTGAATGACATTCTCCTTATTAACCGTATCAAATACATCAGCCCTTGGGCCGCCAAGCCAACCAACCAAAATAGCTTGCTTCTTTGGGTGTTGCGTCCACCAGGTTGGTATTTGTTCCATGGAAAAGAGAAAATTAAGATCCGTTAAATCTTTCCCAGCCGTAAGCTCTTTATCCTTCCAAAAAGCGTCATCAAAGCTGAGAATAGTTTTTACCACATGACCAAAGCCCAGGTTTTGCGCCGCTAATTTTTTTTCGGGCAAAGCGGGAAAGAATTCAATGCCTCCGTTTTGCAAAACGCCAACGGAAACAGTAATCAGTGCCTTTTTTGCACGAACAGAATTTTGTACGGTGACGGCTTCAACGTTGCTCTTTTTCCAATGCAATTGCAACACAGCTTGCGAAAAATAGAATTGCACACCGTTTTCTTTGCACCGTTGTTCGAGATGATTCACCAATTGCAGATACCCGCCTTCGATGCGGTATTGCTCGTCGTCGCTTTTTGCCAGCTCGTTACGCAACGAAAACGTACTTGCCCTGTTTAGATCAGCAGCATAATATCCTTCCACGTAATTTTTCAACGAAAACCGCAATTCCTCGTACTTAGCACCGGCTAAATGAGCTGAAAGAAATTCAGCAACCGGAATGTCCTGACTCAGTTCTTTAAACTTTTTCTCCAGGTCGGAATAATCGTCAATGAAATCTTCCTGCTCGGCCAATCGTCCGTCTTTATACTGCCAAATGCTGCCGCGGACAGGAGTGATTTTTATACCGGCTTTTTTCAACAATTCTTTTGTGATTGGCAGGTTTCCATGTACGAACTCAGCGCCTAACTCTACCGGATAACCATCGTCGTTGTGAAAGGTAAAAATTCGTCCGCCGGCTTTTTCTTTTGCTTCAATTACTGCCACGGATTTACCCGTTAAAACTATCTCAAGGGCAGCCATCAAACCGGCGGCACCGGCGCCAATAATAACCACATCAAAAGTCTTCGATTCCATGGTTCACGCACTGCAATTTTCATCCCAGCTAAATAAAAAAGGCCAGACTTCAGTCTGGCCTTTTTTATTTAATGACTCGTTTATTCGGGTAAGTTACGGTTGCGGTCGTACTCCTTTTTCTCGGTCCAGTAGGAGGCAATCAAACCCAAACCTCCGCCAACGGCTATAAGCGAAAAATAAAGGAATGGGATGTTGTGCTGATAATGATACGAGTCGTTGCCATTTCTCAATACGTTCGTATCTATAAGATAAGCGGTCAGCAATCCGAGGCCAGCACCCAAAAGCAACAAGCCAAGTTTGAGACTTTTAAACGGTGCGGGACTGTTGTAGCGTTGTTTTGGGTTCATTCCCTTTTCAACCATGGCGAGATTCTCTCTCGTTTTCAGGTAAACAATGCCAAAGATCATGGCAAATCCGCCGGCAAAAATGGTGATGGGAACTAAAACTTCTGCGCCTTGCATAAAATGTTTTTTTATTGTGATGAGTATTTTGGTTTCGGCTTTCTGGTGTTCTGCTTCATCTGACGACGTTTGTTTTGCCCGGGTTACAGCGAATGCAGGATTTTTTTTAAAAGCCGTTCTGAAGAATAAGACGCCGGCTGAAAAGGGGAGGTTACAAGTTTTTTCTGTGTAAGAAAAAGGCCCATTTATGTAACCGGCTTTTGTCATCCTGCTCAACTTCCGTTGCGACGCACACTTGTACGTTCGGAACTTTACTCAACTGCTTTATTGCCGCCCAGCGAACAAAACGCACAGGAGTGCAATCCTTTGGCAAACTCAGGGTAAACTGTACGAAAAGCTCAATCGATGTTCCGGGATATGGTTCATAAAAAATCTCTGCGAATGGCACAAAAAATGCCGGCATAAACCGGCATTTTGCTTCCCGTTCTTAACGAGCCTATCGCCCTTTTACAAAATCAATTTCGTTCCAGGTTTCAACGCTAACGTTGCCCGTACTTTTCACACGAACCTTTGCTTCATCGCTCAGAATAATCTTCAGTTTGCGGTTTTGCAAAGTAGTGGCCGAGCGCAAGGTTCCCGTGCCGTTCATATATACCCTTGAAAGAAGGCTTGCGGGCACATACACAATTGTTTGCCCGGGCACATGAACGCCACGAATGGAAAGAAAAAGACTACCGTCAACTTCTTTGGTCATTACGCTTCTTGCATCGCCTTCCACTGTAATGTCCGGCGAAGTACCCTCGGTAAGAACAACCGTAAGGTCATCTTCCACCACAAGTGAAGTAAAGGCTTCGGAGAAATGAACCGTCGTTGGCGAAGGCATTGTTTTGCGCTCTTGTGCAACTGCCGCGGTGCTTGCAATAACAAGCAACAAAGCGGCTAAAACGAATTTTGGTTTCATACTGTTTTCAAATTTAGACAACAAAGTTGCCTTGCCCGTTACAGGAAGTCAATCGCACAAAGAAGTGTGTTTTTGGCCGTTTTTGCCTGGTCAGGGCGATTTCATCACATAAGTATGTAGCTCTAAAAAAATAAAGGCGTAAAGAAGATTGTCTTCTTTACGCCTTTGCCTTTTTGCACTTTGTTGTTAGGTTTTCTTTTTGGCTATTTGAAAAGCCCGGGAAATGTTGAAGCCGAATTGAATTTCTCCCTTGCCCCAGCGGTTGGTAGTTTCGGTGAGGAAAGCCCTTTCGTTCATGCCTATGGCATTGGTGAAGTGAAGTTGAAACACGTGCCCGCCGGTTTCAATGTCGAAGCCAATGGACAGTGGATTGTGCAACTCGGTTCGTGCGTCGTTTTGATTGACCACGTAGTAATAATCTACGTTCAGCGAAACGCGTTTGGAAAGTTTGAGTCTTCCGCCAAAACCAGCAGCAAACAAATCGTTTGGATCGGCCGCCAGCTCTACAAAATTGCGGTGTAAAAGAATCGGCGAAAGTTGCAGCGTAAGCCGCTCGCTAAACTTGCGGCCAATAACTGCCTGTCCGTAATAGCCAAGGCGCGATGAGAATAAATTTTTTCGCGCAGGGTCGCTCCACGGTGCGCCAACAACAGTAGAACCGCCAACGGCAACCAAAGAGAAAGGCATTGACTTTGGTCCCGTGGATTGCTGAATGATGCGCCATTTTACAAATCCGTCCACTTCTTTTTTTAGTGTGCCGCGTCCAATGCCGACGGTGAGGTTGTTGGAAATGCCATAGTCCAATCCTAAACGGGTTGTGGCCTGGTCAAGACCGAAGAATTCGGAAATTCCCTGGTTCACGTTGCCAAAGCGGTGCAAAATGCGAAAATCCAACACACCGGGCCGCAACATTTCAATGCTGTGCGACATGATGACTCTTGTGGATTTAAAGGCACCGTAAACGTATTCTTTTTTCGGCGTTGTATCGGCAACGCCTTTCAGCAGATCAGTGTCTTGCGCACGACTGGCCAAGGCAACAAAAGTCGCCAGCACAAGGGAGATTGGTTTTGATTTCATGATGGATTAACCTTTAAACGGTTCCAGCCGGGTGTCCACGCTAATTTTAATGGAGTTGGAAATCTTGTCTTTCACCACAGCCGGAATCGAGATGTTGTAATCGGAAAGTTTAATGTTGAAGGTAGAAGCTGCGTCAACCTTGCCGTTGTTCACCTTGATCGTTCCCGGTGCTTCCACGTCCTTTGTAACACCGTGAATGGTAAGCTTGCCTTTTACCGTTACGTTGTAGGTTCCGTCTTTTGCAAAATTCACAGCTGCATTGTTGGCAACGACACCTTTAAAATCAGCCTTGGGATATTTATCGCTTTCAACGTAGTTCTCGTTGAAGTGTTCCTGCATCAATTTCTTTTCAAACTCAAAGCCTTTCATCGGTACGCTGAATTGCATGGCTCCGCTTTTAGTGTCCAACACTGCGGTTACGGTATTGTTTTTTGCGGCAATGTCTTCCAAAGCGGCTTTCGAGAAGAAATCAATTTGCCCGGTCTTTGTAAAATACCGGTCTTGCGCATTTGTAACCGTTGCAAAGAGTACGAGACCAGAGAGAATAATCAGATTTTTTCTGAACATGGTGTCTTTGTTTTTATATAGAAAATTTAATCTTTGTTTTTAACGCCGCCCGACCGCAACTGAACAGTTGTTCCCAACCCGCTCAGGAGATCATTAGGATCGTTACTTGATGCCTGATAACCGCTGCAAATGCCTTGCAAAACGGTACTGCTTCCGGCTTTCAGCTTTTCGTAATCTTTTGCATGATACTTTTTATCCAGTGCCACCACCACTTCTGAAAGCGAACTTTCTTCACCCAAAATGACGGCACCAGCCGTATCTATCTTTTTCACGATGCCCGATACTTCTACTACTTTTTCGATGTATTGTTTGCTGGCAATAGCCGTATCTTTTTCAAAAGCGGCAATTAATGCTTTAGCTGTTATTGCGGCATCGGGTTTGTCTTGAACTATATCGCCTCTGGACTTAAAGACGATAGCGTAGCCGACAACTGCCACAACAACGATGAGCAGAAAGACTCCCAAAATGATTTTACGTTTCATAATTAAACACTAAAGATAAAATCGCGGAATAGATCATCCGGCACGGTTTCGTTAAATACGTCTATTCGCGCAGTTACGTTGCCCGCTTAATTATTTGGTGCGCCGGCATCAATCCAGACTTTTACTCTTCGGATGTCGCAACCGTTCATTTTTGCTGCTCCCTGCGGCATGGGCTGCAGTCCCGGTGCATGTGTGATGGCGCCGTACAAGCGGCCATCACCGGCTACAACTTTTACACCTGCGTAGGAACTAAGATCAATGTTGCCGGAAGGCACGGGAGCAACATGGCAACCGGTACATCCGTACGACGTTAAAATGTTTGCAACGGTAGTTGAATACTTTGTGCTAGCCGCATCAACGGGACAATTGTAAAGCTGTTCTTCGTTGTTGTAATAGCAACCGGCAGCAATAATGGCAACAAGAAACAACAAAAGGAAAGAAATCTTTTTCAATGCTGAGGGAATTTACAGCTATGAGTCAACTTCATTTGCGGCAACGTAACCGTGAAGCACAAAAACTCGAAAGCATTTATTTTACGTTGGAACCGTTTTGTGCCACGTTGTTCGGGTTTACCAGGATTAATTTTCCGTTGGGCTCTTCCGCCGTTAAAATCATGCCTTGACTTTCGATGCCGCGCATTTTGCGTGGAGCAAGATTGGCCACAACAATGACTTGCTTGTTCAGCAATTCTTCCGGCGAAAAATGTTGTGCAATGCCCGAAACGATGGTTCGTTTTTCAAAACCAAGGTCCACTTCGAGCTTTAAAAGCTTATCGGCCTTTTGCACTTTTTCCGCGGAGAGAATGGTGCCAATGCGCAGGTCAAGCTTGTCAAAATCGTCGTAAACAATTTCTGATTTGAGATTTGCGATTTGGGATTGATCGGAAGATGTTTCGTTTTTGTTTGCCTCTTGCTGATTGCTCATTGTTCTTAATTTGTCAACTTGGTATTGCACTTCTGCGTCTTCAATCTTTCGGAACAACAATTGCGGCGGACGAAGCGAATAACCGACGCTTAATAGTTTTAACGTGCCCGCATTTTCCCAGGCTAGCATCTTGTCCACCACCTTCATTAAATGACACATTTTTTTTGCCGTGTTGGGCAAAAATGGATTGATGAAAATGGCAAGGTTGGCGCAAAGCTGCAAGCACAGATGAAGGCAGTTATCAATTTGCACCTGCGCTTCTTCAATAATAGCGCCTTCGCCATAAATCTGCTTTGCCTTAATCCACGGTTCTTTTTCCTGCATGTATTTGTTGCCTTTGCGGGCCAGGTCAATCACTTCAAACAAGGCATCGCGAAACTTGTACTCTTCGAGCAAACGCTCAATCCGGACTTTTGAATTTTGGATTTCGGAAATTAACTCTTTGTCCTTCGCATCGGCAATGTCGTTGTGAAACTTCGGCACCTTGCCGTACGTCAGCTTGTGCATGAGCACAAACGTGCGGTTAAAGAAATTGGCAAACACCGCAACTAATTCACCGTTTACCGCATCCTGAAATCCTTTCCAGGTAAACTCGCTGTCTTTGGTTTCGGGCAGAATGGTGGTTAAATAATAACGCAAGGCATCGGCCATTTGCGGACCGCCGTTCTCTTTTTTTATAAAATCATCAATATAGTCTTGCATCTCCAATTTCCAGTTGCGGCTGGTGCTCATCTTGTCGCCTTCAAGGTTCATGAATTCGTTGGCGGGCACGTTGTCGGGGAGAATGTATTCGTGCAGCTTCAGCATTACGGGGAAAATGATGCAATGAAAAACAATATTGTCTTTGCCGATAAAGTGAACCAGCTTCGTTTCTTTGTCCAGCCAGTACGGCTTCCAATCATTGCCCGTGTTCAAAGCCCATTGTTTTGTAGCGCTGATGTAACCAATAGGCGCATCAAACCATACGTAAAGCACTTTTCCTTCGGCATCGGGCAGGGGAACTTTCACACCCCAATCCAGGTCTCTCGTTACGGCTCGTGGCTGCAAACCCGCGTCAATCCAGCTTTTGCACTGACCCAACACGTTTGCTTTCCAGTCGTTTTGATGCTGGTTCAAGATCCAGTTTCGCAACCAGTCTTCGTGTTTATTTAAGGGCAGGTACCAATGCCTCGTTGCTTTTTTCACTGGCGGCTTTCCGCTTAATGTGCTCACCGGGTTTATTAGTTCATCGGGACTGAGTGACGTTCCGCAGCGTTCGCACTGATCGCCGTAAGCGTTTTCAAAACCGCAATTGGGACAAGTGCCTTTAATGTAGCGATCAGCCAAAAAGGTTTGCGCTTCTTCGTCGTAGTATTGTTCGCTTTCTTTTATTTCCAGATCATCTCGATCGTTCAGGTACGTAAAAAACTCTTGTGCTGTTTCGTGATGAATCGGGTTGGAAGTCCGGTCGTAGATGTCGAACGAAATAGAGAGATCGTCAAAATTTTCTTTGATGATGCCGTGGTATTTGTCAATGATGGCTTGCGAGGTTGTGCCTTCTTTCATGGCCTGAATGGGAATAGCCGTGCCGTGTTCGTCGCTGCCGCAAACAAAAACCACGTCGCGGCCTTGTGCCCGTAAATAGCGAACGTAAATATCGGCTGGAAGATAAGCGCCGGCAAGGTGTCCAATGTGTTTTAATCCGTTTGCATACGGCAAAGCCGCAGTAATTAAATATCGCTTTGGAGTCATTGAAATTTTCTGGTTTTTAATTTCTACTTTCTAATTCTTCTTGTTCACCCGTTATTCTTGTTACAGAAAGCCAGTAGAACGGTGAAGAACCATTCAAAGAAATCTTTTATTGATCTTGTTAATCTGCGGCTCAAAAATACCGTAAAGCATCCAACCACTTTTGAAATGCTGCAACAAGACCTAATTTGTGCGTCAATTTTTGCGTATGATTATTCCCTCGTACTTAAAGAAAGGCGATACTATCGGCATTGTTGCGCCAGCAGGTTTTATGCCCGTTGAAAAAATGCAGACTTGCATTGAAACCCTTGATGCCTGGGGCTACAACGTTGAGATGGGCACAACGACGCACAGCAACTCAACAAATTATTTTTCCGGCACCGATGAAGAACGCTTACAAGACTTGCAGCAAATGCTGGACAATAAAAAAATTGACGCCATTCTTTGTGCCCGCGGCGGCTACGGAACCAGCCGCATAATTGATGACCTGGATTTTAAAAAATTCCGCAAACACCCGAAATGGATCATTGGCTTCAGCGACGTTACCGTGCTGCATTCGCATCTTTATACCAATTATAAAATTGCTTCGCTGCACGCACCCATGGCTGCGGCTTTCAACGAGGGCGAAGCGAACAATCCATTTGTTCAATCATTAAGACAAGCTTTGGAAGGTGAACCCGCAACGTATGAAACCGCTAGTCACGAATTTAACAAGGCTGGTTTGGTTGAAGCTGAATTAATAGGAGGGAACCTGAGTTTGCTGGCCCATTTAATTGGGACTGATTCGGACCTTAAAACAAAGCACAGAATTCTTTTTTTAGAAGACGTTGGTGAATATCTCTACAATATTGATCGCATGTTGGTGCAATTAAAACGTGCGGGCAAATTCGACAAGCTTGCAGGCCTCATCATCGGCGGTTTCACCGACAGCAAAGACACGGAACGTCCGTTCGGAAAAAACGTCCATGAAATTATTTACGATCACGTCAAAGAATTTGATTATCCCGTTTGTTTTGATTTTCCGGTAAGTCATGCAAAAGAAAATTATGCACTGAAAATAGGTGTGAATTACAGCCTTGAGACTGGCAGCGATAAAACGGTCTTGAAGGAAGTGTCTGAACCGTGATTGTCTGAACCGTGATTTGGGTGGATGAAAAGAATTTGCTGGAAATAAAAGAGTCGTTCATCACCGAACGACTCTTGCTTTATAAGATTGTTTTTATTTCCTCCTAATCCTCAAAATCTCGTCAAGTCACGGTTCAGGCGGACTAAAACCGGCTGAAATAATTCCGCAAGCGGTTCGACAAATCGGTTTGAATTTGCCGGTACAGTTCCGCCATAATCTCTTCTTCACGAGGCGGATCGTAATGTTTGTTTTTGTTCAGCAAAGCTTTGTCGCTTTCGCTCAAGGCTCTTTCGTCGCCGGTGTAGGTGGCGAACTCGGTTTGCCAACGGTGTTCGCCGGTAAAGCGATCTGTCCACAAAATTCTTCCGCTTGGGTCGCGCAGAAAAAGGTACAAATCACCTTCCGATACCAGCAAGCGTTTGGTAGAAGTGATCGTCGCTCTTACAGTTCCGTATTCCTTCACAACGGAATCTTTTTTGTAAACAATTTCTTTCACCACAACTTGTTTCGATACTTCGCGGCGGCTGCTTTGATCGTAAGGCTGCCCGATGCGAATGCGGCCCAGGTTCATCTCCAAAATTTGGTCGGGTTCAATCCGGGCGCCTTGCATGTCCCATTCGGAATAAAACTTTACAAAATTGTCGTTCATGTTGAACGCAAGTGTGCGCATCACTTCGTTCTGAAATTGCTGCAACTGGTAACTGCTGCTGTAATTGTAGCCACGATAGTTTTGAATGGGAACAATTAAAATTTTTATCACGGCGGCATTGTAAGCTTCGTCGCGTTTGGCACGGATAACGGCGTTATCGCGAAAGCGTAAGGCACGGACAAATTCGTAATAACCGTTGCGGGCGGCTTGTTTGGTGCCTTCGCTCATCCATCTTTCAGCAGCGGCCAAATGCACGTCGGCAGCTTTGTCGCGATAGGTTTGCACGTAGTCGCTGTAATTGCGGGCATTAACCAAAGCCGCTGCCGCCGGCGATTGTTGAACAGCATTGTACAAATCCTGAAGCTCGTTGTATTCGTTCAGGATGGCTTCGTAACGGTTGTCGTTGTTGCTTGTGGAAAGATTGCGTATGGCATCTTCATGCCGGTTCACCGCAAAGACGTAAGCGCTTTTCAGGATGTCTTTGCTTTCAGCATCGGAAGAATTTTTTTGAAGCTTTTTTACACTTAGTTCAACGGCTTCGTCGTAATCTCCTTTGTCGTACGATTTGCTTGCGGTTTTACAGGCAGAAAAAAAGAAAGCGGATGCAAAAAGAAGTGCGTAAAGTTTAGTCATGGTTTGTGGTTTATTCATTAAAAGCAAAAGACCGCCCAAAGGTTACAATCAAAACGTTATTTGAGGAGTCCTTAACAAGCACCGTTGCAATGCTCGCCAAAAATAAGGCGCTTAGCCAAACGTAGTCCTGCCGTTCGTACTTTTTCAAGTTGTTTGACAAGTGCTGAATTGAGACATTATTTTTGCCCGGTGAAAAAAATCTTCATTTTTCTCCTTGCCAATTGCTTGTTGACCATTGCTCGTTCTCAATCGTACTGGCAGCAGCAAGCCGATTACACCATTGACGTTTCGCTGAACGACAAAGAAAAAACGCTTGATGGTTTTGAAAGCATTCTTTACACCAATCATTCGCCCGACACGCTTCACTTTATCTGGTTTCATCTCTGGCCCAATGCTTATAAAAACGATCGAACGGCTTTCAGCGATCAACTGCTACAAAACGGCAATACCCGGTTTTATTTTTCCAATAAAGAACAACGAGGCTACATCAACCGCCTCGATTTTAAAATAGACGGAACAACCGCAACAACCGAAGATCATCCGCAATACATTGATGTCATCAAAGTGCTTCTTTCCACGCCCTTGCTTCCCGGTGGGCAAATCAACGTTACCACGCCTTTTCACGTAAAGCTTCCGTTTAATTTTTCACGCGGCGGTTATGATGGTGAGAGCTTTCAAATCACGCAATGGTATCCCAAACCCGCTGTGTACGACAAGGCCGGCTGGCACCCGATGCCTTACTTAGACCAGGGAGAATTTTACAGCGAGTTTGGCGGCTATGATGTCCGCGTCACGCTGCCAAAAGATTACGTGGTGGCGGCCACCGGCGAATTGCAAGACGCTGAAGAAAAAGAATGGCTGAAAAACCGTGCGAATTATTCAATACCAGAAATAGCAAAAAGCAAAACACCGGTTAATAAAAGAAGAGTAATAACGTCGAAACCGGCAATCACGGTTGCAAAAAAAATATCGGGGCAAGAAACAAAAACACTTCACTTTAAACAAACAAACGTTGTACACGATTTTGCCCTGTTTGCGGACAAGAATTTTATTGTCAACAGCGACACATTGAACTTAACTGCCGGCCGAACTTTAAATGTGTCTTCTTATTACACGCCTTCGCAAAAAAATATTTGGAAGAACAGTGTGCAGTACGCAAAAGAAGCCTTGCGTTTTTATTCAGCGGAAGTGGGCGAATACCCTTACAACGTTGCTTCTGTGGTGCAAGGCCCGCAAAGTTTTGGCGGCGGTATGGAGTATCCCACCATCACCGTTATTTCTCCATCTTCTTCCGCGCAGGCGCTTGACGATGTGATTGCACACGAGTTAGGCCACAACTGGTTTTACGGTTTGCTTGCCACGAACGAAAGAGATCATCCGTGGATGGACGAAGGCATCAATTCTTTTTACGAAGACAAATACATTGAACAGAAATACGGCAAGCAACCGAAGCTGATGGAACTGGCTTTTCAAGCAAAGGCCACCAACAAAACTGATCAACCCATTGAAACGCCTTCCGAAAAATTCAGTGAGTACAATTACGGCCTGGTGGCTTATCACAAAACGGCGGAGTGGATGAAAAGTTTGGAAGAAAAATTGGGTAGGGATACTTTCCGCGAGATGATGCATCAATACTTTTCGCTGTGGAAGTTTAAGCATCCGCAACCCGAAGATTTCAAAAAAATTGTAGCGGATAAATTGGGTGCCGCTGAGACGGAAAACCTGTTTGCACAGTTAAAGACAAAAGGCGTTCTTTCAAACAACAATTTAAAAGGAACAACGGTTATTTTTCCGTTGAAGAAAAACGCCATAAAAAATTATACGCTCAATCCTACAAAAAACTCAATCATCGTTTCGCCGTCCTTAGGCTTTAATGTTTTTGATAAATTGATGATCGGAGGCTTGGCAACAAATTATGGTTCACCAACGGTTGCGTTAAATTTTCTTGCGATACCGATGTATGCGACAGGCAGCAACAACCTTGTAGGTTTGGGCAAACTGAATTATGCCGTTCGTTCCGATGGATTTGTTCGTAAGACGGATATTTTTTTGAATGCCTCTTCGTTTTCAATGGATGAATTCAAGGACGAAGACAACAACAAATACAAAATGCGTTTTGTAAAGTTGGTTCCAGGCCTTCGTTTTACGTTCAAAGAAAAAGACCCGAGAAGCACGGTGACAAAACATCTTCAATGGAAAACATTTCTGATCAACGAACAAAACCTGCACATCGCTGTTGATAGCATTAAAAGGCCAACCGATACGGTTGTGAAATTTAACTACAGCACACCCTGGACAAACCGGTATCTGAACCAATTGCAGTTTGTTTACCGGGACCTCCGCGCTCTTTATCCGTTTGATGTAGCGTTGCAGGCGGAGCAAGCCAAAGATTTCGTTCGCACAATGCTGACCGCAAATTATTTTTTCAATTACGCCAAAAGCGGAGGACTGAACGTTCGCTTTTTTGCCGGCAAGTTTTTTTATCTAGGCGAGAAAACAATTCAAAAGCAGTTTGCAAACGACCGTTATTATTTAAACATGACCGGACCGAAAGGTTACGAAGATTATACCTACAGCGATTATTTTATCGGCCGCAACAAGTTCGACGGTTTGTCCAATCAACAAATCATGATTCGTGACGGCGCCTTTAAAGTGCGCACGGATTTGCTGGCAAGCAAGGTTGGCAAAACCGACGATTGGCTGATGACCGCGAATTTTGTGAGCACGGTTCCGCAAAAAATTAACCCGCTTTCGGTGCTTCCGGTGAAAATTCCGTTGCGGGTTTTTGCCGATGTTGGCACCTACGCCGAAGCCTGGAACAAGAATGCTGATGCCGACCGTTTTTTGTTTGACTTCGGTTTGCAGATACCGCTCTTTTACGAAACGGTAAATATTTACGTTCCGCTTTTTTACAGCAACGTTTACCGCGATTATTTCAAGTCCACCATTCCCAACAACCGTTTCTTGAAAACAATTTCCTTCAGCATTAATTTCTTCAATAAGGATTTGAAAAAACTTAACCGCGAACTGGAATTTTGATGCAGGCGTTAAAGATTACATACCTGCAGCGCCGCGACGTGAACGATGAAAAATGGAACGCCTGTATTGCGTCTTCAGTCAACGGATTGATTTATGCGTACAGTTTCTACCTTGATGCGATGACGGATAACTGGGATGCGCTGGTGCTTGGTGATTACGAAGCGGTCATGCCTTTGCCCTGGCGAAAAAAATGGGGCATTACCTATTTGTATTATCCTTTTTTAACGGCGCAGTTGGGCGTGTTCAGTAAGGAATTGAGCGTAGATATTTTTGAAGATTTTTTAAATGCCGTTCCGAAAAAATTTGAGTTCTGGGATATTTCTTTCAACCAGCAAAACCTTTTTGCGGTAAAAGGCTACCCGCTTTACGAACGGAGCAATTACGTCCTCTCGCTAAATAAAACGTATGAGGATTTGTACAAAGCATACCGCGAGAACGTTCGCCGTAATGTCAAAAAAAGTTTGCGTTATGGTTGTTGTGTTAAGACGGATGTTTTGATTGACGAAATTATTGCGCTGGCGAAACTCCAGGCGCAAAAGGCTACGGAGAAGGGTCTTGAAAACTTCAAAAATTTGTTTGCACTCTTGGATGAAAAAGGCATGGCGAAAACGTACGGCGTGGTTTCGCAAAAGGACGAACTCCTTGCTTCAGCCGTTTTTCTTTTCTCAAACAACAGGGCTTATTATATCCTTGTAGGCAATCATCCGAACGGCCGCACACTCGGCGCTTCTCATGCCTTGATAGATGCTTTCATTAAAGACCATGCGGGACAAGATTTGTTGCTCGATTTTGAGGGCAGCGACGTCCGCAACCTGCAGTTTTTTTACAGCTCGTTTGGTGCGAAGGAAGAAAAATACGCAGCCATAAAATTGAACCGTTTGCCGTGGTGGGTAAGGCTGGTGAAGCAAGATGCTTATTAAAAAATTCGTTGAACTTGCAACGCTTGCTGTGTTTTAATTGTCAGGGCAAGAAACTTCGTTCCATGAAAAAAATAGTATTGTTGTCCGCTGTGTTTCCCGTCATCTTTTTTTTGCAGGCGTGCCGGAAGAACGTTGTGTCTGTCTTAGATTTTCGACTTCGCGGCAATTGGGAATTGAGGAAGGTTTACAGCAGTTTTCCTCCGCCCGGTTTCAAACCCGATTATGCTCCGGGCAATGGAAATGTTTGGAAATTTTCGACTTCGACGTATGAACGTTACGACAGCAACAGGTTGGTAAAAAGCGGAACGTACTCCTTAATCAAATCTGAAGTTCAAGGTTATGAAGCACCTTGCTTTATAATTTTCGACAACAACACAACATTCCGAACTGGTTTAGACATCAAGAGCGATACACTCGTCTTGTACACAGGCAGTATTGCTGCGGATGGAGCGATCGAAAAATTCGTGCGGCAGTTCTAATTAGAGCTTGTGTCCGTTGCCGAATAGACTAACGGAACCTACAAGCGTGCGACGCAACAAAAGTTCAATAGTAGCAATGCGGATGAATACACAAAAGAAAAGGACAACCTTAACGGCTTTCTTTAATCAAAAAGTTTATGCGACCTAAGTTCCCTTTAGGGACAGGGTTTTAATTCAAGCTCCGGAAATCCACCGGCACCAAGCGGCTTACGCCGGGTTCCTGCATGGTAACACCGTAAATCACGTCCACAGCGCTCATGGTGGTTTTGTTGTGCGTAACGATGATGAACTGCGAGTTGTTCGAAAACTCGCGGATCATGTTGGTGAACTTGCTTACGTTGGCGTCGTCGAGCGGCGCATCCACTTCATCCAAAATACAAAACGGCGCAGGCTTGATGAGATAAATGGCAAAGAGCAGGGCAGTGGCTGTTAAGGTTCTTTCGCCACCACTCAACTGCGTGATAGAACTTGGCCGCTTTCCTTTTGGCTTTGCCATGATGTCAATGCCGGTTTCGGGTAAATTGTCTGGATTTTCCAAAACAAGGTCGCACTGATCGTCGTCGGTGAACAAGGTTTTAAAAACACGGATGAAGTTTTCCCGCACCTGGTTAAACGTATCGAGAAATTTTTGGTTGGCCGTGCTTTCCACTTCGGCAATGGTTTGCATCAGGCTTTGCTTCGCGTCCACGAGATCGTTCTTTTGCTCCACGATGAATTCGTAACGCTTGCGCATTTCTTCAAAGGCTTCGATGGCCGTGGGATTCACTTCGCCAAAATTCTCCAAACGCTTCTTCATTTTGTCGGCCTTCTCCTGCAAATCTTCTAGCGCTGTTTCCGAGGTTCGTGCTTCGTCGAGAATGTCTTCGATGGCAATTTTAAATTCTACGTTCAGGCGTTCTTTCGTGCCCGCCAATTGAAGTTTTAAATCATTCAGCTTGTCTTTGATGGCGGCAAGCAAATGCTCGATGTTTTCCTTTTCTTTCACCTTGTGCCGCAACTCGCTTTCTTTTGCACTGAGTTGGTTGCGAAGGTTATAATAAGCTTGATCGGCTTCGTTCAACGTTTGTTCTTCGTTTTGACGGCGGCGCATCAGTTCGTGCAATCCTTCTTCAACGGCTGACAAATCTTCTTCCGATTGCAAAATGTTTTCGGCCGTTTGCTTTAACTGCGCGGTGTTTGTTTCCACTTGCACACGCAGATCGTTCAATTGATTGCTCTTGAACTGAAGTTCCTGTTTCAGTGAATTGATCTTGCTTTGTTCGCGGGTAAGCTGCAGGTTCAAATTGTTGTACTGCGCATTGACTTCGTTGTACTCAAGTTCTACAGCGCGGTAGCCTTCTTCAGCACCTTGCAAATCCGCTGCAAACTGTGCTAGTGATTCGTTCAAGTCCGTCAATTCGGTTCGAACGTTCTGAATGGAAAGCGTTGTGTTTTCCAATTGCTCACCTAATTCTTCGATGCGGTTTTGCGCGGTGGCCTGCGAATGTTGCAGGTTTTCGAGCTTGTTTTGCAAGCCGTACAATTCATTATTGGCCTGTTGAATTTCTCTTTCGGTTTGCTTGATGGCCGCTTCTTTCAAATCGGCATTAAAAGCAATCACTTCGTTGTGGCGTGCCTGAATTTGCGCAGACAAATCGTCCACAATTATTTGCTGCGCCGCAATGTCGCCGCGAAGTTTTTCAAGATTCTTTGCGCGGCCAATTTTCTTTCCTTCAAACAGTCCGACGCTTCCGCCTTTCAACGTGTATTGTCCTTTTACGTATTTGCCGTGGCGTTCCAAAACCACCGCGCCGTTGCTGCTTTCCAAAGCCGCTTCGTCATCAGCAATGAAAACATTGCCCAAGAGTTTTTCGGCCAACGGACGATAGGCGTCTTCTACTTCAATCACATTCATTGCAGGAATTGTCCCTTCAGGCGTGTGACCGTTTCCTGATAAATCCGTTTCTTCCCGCGAATCCTGGTTCTGCACTTTGTCCAACAGGAAAAAGTTAGCCTTGCCTTTTTTTGCTTCGTCCAACAAATGAACCGCCTGCAAACCTTCCAGCAGGTTGTTCACTACGTAATAATTCAGGTAAGGTTCCAGCACGTTTTCAAGCGCCGCACGGTATTCTTCCTTCACGTAAATGATGTCGGAGAGAATGGGCGCCGTGTGGTTCCAGTTTTTATTGTTGTGCAAAAACTTCACGCTTTCCGGATAGCCTTCCATTGAATCAATGAGGCTTTTTAAAAGATCGTGTTCGTTCTTTTTCGCGTCAAGTTTCCTTGTTTCGACTGCCAGTTCGGAACGCAATCTTTCCAATACTGACTGCGTTTGCAAAATCTGCTCTTTGGTATTGTTGTGGTGCTGTTGCAATTGCTCCAAATCGGTTTGTTTGGATGCGAGGCTTTCTGCCTTTTCTTCTTTGGCCGTTTGCAGGCTTGCAATCTGGTCTTCTCTGTTCGCCTTGTCTTCTTCCAAATGCCAGATGGTGCGTTGCAGGTTTTGAATGGACGTATCGGCCACCGCCACTTTTTTTTCCGCGTCAAACTGGCTGCGCTGCACTTGCTGATGCGAGGTGCGGAGGTTGTTCAGCACTGTGCGTCTTTCGTCCACCACGCTTCGTTTCGCGTCCACCTGGGACCGGAATTCCTCCAGTTGCTTCGCGAGGTTTTGCAACACTTCACTTTCGTCAGTGATTTGCTTCTGTGTGAACGAAATGCTTTCCTCAAGACCGGTGATTTGGCCTTCGGCCTTGTTCAGAAAGGCTGAGAGATTTTCTTCGCGTTCGCGCAGGTATTGTAAACGTTGGGTAGCAAGATTTTTTTCGTTTTCTTTCGTACGAAGGTTTTGCACGAGGTCGTTAAACGATTGTTGCAAGGTGTGAAGTTCCTGTTCCTTTTCAATGAAACCAACCCGTTCGCCTTCAAGGGATGCTTCTTCGGTAGCAATCTCTGCTTCCAGAGCAATGCGCTTGTCGGTTTCTTCTTCGTGCTTTTCGTTCAGTTCTTTGTACGTGAGATTAAAGCCTTCGAGTGCCGCCTTTGCCAATTCAATGCTGACTTCGCGGTATTCTTTTTTTATCTCGTAATATTTCTGCGCTTTTTTCGCCTGGTTCTCTAAGGATTTTAATTGGTTGTTGATTTCAAAAAGCAAGTCTTCGATGCGGGCTAAATCTTGTTCGGTGGCATCAAGTTTTTGCTTTGCCTCTTTCTTTCTTGTTTTGTAAATGGAGATGCCCGCGGCTTGTTCCAACATGCGGCGGCGGCTGTTGTCCTTGTCTTTAATCAGATCGTCCACCATGCCCAATTCAATGATGGCGTAACTGTCGGTGGAAACGCCGGTATCCATAAACAAATTCTGTATGTCCTTCAGGCGGCATTGCACGTCGTTGAGGCGGTATTCGCTTTCACCGTTTTTATAAAACTTGCGGGTAATGGTCACGGTGTTGAATTCCGTGGGCAAAAGGTTCCGCGTGTTTTCAAAGGTCAGACTCACTTCGGCCAAACCGCTGGCACTGCGGGTTTTGGAGCCGTTGAACACCAGACTTTCTAAATTTTCGGAACGCAAGTGCGAAATTTTCTGTTCGCCAATCACCCAGCGAATGCTGTCCACGATGTTGCTTTTGCCGCAACCGTTCGGGCCCACAATGCCGGTGATGTTCTCGTCGAAATTCACCTGTGTTTTGTCGGCAAAACTTTTAAAGCCTTTTATCTCCAAAGATTTTAATCGCAAGGTGTTTTTGTTTTTGAAGGGAGCAAATATAACGGTTGCGGGATAGAGTTGCCGCGGTTTTAGCCGAAGCCGGTTCCGGCCGGTTAAACGTTCAAGACTGATGCAAATCAGCACAGGGCTTGAGGCTTTTCATAAAACGCTTCTTTTAAATAACAAAGTTTTGCAGTTGAAACAAAACCTAAAATCATGACCGTCATTGTACCGGTTGACTTCTCCGCACAGTCCATCAACGCCGCTTCTTTTGCGTCCAAAATGCTCACCGGCATTTACGGCGCTGACCTCGTTCTGTATCATTTATATCTTAATGAGAGCGAGGAAAAAGACGTGATTGAAAATTTGCAAAAAATCAAAGACGCCCTGCTGGGAAGCAGCATCGTCAAAATCCGTTGCCTTGCCGAAAAAGGCAATGGCCTTGTTTATTATTTAACGCGGCTGATTAACAAGGAAGATGCAAGTCTTGTTGTTATGTCGGTAAGCGACCGGGTGAAATTTTTTGAAGACAGTTATTCCTTGCAGATGATGGCGCAGGGTTCCTGCCCGGTAATGGTAATTCCTTACGGCTATTTTTACAACGACGTAAAAACAGTGGCTCTTGCGTCGGACTTTAAAGACGTGGACAAAACCATTCCGCTAAACAAGGTGAAGAAAGTGCTGGACATCTTTCGCCCGCAATTGCACATTGTACACGTAAACCCCAAAATTTACGTTACGTTGAACGACGAATTACAGGATCAACGCAACCAACTGGCGGAAATGTTCAACGACTATCATCCCGAATTTCATTTTATTACCACTAACAACTTTGCCGAAAGTCTTGATCAATTCATAAGTGATAAAGAGGTTGATCTTGTATTAACCTTTCCCCGAAAGCACAGTTATTTAAGTACGCTGATCAAAGGCACCAATACGCAAAAGCTGGTGTACAAAAATGCCGTACCGGTATTGGCAGCGCACGAGTAACCTTCTGCATTTAATTCCTTCCGTATTTGTCTCTCGCTAGCCAGCCCAGCGTCAACCTTTGACTTAACGCTTTGACGCTATTCAACGTTTCTCTTCAAGGTGCTTTAAGCGCGGCAATTATGCATAAATCGGCAGTACAAAAGCTCACAAATCAGGCAAAAGGTACTGCCAAGCAAAAGCCTAATTATTAAGCAAGTAGAATCTTGTGCATTGCAAACCACAAATAAAAAGTCCCGCAGAAATCGCGGGACTTTTGTTAGCAAGCAATCGTGAAAACAATTAAACCTTTTGTGTTTTTGCTTTTGTTACCGTCTTTTCGGGTGCTTTTGGTTCGTCGCTGCCCAAGGCCCGTTTGCCACCCAAGTCAACCAAAATCGGCGCAGCCACGAAGATAGACGAATACGTACCCGTAATTACACCAATCAACATGGCAAAGGCAAAACCTTTGGTGACTTCGCCGCCCACTAAGAACAGAATCAAGATGGTCAGGAAAACCGTCAACGAGGTCATAATGGTACGGCTCAACGTGTCGTTGATGGCTTTATTGATCACCGTTTCTTTCGACGCACCTACCATCTGCCGGCTGTACTCGCGAATCCGGTCAAATACGATAACAGTATCGTTCATCGAAAAACCAATTACAGTTAACACGGCTGCAATGAAGTGCTGGTCAAGTTCGAGCGGGAAGGGCACCACGTTCTTTAAGAAAGAGAACACCGCCAACGTTACCAATACGTCGTGCAACAAGGAAAAGATTGTACCGAGTGAATAACGCCAGTCGCGGAAGCGAATAAAGATATACAGCGCAATGATGACAAGGCTCCAGAAGGTAGCCCATTTCGCACCGCTTTTCAGGTCATCTGAAATGGTTGGCAACACCGTGGTTTTACCCACTATGTTGTTTTGCATAAACTGTTGGTAGCTCGTTGTTGCGGGAATGTATTTTCCAAGGCCTTGCAACAGTTTCGCGGCTACGATAGAATCCGCCGCTTGAGAAGTGTTGTCAATCTGGTAAGATGTCGTAATGTCCAATTGGTTACTGGCACCGATGGTTTTGATCACGAGGCTCGATGAATCGCCGAAGGCTTTTTCAAGATCCTGGCGCACACCTTCAACCTTGCCTGTCATCGGCTCGTTGAAACGCACAATAAAGGTGCGGCCGCCTTTAAATTCTACGCCCTGATGGAAGCCGTTAAAGATGGAAGCGATACCCAAAATCAGCACCACTACTGAAATGCCGTAAGCAATCTTGCGGTACTGGATGAATTTGTACGTAGGGTGCTTCAGAATGCGGCGGGAGATGGGCGTGAAATACTCAAGATGGCGCTTTTTATCAGTAAACCAATTGGTCACCCAACGGCTAACAAGAATGCCGCAGAACAGGGAGAGGAGAATACCGATGATTTGCGTCGTTGCAAAACCTCTTACCGGACCCAGGCCGAACGAGAAGAGAATGATGGCTGTGAGCAAGGTGGTTACGTGTGCGTCCAGTACCGGCGGCAGCGAACGTTTATAGCCTTCGTTCACCGCGGGAATATAACCTTTGCCCTTGGTGAGTTCTTCCTTTATGCGTTCGTAAATAATTACGTTGGTGTCAACCGCCATACCGATAGTCAGTACCAAACCGGCGATACCCGGAGCCGTCAGTGTTGCGCCTAAACCAGTCAATACACCAATGGTGAAAAGCAAGTTTAAGATCAAAGCAATATTGGCTACCCATCCGGCAGTGTTGTAGTAAATCAACATCAGCAAGAAGATGACAAGGAAAGAAATTCCAAAGGCTAGGAAACCACCGTGAATGGCGTTAGCGCCAAGCGTCGGACCAACCACTTGCGATTGCACAATCTTGGCCGGTGCGGCAAACTTGCCCGCTTTCAAAAGGTTGGCCAGATCTTGTGCTTCCTGCAAGGAAAAATCACCCGTGATTTCCGTACGGCCACCGGTAATGGGACCGTTGTTGGCCGTAGGCGCAGATAAAACAACGTTATCCAGCACAATGGCGATGGGTCGTTTTTCGTCGTAAGAAATTTTCGTCAACCTCTCCCATTTCGTATTACCAATGGCATTGGTTTCCATGTTCACGTTCGGGTTGTTGCTCATCTGGTCAAAGCCCTGGCGTGCATCCACAATTACGTCGCCTTCCATTGGCGCCTTGTCTGTATTGTTCGTTTTTAAAACGTAAAGAGGAACGGTATTTTCCAATTTGCCGTTTTCACCACGGGCCGGAATGCCAAAGGCAAACTGCGCGTCGGCCAAACCCGCCTGAACGAAGGTGCGGCGGACGGCATCGCTGTTAAGGTATTCGCGAACAATGGCCGTATCGTTAACGGAAAAGCCCAGTCCGTGCCGCGTAGACTTAATTAATTTGGCAAGTGGATTCATGCCGCCTGCCGTGTCAGCATTAGCCTTAGCGACGGCGTTGGAATCATTCTTCTTCGTTGTTGAATCAAGACCTGCCTTCTTTCCGGTTGTATCGGTAGCGGACGTTATTGCTTTGGTACCACCGGATTGTTCTAAAGCCAATGCTTTCCCTGCCTGGTCAAGAGCCGCAGCGTACTCTTCAAACTTGTACGTTAACCAAAATTGAAGGTTGGCCGAAGATTGCAAAAGTTTGCGTACCCGCTCAACGTCGCTTTCGTCGTTTACGCCAGAAAGTTCAACGGTAATAATGCCTTTGTCTTTGTTTGGGTTGATGTTGGGTTGCGCTACGCCAAATTGGTCAATACGCGTAGTCAATACGTGAAGCGTACGTTCGAAGGCGTCGTTTGCCTCGGTGCGGATAGCAGCAATCACTTTGTCATCACTGTCTTTAGGCCCGATTTTACCGGCACTTGCTGCGGCAAAAAGTGGCGCAAGCGGCGCATCGGCACCGGCCACTTTTTTATATTCTTCTACAAACAAGGAAACATAATCGGCACTGCTGTTGGCCTTGCGGGCTTCGGCGTTTTGAAGAGCCTTTAAAAAGTTGGCGTCTTTGCTGTTGTTGGCCATTGAGCGAATCAGCCCTTGTAATTCTACCTCCAGCGTTACGTTAATACCGCCCTGAAGATCGAGACCGAGATTCAACTCTTCTTCTTTTGCTTTTTGGTAGGAGATAGGCCCTGTAACGCCAAAGTGAATGTTTTCATCCTTGGTGCTGTCGAGCAAGCGGCGGAGGCGGTCTTTGTAAGCCTGGTCTTTGGTGGCCTGATCGGCACTGGCATAATTCAGGTTCACAAACTGTTTGGCTTTGGCCTCCATTTTTTTCTCGTGGCCACGAACCACCCACGTAAAAGAAAGCTCATAGACGGAGTAGATAATCAGCAGAATCGTAAAAAAGCGGATGAGGCCTTTCAATTGCATAAACACAGATTTTTTGTTACCCGTTGTTTCAAACTACGGACGGCAGTTCAAACGACGTACATCATTTTTAAGAGTGGGCAAAGATATATTTTTAGGGCATACTTCAAGGCCGAACAATAATCCTTTCTGTCTCCCGAAAAAGCCCGTTCAAAGTATTTTGGCGATATTTTAGCGTATGCCTCTTGAAATACCGATCAGCCCGTACTGTTTTCCGCGGTTAATCTTCACTCCAACATTTCGCAAGGAACCCGCTTGCTTACTGGTTTTCAGCACTGTCTTCAAAAAATCAGCGATTAATTTTAGCGGTATCGTCCCATGCGCATAAGAATAACTAATAAGGATTACGCAAAAATTTGTGTAATTCGTGTAATAATTTGCGTTTAAGCATGGAACTATCTTCTTTACTAAACCGTTTTAGCGAACCCGAAACCCTGCGCATGGCCAAACTGGGCCGCGAACTTCGGGCAAAAGGATTGGACATTGTTGACCTTAGTTTGGGCGAACCTGATTTTGATACTCCGGAACACATTAAAGAAGCCGCTAAAAAAGCCATTGACGACAATTGGAGCCACTATACGCCGGTAGCGGGCTTTCTTGATCTTCGCGAAGCAGTCTGTCACAAGCTGCAACGCGACAACAATCTTCAGTATAAACCGGAGAATATCGTTGTTTCCACAGGGGCAAAACAAAGCCTTGCCAATGCGGTTCTGAGCCTTGTGGACACGGACGATGAAGTGATCATTCCCACGCCTTTCTGGGTTACGTATTCTGCGCTTGTGCAATTGGCGGGCGGGAAAGTAAAGCTGATTAAGACCGAGCTGGAAAACGGCTATAAAATAACTCCCGAAGAACTGGAGGCGGCCATCACCGCCAGAACAAAACTATTTATGTTTTCCTCGCCCTGCAATCCAAGCGGCGCGGTTTACAACGGTGAAGAATTAAACGCTTTGGCAGAAGTGTTCAGCCGTCATCCACAGGTGGCTATCATCTCCGATGAGATTTACGAATACATCAATTATTCAGGCCGGCATTACAGCATTGCCGGGCACGAAGAATTGAAAGACCGTGTCATTATCATAAACGGTTTAAGTAAGGGTTTTGCCATGACCGGCTGGCGGCTTGGTTACATGGCCGCGCCGGTGGAGATTGCAAAGGCTTGCGATAAGTTGCAAGGACAATTTACATCGGGCACAAACGCCGTTACGCAACGTGCGGCCATCACCGCATTAACCGCACCGCTTGACGCAACGCACAAAATGGTTGAAGAGTTTGTGAAAAGAAGAAAGCGGGTGATGGAATTGATGCATGGCATTGAAGGCTTCCGGTTTGCCGAACCTGACGGTGCTTTCTATGCCTTTCCCTGCGTTGATTCTTATTTCGGCAAAAAAGACGGCGACGACCTTATCCGAAATGCCGATGATCTTTCAATGTACCTGTTGAACAAAGGCCACGTGTCAACTGTTACGGGTGCTGCGTTTGGTGACGATCATTGCATCCGCATTTCTTTTGCCAACAGTTTACCCAATATTGAGAAGGGCTTTGAGCGAATTAAGACCGCGTTGGAAAGGCTGAAATAGCACGAGGTTCGAGAGCCGCTGACAAAAATTTTTCGTGCAGGCGAAGAACTTGTGGCAACACAAGTTCTTGTTCGTTATTCGTAATGACGAAATCGCAAAGCTTCATTTTCAGCCCTTCGTCTATCTGACGCATCATGCGGTTGATTACTTCGTCTCTCGTTGTTTTATCACGATCCATGGCCCGCTTTATGCGCAGGTGTTGTGGCGCATAAACGCCAATCACAAAATCCATTTCTGCTACCGAACCGCTTTCAAAAAGCAGGGCGGCCTCTTTAATTACGTAAGGCGCTGTTTGAGCTTGCAGCCAGTCTAACGCATCTTTAATTGTTCGTGGGTGAACGAGACTGTTTAGCAATTCCAGTTTTTGCGGATCGGTAAAAACCAGTGAAGCAAGTTTGGTCCGGTTCAGTTCATCTTCGTTGTAAATATCGTCGCCAAAATGAGCCTTCATTTTTTGCATCAGTTCTTTATCGGTTTTATACAAACGCTTTGAGGCCGCGTCGGCGTAGTACACCGGTACGTTCAGCAGTTCAAAAACTTTTGCAACGGTTGTTTTACCCGAACCAATTCCACCGGTAATACCAATCTTTAACGGCATAACACAAAAGTAAGAAGGCAGACGCCAGAAGTCGAAAGCCAGGAAATTAGATTTCTTTAAACTTCTGCCTTCAGATTTCCGGCCTCCGTTTTAACCTTTTGCTTAAAAGGACATCATTTAGTTTGGAGGAATGAAACCGCTGCTTTTGTTGTCTTTCGTCTTGCTTGGACAAACTTCTTTTTCGCAAAGCCTCGATTACATCAGCGTGCGGAAAAAGAATGGCCGCGTTGTCAAAAATTTTTACGCCGGTTCCGACATCATTTTGCAAACTACAGATTACGCATACCTGCAAGGCCCGGTGAAGACGGTTTGCAACGACAGTATTTTTATAATCCTTTATGATGTTCGGCTGATACCGACAAACTACGGCGGCTTCATCCGGGATACAATTTCAACGACAATTCTTGGGCTGCACTACCAAGAAATCAAACGCATTTATTTGAATAAGCGAAAGAGTTTCGTTCAACGCAACGGTCCCGGTTTGCTCATGCTCGGCGGCGGCGGGTACTTTGCTTTGAATGCTTTGAACGGTGTGTTTTACAACCAATCGGTACCCACGGGCAAGCGAATAAAAAACCTTGGTATTTCCGCCGGTGTTTTTGGCTTGGGTTATCTTCTTCAAAAATTTTTTCGTGCCGATGGTTTTACGACTACAAAACAAAAAATTATGTATGTAAATCTCTCTCCTAAGAAAGCCTGACTTTTTCGCCACTGTTTGGGTTGAATAAACAAAACAAGAAATGCGTTTGCGGTTTAGTCTTTAGAAGTAGCCCGCTGAATTTCATCATCCGCATCTTCATCCAAATGCTTGGTTGTTTTGTAGGCTTTGCCAAACCGCCACGTGAAGCCCAAAACAACTTGCCTTGTATCGCGGGAAATGTTGAAGCTTTCCGTTGACTGTGAAAAAGTAGAGAAGCCAGCAAACTTGTCGGTGTACAAAACATCACGGACCGTAAGCTTTAGCATGCCTTTGTTTTGCGCAAACGACTTGGCAAGGCCCAACGATAATTGGCCGCGAGGATTTAAGGTTTCCTGTATGTCGTCTCGCCCTGCTGAATGATAATTTCCGCTTACCTCGCCGGCCCATCCTTTTTGAAAGCGCAATTGGTTGTTTAGGTTCAACTCGTATTGAGTAACCCGGGCGGTCTTCAAACCGTTAATCACAAAGCCTTCAAAACGTTTGTGGTTAGCCTGGGCCTGCAACGTAAACGACCACCAGGAGTAAGGGGCTAATTGCAAGGCGATCGAAGCCCCCAAATTTTGCCTGCGCTTGAAATTACCCTGGCTATAAGTTACAATGCCGTTGTTGTCGGTGGGAAAGATTTGCGCTAAATAATCGGTGGCTAAATTGTAACTCAGGCTTGTCAACAGGAAGCGTTTATACGCATAATTCATCTCAACGTTCCAACTGTATTGCGGCCGCAAATACGGATTGCCGGTTTGATAAGTGTACTTGTTGATGATGAGAACAAAAGGGTTCAGCGACTGATAAGGTACACGTTCGATGCGCCGGCCTGCGGAAAACGAGAAAGTATTAGATGAATCGGTTTCGTATGAAACAAAAAGCGTCGGAAACAAACTGCCAAAACGGGACGAAAAAGAAGAATCTTTCATCAACTGTTTCGCATCGTAATTCGTTATTTCGTAACGCAAGCCACCCTGAACGGTCCATTTGCCCAATTTTGTTTCCGCATCGTTATAAATGGCCCAAACGTTTTCGTCGTATAAAAAATGATTGGACTTGCTGTTGTCCGGTTGCCAATTCCAACCGTTGTTGTATTCATATGCAGCCAGGTTATCGGTGTTGATTTGCTTGGCTCTTAGCCCGGCTGCCATCTTCATTGAACCAAACTGTTTGCTGTAATCAATTTGACCCAGAACGATACGGTAGTCCGTAGGGATCTGCGCACGGTAGGCTTCCGAGTAATTAGGGCTTGTATTTTCTACGGTTTGGCTTGCACGATTGCGGAAGCCAATCAAATCAATATCGGCCGACAGTTCGCCAGAAGACCGGAAGCTGTGCCGGAAACCAAGCGTGACCTGCCCATTTCGTAAATCTCTTGTGTTGTTGCTGACTGTATAAACCACCGAATCTTTTACGCTTCTTGCATTCATCCACACCGCAGGATTGTTGCCGGTGCTGGTACTGTTTTGCAGAAAACCCATCAGCGAAAGATTCAAGGAGGTTGCTTCACCAAGCGCATAATCAACGCCTAAACGCAGGCTGTTTGCAAGGCGGTCACTATTTAAAGAACTTGGCTGCTCCAGGTAAGACGCAACGCTGCCGTCGTTTTTATAATAGGTACGAAGAGCATAAACGTGAGTAAAGTCTTTTCTTGCGGTAAGTGAGTAGTTGAGAAAGAAGTTGAACTTGCCGGAACGATAGTTCATCAAAAGGCTGTTGTTGCTTTTAGGATAGGTTCCTTGTGCCGGCGCAACGGCAACCGTGCCGTTAAAACCTTTCTGCGTTCCTTTTTTTGTTATGATGTTGATGACGCCTGCATTACCGGAAGCATCAAGGCTTGATGGTGGAGTGTTTATCAGTTCGACGCGGGCAACTTCTGCCGAATTCATGCCGTTTAAGAGATTGGCAAGTTCAGCGCCTTCAAGATAAGTGAGTTTGCCGTCAATCATCACTTTTGCACCGGCACGTCCTTTTAAGCTGATGTTTCCGTCTTTGTCAACAGTTACGCCGGGCAGTTTTTCCAAAGCCTCCATCATGGTTGTACCAATATTGGTAACAGAAGCATCAAGGTTGACAACCGTGCGGTCGGGCTTCAGTTCAAGAAAAGGTTTTTTTGCACTAACGGTAACAACGTCAAGCGGATGATCGGAAACTTGCAAGGCAAAAGTGAGACGAGGATTTTTTGCATCTATTATCTGCGACGCAGGTTTGTAGCCTACGAGGCTAACATAAAGAAGATAGTGCGGCAAATTCGGATTTGCAAACTGTACGATGCCGTTGCTATCGGTAATGGATATTTTAACCAACGAAGAATCAGTTCGCATCAGCGTAACACTTGCTTGCGAAAGTGGTTTTTCGGCAGCGTTGACAATCTTTACAACAATTGTTTTCTCATCCTGTGCATGAACCGCAACACCCCAAAGCAACACAAAAACAAATACGAGGTGCCTAAGCATACGGCAAAATAAAGCCAATATCCGAGACCCAAAGGCTTTTTATATCAAATAGATGAAAAACACGATAAACAACGATTTCAACCGATGAAAAGTCGTTTTCATCGGTTGAAATCGTCCTTGAAAACGTTGACGGATTGCCGCTTGCCAACGGCACAAACCTATCTTTGCCGCCCATGCAAAAACAAAATTCGTTTGAAGAAGGCCGCGTGCTGCTTATCAACAAACCGCTTCGCTGGACTTCGTTTGATGCTGTACGAAAAATTCGTAACCTCACAAAGACAAAAAAAGTTGGTCACGCCGGCACGCTTGATCCGCTGGCCACGGGATTGTTGATTGTTTGCACCGGTAAATTTACAAAAAAGATAAACGAATACATGGCGCGGGAAAAAGAATATACCGGCACCATTACGCTTGGTGCAGTTACACCCACTTATGATTTGGAAAGCGAACCAAGAGACTTTAAATCCATCGCACACCTAACGGAAGAAAACATTCAAAAGACCACGCAGCAGTTCACCGGAAATATTTTGCAAACACCGCCCATTCATTCGGCCATAAAAAAAGATGGGCAACGCGTTTATGAATTGGCAAGAAAAGGCCAGGATGTAAAACTTGATCCCCGCCCGGTAACCATCTCAGAATTCAGCATTGAAAAAATAGACGGACCAATCGTATATTTTAAAGTTATCTGCTCCACCGGCACGTACATCCGCAGCCTGGCAAATGACTTTGGCGCGGCTTTGGGCGTAGGCGGTTATTTAAGCAGTTTGTGCCGCACCCGCATTGGTGAGTTTTTGTTGAAAGATGCGCTGACGATTGAACAACTGGAAGCGGAAATAAAGCAATCGGCAATTGGCAATAAGCAAAACGATTCGTGTAATCAAAAAGGATAATCAATTCCCAGCTGCAACTGGCCGTTTAGCAACTGCCAATCGTTGAACCATTTGTTTTGCGCTTCCGCTACTTTGGGTGTAGGATCTTTCACCTTGTAGGCATAATCCAACCGAAATTTAAAAAAGCCGAAATCAACCCGCAAGCCTGTTCCCAAACCAATGGCAATGTCTTTCCAAAACTTTTGCAGCGTTCCCGGTATGCGTCCACCGGGAAAATCAGGATTGTCGCGCAGGAACCAAATGTTGCCGATGTCGGTAAAAACTGCGGTGTTGATGCCGATACCGCGATAATCCGTAAGAAAGATGCGGTACTCGGCGTTGCCTTCCAGCCGCACATCGCCAAAGCGATCAGGCGCATCGGTGCGATCAAAAGATTTAATGGCAGAACCCGGCCCTAACTTTCGAAGGCTCCAGGCTCTCATACTGTTTGGCCCGCCGGCAAAGTATTCCCGAAAGAAAGGAAGAAAGCGATTGGCGCTGTCGTACCTCGAAAAAGGCATACCGATCCCGATACCAAAGAAACCGCGCAAGGCAAGTGCGTTGCGAAAATATTTTTTTGTGTGCCGGTACTCAATGTCAGCTTTTACAAAGCGGTACAAATTTGTAGCAAATGCATTGCGAAGCTGTCCGGGAATTCCCGATAATTCGGCTGTTGCCGTTAACAGGCGGGTAATCCGGTCGGTGCTCTTTGCATCGCTGTAATTGGCCAGCATTGAAACCACCACACCGGTGTTGAAAATGTATTTGTAAGAAGCGTTCTTTTTTATCAGTTCCTCAAGCGAATCTTTTCGTACCAGGTAATTGTATTCAATGTTCGGAAACCGGAACGTGATTTGTTTGTTGCGCCAGCCAAATTGATAGCCCCACGATGCGTTAAGTGTGCTCAAATTAAAATAATCCCGACGATCTGTGCGGCCTGCGTTCAACGAAAGCAGCGAAGCCGTTGTGTTCTCTTTGCTCTTGCTAAACTGTCGCATGAACTTCGGTACCAGCCTCGGTATTTGCAGGTTGTAGCCAAGGTTCACCTGCCGCGTTTGAATAAGGTTGTGAATGTCGGCGTTCAACTCCGTTCCAAAGCGAACGTTCAAACCGCTTTGATTGGCTGCGTGCACAAAATTGCGGTTTTGAATGCCAGCGTTGAAAGCAAGGCCAATGAGGTTGCCTTGCGCCAGTGTAATGTTGCTGCGGTTGTAGCTTACTTCAAAACTGGTGTTGAATGCATACTTGCGGGCCGGTGTTAGATAAATATCAAAATCAGCCGTGTCTTGCCCGGGCCGCGGCCTAGGCAAAATATTTACCGCACGCCATGCGTTCAGGGCGTTGAATTTTCCCTGCGTTTTCAATTCGTTGCTGCGGCTGTACAAGTCACCGCGATTCAGTAAAATATAATGCGGGAAGATTTTCTTTTTGAACAGCGGACCGTTTTGTTTGATGATGTAAGACCGCACGGTATCAACATAACGATAGGATTTTACCGTGTCGTTTACAAACTCGGGATACACGGTTACGTTGCCGATATAATAGCGTGTTGTGCGGGTAGAATCGGGATTTTCGCGCAGATGAAAGCTAATGTCAGCAACCGGATGCGCTCTTCGTTCGGCTTGTTCCTGCAAGAGCTTTGCCTGTTCGATAGGATCAAGCGTAGGCCGCAAAAACTCAATGCCCACCGTATCCCAAAGCACCAGCATTTCTTCTTCCGAAAAGCGCAGGTAACCGTTGTTGCGATAAATTTCGGCCAGGCGGTCACGTTCCGCCGAAAGCTTGTATTTCGAAAACGGGTCGCCTTTTTTTATGAGCGATGCGCCGGTATTACTGAGCGTTATTTTTTGAATGGTGTCGAGTGCATTTTTTTGCCGCACCGTAAGGTTTGCCGTGTCTGCATTCAAATTGTAAGCAATTGAATCGAGTCTTGTGGGCACTCGCGGATAAACGTAAAAATCAAGATAAGTGCGCAGTTGTTTGCCACCCTTTGCGGTATCAATTTTTACGGTGTAACCAATGCTGTCGCGAAAGTATCCTTGTGCATTCAGGTAAGCGTTCATAAAGCTCTTCGACTTCTCGGCATCAAGGCTGTCAAAAACAGTTGGATGATTCAGCACTTCATAAAAAAGCTTCGGGCCTTTGTCCCAGCCCGCAAATTTTGCGATGCTTTTCACCCGAACGCTGTCGTACAATTGGTCAAGCAATCCGGCCGTCAACTCTTTCTTTTCTTCTTCTTTCAATTCGCCTACGACGTGTACATTCGTTTGATAAATGAAAGGCTTGTTTGGCGGCGGATTTTTAACAACGATGCAGGCGGTGAAGGAGAAGAGAAAAAAGAAAACTGATATGTAACGGGTAATCGTCAAAACGGTCATATAAAACTACGGCTCGTCTATGCTCAGTAAAAAGGTGATCAAAGATATTCAAAGTTTGGGCCTGAAAAAGTACCGCGAAGAAACGGGCTTGTTCCTGGCAGAAGGCCCAAAGATTGTGGAAGAACTCTCACGCATTGTTCCGGCACAAATTGAGGCTGTTTATGCCACTGCATCGTGGAATGGTTTTGCAGGTGAACTAAAAAACATGAACGAAGTTTCGGAAGCAGAACTGGGAAAGCTTTCGCAGTTAAAAACGCCAAACCAGGTTCTTGCCGTTCTGAGACAATTTCCAGCCGGCGTTCCCGACACATCTTCTTTCACACTCTATTTAGATGCCGTTCAGGACCCGGGAAACTTCGGAACCATCGTTCGTATTGCCGATTGGTTTGGCGTAAAACAAATTGTTTGCAGCAAGGGCTGCGCCGATTTGTACAATCCAAAAGTGGTGCAGGCAACCATGGCCAGCGTTGCGCGGGTGACTGTTTTTTACGACGAAGAAGAAAGCTGGCTGCGGCAGCAATCGCAAACCATTTATGCCGCGGCCTTGAACGGCAAAATACTTTCGTCTTTTTCAAACATTGAAAAAGGTATTTTGATCATCGGCAATGAATCAAAAGGCATTCGTGAAGAATTTTTGCAACTGTCGAATGAACGCATCACCATTCCGCGCAGGGGAGAAGCGGAATCGTTGAACGCAGCGGTAGCAACGGGAATAATTCTTTCTCATTTGCTTGGGTAAATGGAATAGTCCAGGAGCCAAAAGCCAAAATTATCTTGAGCATCTTTCAAATACCCTGTTCGGGTTTTACCTGAAATGTATTGCCTTAATCGGCTGAATTTTTCGCACGAGCAGGGAAGGAATAAAGAGAATTAAAACGGAAATAATGATGGTGCCTGCACAAACAATCGCCACCTGCCACCAAAGAATTTGCACAGTGGCCGTGTCCATAAAATAGGCTTCTTCTTTTAGGCGTACAAAGCCTGTTTTCATTTGCAAAAACAAAAGTGCCAGGGCAAACAAGGTCCCGATGACAACACCTGTAAACGTAATGATGCCGGATTGATAAAGAAATATTTTTTGAACCGTCCAATTGCTGGCGCCGAGCGCTTTTAAAATGCCGATCATGCGCACTCGTTCCAGCACCAAAATAATCAAGCAGGTGATTAAATTAATGGCGGCCACCACTACCATAATGATGATCAAAATAAACTGGTTGGTATCCTGCACACCAAGCCAGTCAAATATGTTTGGATAAAGCTCCCGTGCTGTTTTTGTTTCCCAAACCGTAGCGCCGCTTTCCGCTCCCGGCTGAAAATTCTGTCCGTGCGGAAAGTGTGGATCGTTGTAAATAGTGCGGCTTACTGCGTCCATCTGCTTGTAATCTTTCAGAAAAATTTCATAACCGCCAATTTCGTCTTCTGCCCAATTGTTCAGGCGCCGGATGAGCTTTAAATCACCAATGGCAAAAGTCTTGTCATATTCTTCAATGCCTGTTTTATAAATGCCGACAATGGTTAGTTTGTCGGGGCGCAGTGTGCCGTCGGCGCGAACAAAATAAATCAGCACACGGTCGCTTAGTTTTAAATGAAGCTGCGAAGCCGTGTACGTTGAAATGACAATTTCCCGCGAATACGTGCTGTCGTTAAACTGCGGCCAGCGTCCGCCGGGCTGTAAAAATTGTTGAAGGTTTTTAAAGCCGTATGAACTGTCAAATCCTTTCAACAACACGCCTTCCATTTCTTCCGTGGTTTTTAAAATCGCATATTTTGTTGCAAAGGGATAAACGGATTGTATCTGCGGATTTTGTTTGATGGAACGAATAAGTTCCGGGGCCTGGTGAATTGGTTCTTCTTCGGCAATGGAAGCCTTGCCGGGTTGTAGGCTGGCAATGCGTACGTGTCCCCAAAAGGAAAACACTTTTTCGCTCACTGTTTTTTGAAAGCCATTGACCACCGAAAGCGTGATGATCATTACCGCCACGCTAATGACCGTTGCCAAAATGGAAAGCCGGATGATGAACCGCGAGAACGATTTTTGCCGGTTAAAGGCAATGCGCTGGGCAATGAAAGAAGAAACGTTCACAATAAAGAATTAGCAACAACGAACAGAAAACCAAAACGCGGTTTTGTTCGTCCTTATTTCGTCAAAAATAAAACCGGCCCGATAAAAAATTTATTTTTAATCATGCGCTACACTTTCTCGCTCCTTGTTTGCTTTGTAACTTCTTTGTTTGCCAATGCACAAACGGTGGTTTATAATCCTGCTATTAAATCGGTAAAACTTTTTAAAGCCGGTGATCAAACTTCGTTTCCAGCGATTGTTTTAAACAGCGGCGACCTGCTGCAACTGGAGTTTGACGAATTGGGCACAAGCGTCAAAAATTATTACTGCGGTTTTGTATTGTGCAACGCCGACTGGAGCCCAAGCGGACTGACAAGCTTTGATTACACCCGCGGGTTTCAAAGTATTCGCATTTCAACTTACCGCAATTCTTCGCTGGCAACCATGAAGTACGTGCATTACTCTGCAACCGTACCCGATAGAAACAGTGCGCCTTCGCGTTCGGGCAATTATCTCTTAAAAGTTTTTCTGAACAACGACACGACGCAATTGGCTTTTGTTAAACGCTTTGTTGTAGTGAACACGATGACGCAGATTGCGGCGCAAGTGCAACAACCGTTTAACGCAACGCTTTACCGCACGGGCCAAAAATTGCAACTCGGCATCCAGGCCGACAGGCAAATTAACGTCTTGAGTCCTTCGGATATAAAAGTGGCCGTGCTGCAAAACGAAAACTGGCAAACGGCTTTGTTCCTTGATAAGCCTACGATTTACCGCGGAAATTATTTTGAGTACAGTGACGAAAGCATCACGTGCTTTGTTGGCCTTAAAGAATTTCGTTGGCTGGACTTACGAAGCCTGCGCTTGAGAAGTGACCGCATGGAGAGATTGGACAACATGGGCGATACGGTACGTGTGATTGTAAAGCCCGAGACCAGCCGCAACGAACAAACCTATGTTTATTTCCGCGACCTGAACGGCGGCTTTACCATTGAGTCTTACGAAAACATCAACCCTTACTGGCAAGGCGATTATGCCTACACGCACTTCAAATATTTTCCACCGGGCAACAAGCCGCTGGCCGGAAACGATGTTTATATTTTTGGCGAAATGACGAATTACGGCGCCGACACAACGGGCCTGATGCATTTTAACGAAGAAAGCGGCGCTTACGAAAAAACATTGCTGCTCAAACAAGGCTATTACAATTATCTCTACGGCACACGGCCCTTTCGCGGCGGCCCGCTCGACTTCTCACAAACGGAAGGAAATTTTTGGGCAACGGAAAACAACTATACAGTCTTTGTTTATTATCGTCCCTTTGGCAGCCGCGCAGACGAGTGCGTTGGTTATACGAGTTTCAATTCTGTCTTTCAGCGGCAGGGACTGTAGGAGTTTTTAGTTTTAAATTTTTTTGTCTTTAGTTGGCGTTACAGCTCCAAAATTTTTTTACCTCAAAACAACAAAAAACGAAAGACTAAAAACCAAAGACTCCCTATATTTGCGCCGGCAGGTCTTACACGGCCAGCTCCTGCTGAACTCCCCCAGGATCGGAAGATAGCAAGGGTAGGCGGTTGTAGCGGTGCGATGTAAGTAGCCTGCCTTTTTTATTCTCTCCCCTGTCCCCCTAAAGGGGAGACTTAGGCCGGAGAGTTTTTTATTTTTGCAGTAGTTCTTTTATCGAAACAATAATTTTCTAATCTTAAAGTAATTCATTCAACGCTCTGCTTAACTGGCAACAAAAGAAGCAGAAGGTTGAATGAACTTAAGTCTCCCCTTTAGGGGGACAGGGAGAATTTATTATGAAATTTTTCATTGACACAGCCAATCTTGCACAAATCAAAGAAGCAAATGAACTCGGTATTTTAGACGGCGTTACCACCAATCCGTCGCTGATGGCCAAAGAAGGCATTAAGGGCCAGGAAGCCATCAACCAGCATTACAAAACCATCTGCGAAATGGTGGACGGCGACATTTCGGCCGAGGTACTTTCAACCGACTTTGCCACCATCATTGAAGAAGGGAAAAAGCTCGCCGCCATTCATTCCAATATCGTGGTAAAAGTGCCGATGATTAAAGACGGCGTCAAAGCCATCAAATGGTTTACCGACAACGGCATCCGCACAAACTGTACGCTGGTTTTTTCCGCCGGACAAGCCATCCTTGCCGCAAAAGCCGGCGCAGCTTACGTTTCGCCTTTCATTGGCCGCATTGACGACACGGGTTGGGACGGCATGGAGCTCATTGCGCAAATTGCCAACATCTTTTCCCTGCAAGGCTTCAAAACAGAAATTCTTGCGGCATCAATCCGTAATTCCAATCACATTGTACGGGCTGCAGAATTGGGCGCTGACGTGTGTACTTGCCCTCTTGACTCTATCCTTGGTTTGTTGAAACATCCGCTGACCGATATTGGCCTGGCGAAATTCCTGGAAGACGCGAAGAAGATGTAAAATTTTTGCGCCGGCTTTTTCGGGAAGGATCACCGTATTCATCCAAAATTTCACGGTTTGTTTTAAGGGCTTCCTCGAAGCCCCTTTTTCTTATGTAGATAGTCGTCTCTTTCCAAATTGCCGGGTTGCTTTTTAAAACAGCTTTCACCAAAACCGTTTCTTTTTTATAGGCACTGTCAATAAAAAGATCATTGTTTTCAAAACGAAGGTTTGGGTCGAAAACGATCAAATCTAATTCCTTCGATGAAAGCGGCAACCATTTGCCATCGGCCGTTTTGCCGTCAATGTTGATGTAATTGTAAAATCCTTTTTTTAGACTGTCAGTATAAAGATGGAAACAAATGCTGTCAACTTTCTGCGACCGTGCGCATTGCCATGCCGTAAAAAAAACGAAAAGGAACACTATTTTTCTCACCGCTCTCATACTTGCAAATTTCCTTCGCTTAATGCACTTGCATTTTGAAAGCTTTGTTGTTTAACAGAAATTTCTTTAATACGCAATAAAATCCGTGCGGGTGATATAACTTACTGTTCATTCCGCTTTCATCTTTTTAACGAAAACTTTTTCTATGCAAAAAATTTCTTTTCTGCTTGGGGTTGCTTTACTCCTTGCGGCCTGCCAAAAAACAGCCAGGCCAGACGTTGAAAACAAGGCAACCGAAACACAGAACCGAAAATGTGCTTCTGAGGAAGTCTTGCAAGCGCAATTGGCTGCAGACCCTTCTTTGCGCCAACGCATGAAAGACATCGAAGACTTTACGCAAAATCTAATTGCCCGCGGCAAATTGACGAGAACCGAAGCAGTTTCCGGCACTGTGCCTGTGGTGGTGCACGTGTTGTACAATACGCCGCAGCAAAATATTTCCGATGCGCAAATCAAATCGCAGGTTGACGTTTTGAACGAAGACTTCAATCTTCAGAACAAGGACATTTCCGGAGTGCCTTCCGTTTTTGTTCCACGCGAAGGGACCATCGGCTTTCGCTTTCAGTTGGCGCAAACAATTCGCAAGCAAACCTCCGTCACTACCTGGTTGCCTAACGACGACATGAAATACAGCTCGAAAGGCGGCGACGACGTAGTGGACCCAGACCATAAATTAAACCTTTGGGTGTGCAACCTTGGCGACGGTTTGTTGGGCTACGCTCAATTTCCGGGCGGCAAGCCTGCTACCGACGGAGTGGTAATCGGCTATTTCTGTTTTGGCCGCACGGGCGGAAAATTAGAACCACGCTTTGACAAAGGAAGAACGGCTACCCACGAAATCGGGCACTGGATGAACCTTCGCCACATTTGGGGCGATAAAACCTGTGGCAACGATTTGGTGGACGATACGCCGCAAGCCACAACCTACAACTTTGGCTGCCCTTCGTTTCCAAAATACAATAGCTGTAACAGCGGCGAAATTGAAATGACCATGAATTACATGGACTACACCGATGATGCCTGCATGTACATGTTTACAAAAGGACAATCAAACCGGATGAACGCTGTTTTTTTCAACGGTGGTCCGCGGTCAGCTTTTTTCCAATAAAATCGGGATCAATCTTTCAGCAAAAACCCTCCGCAGAACGGAGGGTTTTTGCTGTTCCTTATTGTCCTATTTACTCTTAAAGTCTCCTCGCTTCCAGGCCTTGATAAATTCGCTCCAGGCTGCCGGGTTAAAAATGTTCATCGGCGGAATTTGTCCCTGGTAAACCGCACGATTGGCAATGTTGCGAAACTGCATGGCCGTAGCACCGCCGCCGTCGGAAGGCGTGCTTTGCAAAAGTATTCTGCGCTTAGCGGCATCGTTGTTCTGGCGGGCAATTTCAATGTCGTCGTCGGGTACTTTGGTATTGGCAAAATCGCGGGCAAACTGCTCAGGTGAAGGTCTGGGTTTGATGATGGTCGCCGGCAGATAAAACGTATCTTCTACCATTAATTGAACAATATTATACTGATTGCCGGGAATGTTACGCGGAACAGTAATGCTCTTGGGCTTGTAGCTTACGTGAGTGAACTCCACCACGTCGCCTTTTAAAGCCACGATGGAAAACACACCCTGGTTGTTGGTAACCGTTCCGCGGGTTGTTCCTTTGATGGATACGCTCACGGCCGGAATACCCACCAAGCTGTCTGCCGTCATTACAATACCGTACAACTGCACAACCGAGTCTTTCACCGTTTCAAACTGGGCATGCGATTGTTTGCTCAGAAAAAAAGAAAAGACAAACAGCAGGGGTAGCAATTTTTTCATCCCTTCAAAAATAGAACCTGTGACTTTTATCACATAAAACGAGAGCCGCACTTGGGTTAACTTTGCGCTTTCATTAACAAACAAAAGAATGATCCAGGAAGATGTACTAAAAGCCCTGAGCACCGTTCAGGAACCCGATTTGGGGAAAGACCTCGTAACGCTGAACATGGTAAGGGATGTTGAAATAAACGGCGACAATATTTCCTTCACCGTTGTGCTGACAACACCCGCTTGTCCGCTGAAGGAAACGATAAAAAGGGATTGCGTGAACGCCATTAAATCACGGGTAAATAACCACGCAAATGTCACCGTAAACTTTACGGCAAGCACCACTACCATTCGCGCAGATAAAAGCAACGTATTGCCCGGTGTAAAAAATATTATCGCCGTGGTTAGCGGCAAAGGCGGTGTGGGCAAAAGCACCGTATCGGCCAATCTTGCGTTGGCACTTTCGCAGGGCGGTGCAAGCGTAGGTTTGTTGGACGCCGACATTTATGGGCCAAGCGTTCCCATTATGTTTGGCGTTCGCGGCGAGCGGCCCATGATGACCGATGTGAACGGAAAAGCCATGATTATTCCCTTGGAACGGTACAACATAAAACTCTTAAGCATCGGTTTGTTGGTGGACGAAAAAAGCGCAGTGGTTTGGCGTGGACCGATGGTAAGCAGCGCCGTTCGTCAATTCATAACCGATGTAAAATGGGGTGAGTTGGATTACCTTGTCATTGACATGCCTCCCGGCACTGGCGACATTCACTTAACGCTCTTGCAAACCGCGCCGGTAACAGGTGTTGTCGTTGTTACCACGCCGCAAGACGTTGCCCTTGCTGATGCCAAAAAAGGCATTGCCATGTTTGGTCAGGCGCAAATGAACGTGCCCATTATCGGTCTTGTTGAAAACATGAGTTACTTCACACCGGCCGAATTGCCCAACAATAAATATTACATTTTTGGAAAAGAAGGCGGCAAGCGTTTGGCCGATGAATACGACCTGCCGTTCCTTGGACAAATTCCATTGGTGCAAAGCATCCGCGAAGGCGGCGATATCGGTGTGCCGATCATGATGAGTGACGATGAAGTTTCAAAAACAGCGTTTGAAGAATTTGCCGGTACGGTGGCCCGCAGCGTTTCCATGCGCAACGCAAACATGAAAAGCGAAGAAGTGGCTGAAACTGTGGAAGAACGATAATTTACAGCGCTATGTACAATCTTCCCCATTACAAAGAAAAAGACGAAAACGTTGTTTTCGAGTTCATTCAGAAGCACCCGTTTGCTTTTACAACCGGATGTGATGAGAACAACAAACCCGTAGCAACGCAAATTCCTGTCTTCATTGAAAAAAAAGATGACAAGCTTCTTCTCACGGGCCACATGATGAAGAACACGGATCACCACAAAGCTTTTGAAAAAAATCCGGCAGCACTTTGTGTGTTCACAGGTCCACACACTTATGTAAGCGCAACATGGTATAGCAACCCGCACCAGGCGTCCACGTGGAATTACATGTCGGTGCACGCAAAAGGAACGCTTCGTTTTTTAGGCGAAGAAGGATTGATTGACGTATTGCGAAAAACAAGTCTTCATTTCGAAAACGGAAACACGGCTTCGTCAACTTCCTTTGACAATCTTTCGGAAGATTATACATCCAGATTAATGAAAGCCATTGTTGCGTTCGAAATAGAAGTGGAAGAACTGGATACGGTTTTTAAATTGAGCCAGAACCGCGACGCAGAAAGTTACCGTAACATTGTTCAAAACTTAGAAAGAGGAGATGAAGACGCGGCTGCCGTTGCCAGCGAAATGAAACAACGCGAAGCAACGCTCTTTTCCTCGCCGAATTTTATTGCAGAAACGGAATAATTTTCAGACCGATTAAACGCACAAAAGAATGAATTTGTCGCTTGAAGGAAAGAACGCCATCATTTGCGGAAGTAGCCAGGGAATTGGTTATGCCATTGCGCAAGAATTGGCCTTGATGGGCGCCAACTGCATTTTGCTGGCGCGGGCAGAAGAGAACCTGAAACTTGCCGTGGGCGAACTCGATATTTCAATTCGTCAGTTGCATTCATACCGTGCGATTGATTTCAACAACCACGATGAATTAAGAAAACTGCTCTCCGAAATCACGGCTGAAAAACCGGTTCACATTCTAATCAACAACTCCGGCGGCCCGGCTGCGGGACCAATTGTGGCCGCAACCGAAGAACAGTTTTTGCAAGCCTTCAACCAGCATTTGCTCACCAATCATTTACTGACAATCGCTTTACTGGAAGGCATGAAGACAGAAGGTTACGGCCGCATTGTCAATGTCATTTCTACCTCGGTAAAAATTCCGCTAAAGAACCTTGGTGTGTCCAATACCATCAGAGGTGCGGTGGCATCGTGGGCCAAAACAATGTCGAATGAATTAGCGCAATTCGGCATTACGGTGAACAACGTTTTGCCGGGTTATACACGAACGCAACGCCTGGATTCGCTCGTTGAAAATATAGCGGGCAAGAAAGGCGTTCCGGCCCAAGAAGTTGAAAGGGAAATGCTGGAAGAAATTCCGGCTAAACGTTTTGGCGACGCCGCTGAAATAGCTGCTCTTGCTGCGTTCTTGGCTACACCGGCCGCGGCTTACATCAACGGCACCAGCATTCCAGTAGACGGCGGAAGAACGGGTTCTATTTAATTTCCTCTGATGAATTTCCAAAACACACCCGCGTTTGCAAAACAGTTGGATGCAGAAGATCCGTTGCGAAGTTTTCGCAATGAATTTCTCATTCCTCAACACAAAGGCAACGATGCAATTTATTTTTTGGGAAACTCGCTTGGCTTGCAACCAAGGCGAACAAAAACTGCCATTAACAATGTGCTAAAGCAATGGAGTACGTGGGGCGTTGAAGCTTTTTTCAAAGGCCACAAACCCTGGTTGCAGTTTCATCAGCAATTAACTTCGGCACTTTCAAAAATTGTTGGCGCTTTGCCACACGAGGTTGTGGTGATGAACCAGCTCACGGTAAATCTTCACCTGATGCTGGCGAGCTTTTATCAGCCATCCGGCAAGCGCAATAAAATTCTTTGCGAAGCAAAAGCATTTCCAAGTGACCAATACATGCTTTACTCGCATGTGAAACAACGGGGCTTGAAACCGGATGAAGTGATTGTAGAAGTGCAACCACGAGAAGGAGAGGTGCTCGTTTGCGAAGAAGACATTCTTGCCGCAATTGAAAAATACAAAGATGAACTGACCCTGGTGTTTTGGGGCGGCGTGAATTATTACACGGGCCAGGTCTTTGACATGAAAACGCTTTCAAAAGCAGCGCAAAGCGTTGGTGCGAAAGTTGGTTTTGATTTGGCACATGCAGCAGGAAATGTACCGTTGCAATTGCACGATTGGAACGTTGATTTTGCCTGCTGGTGCAGTTATAAATATTTGAACTCGGGACCGGGTGGCATTGGCGGCGCTTTCGTTCATGAACGGCATCATCGAAATGAAAACCTGAATCGTTTTGCAGGTTGGTGGGGCAACAAAAAAGAAACGCAGTTTCTGATGGAAAAAGAATTTGTGCCCGAAGCCTCTGCCGAAGGTTGGCAAGTAAGCACGCCTTCGCCGATTTTGTATGCCTCGCACAAAGCGGCACTGAATGTTTTTGAAGAAGCGGGGTTTGCAAACTTGCTCCTAAAGAACGAACGATTAAACGAATACCTGCGTTTTGTCTTAAGCGAGGTATCAACCGGCTTGCCGAACGATTCGTTCAAAATTTTTACACCCGGAACGAAAGAAGAAAGGGGTTGTCAAATCTCTTTGTCCGTAAAGAACGGAAAAAAAGTTTTTGAATATTTATCCAACAACGGTGTGTTTGCCGACTGGCGCGAACCCGACGTGATTCGCATTGCACCGGTGGGACTTTACAATTCGTTTGAAGAAGTCTGGCAATTCGGGCAATGCTTAAAGGCCGCGGTGCTTACATTTGCCGCATGACAAGGCAGGAACTCGTTGCGCAAATTTTTTCGAAAGATTCTTATCTCTGCGTTGGCCTTGATACTGATAAAACAAAACTTCCAACGCATCTTCAAAACAATCCCGACGGTGTGTTTCTCTTCAATAAAGCCATCATTGACGCCACCAAAAATTTTTGCGTTGGCTACAAAATAAACACCGCTTTTTATGAAGCCGAAGGGCTGAAAGGCTGGGAGACGATGCAGCGCACCGTTGACTACATCCCGTCCACGCATTTTAAAATTGCCGACGCCAAGCGCGGCGACATCGGCAATACTTCCGCGCAATACGCCAAAGCTTTTTTTGAAACAATGAACTTTGACGCCGTTACCGTTGCGCCGTATATGGGCGAAGACAGCGTCCGGCCTTTTCTTGAATACAAAAACAAATGGACGATCCTTCTTGGTTTAACCTCGAATACCGGCGCAAAAGATTTTGAATTACAAAAACTGGTTGTGGAAAAAGAATCCCTTGTCGAAGGAATTCATACGGTTCACCGAAGCGAATCTTTTCTTTACGAAAAAGTCTTGCAAACTTCATCGGGCTGGGGAAGCGAAGAAAATTTAATGTTCGTCATCGGCGCTACGCAGGCTGAAGAATTTACCAATGTTCGCAGGCTTATACCAAGGCATTTTTACCTCGTTCCCGGGGTGGGCGCACAAGGCGGAAGCCTAAAAGATATTTCTGAAAAAGCATTGATTGAAGATTGCGGCTTGCTTGTGAACGCAAGCCGTGCCGTCATTTATGCCTCCTCCGGCGAAGATTTTGCGGAAGCAGCGGCGAATGCGGCCAAGGCTTATGCCGACGAAATGAAGGCGTACTTGCAACACTGAAAACTTAAAGCGCCATTTCCTCGCTCCTGAGTTTTTATTCTTCCAAAAATTTTAACCCAATGCTTGCAATAAACAGCAGCGCCAGAAGTTATTGTTGCGTTGAAAACTATCGCCATGACGCTTGTTTCTGTTTTACTGGGCTTCACCCTTACACTTGCCAAACCTTCTGAAGGCACGCACCCGCTTCCCGAACATCGCTTTGCGGGTGTCAATAAAACGCTCCTGCTCCAATTAGTGAATGACGTTCGCAAAAAAGGTTGCAAATGCGGCGATACCTGGTATCCTTCGGCACCGCCGGTTGCATGGAACGAGTTGCTGGAAAAAGCCGCGTTGAACCACAGCACGGACATGAATCGCAATGGTTTCTTTAGCCATACTTCTCCAACAAACGGCAAGGCCGGACCAAGGCTTGAGGCTATTGGCTACAATTGGAGAACCTACGGCGAAAACATTGCGATGGGTTACGAAAGCGAGAAGGAAGTCGTGGCCGGATGGCTGACAAGTCCGGGGCATTGCAAGAACATCATGAACCCTTCTTATAAGGAAATGGGCGTAGCCAAAGTGGGCAATTTGTGGACACAGGATTTTGGTACAAGGTGAATTGAAGGTTGTATTCAGACTTTAAGCACACCGCGAAATCCCCGCGCCGCATAATAGGATTCTGCGCCGTTGTGATACGTAAAGACCGTGTTGTAGCGACGGTCACAAAAGATAGCGCCGCCGAGTTTTCGAATCGCTTCCGGTGTTTTTATCCAGCTTGATGTTTTGGTATCAAAGGCGCCAAACGTTTGTAATTCGCGGTATTGTTCTTCCGTTAAAAGTTCAACACCCATTGCGGTTGCCACGTCCACCGCGTTATCTTTTGGCTTGTTTTCTTTCCTTGCGTCCAATGCTTCACGGTCATAGCAAAGACTTCTTCGGTCTTTCGGACTTTCTGCTGAACAATCATAAAAAATGTATTCGCCGGTTTTTTTATCGTAGCCAACAACGTCGGGTTCGCCGCCGGTGTTTTCCATTTCGTTGAGCGACCAAAGCTTTTGAGGATTGGCTTCCAACTTTGCTTGCACCTGCGCCCATTGGAAGCCTTTATGACGTTGGTCGTTTTTTTCAAAACGGTTTTTCAAAATGCTAAGTAATTCTTCGCGTTGTTTCGGTGACAGGTCTTTTCTATTGCTGCTCATCTTGCTTATATTTTTGTTGTCTCCATTGAAAAATATGTTAAGCGGATTGCCCTCATTTATTTAAAGTCATTTGTCAAAACCGTAAGCCTAACGGCTGCGTCATCAACTGCGTTCACAAATATATCGGGTTAACGAAAAGAAATTCCAACGTTTCTCGCCAAAGGATTGAGGCAAATGGTTCTCGAAGGGACTTGCTCAAAAACCAAAATTCAGAAATCTTAAATCAGCTATTCTTGTCCTAACGCTGAAACACAAAACACCCTATCTTACAAACCAAAATTTTGCTACCTGAGAGAAGGCCTTTTCATAAAAAAGAACAAAGCCCGCTGGGAAAAAATCGGAGCGGGTTTATCCACCGACGCCGATGAAATTGCAAAGGATTTTGTGCAATTGGTGGATGACCTGAGCTACGCAAAAACTTATTATCCCACCAGCCGCGTTACCAAATACATCAACGGCCTTGCATCCAAAATTTATCTCGGCATTTACCAAAACCGCAAAGAAGAAAGCAACCGCCTGCTGCGCTTTTGGAAGTACGACGTACCGCTAACGGTTTACAAACACGGCCGCATCATCCTGTTTTCATTTTTTGTTTTTTTTCTTTTTTATACCGTTGGTTTTTTTACGGCCAAGCACGACCCCACTTTCGTTCGGGACGTATTTGGAAACGATTACGTGGACAAGACGGAACACAACATTGCAAGCGGCAATCCTTTTGGCATTTACCAGCAGGGCGATTCTTTTTTTATGTGGATCGCCATTATGATTAACAACATCATTGTATCGTTTAAATATTTTGGCGAAGGTTTGTTGCTCGGCATTTTTTCGTTGAAAGCACTGGCGCAGGAATCCATGCGGGTTGGTGTGTTCAATTATATGTTTTTTGACAAAGGCATGGGAGCGAAATTTGTGCTGGCAGTAATGATTCACGGCTTGCTGGAATTAACGGCGATTGTCATGTCTTGCGGAGCCGGCGCCGTTATGGGAACCTCTTATCTTTTTCCAGGCACACGCAGCCGGCTTGATGCGTTTAAAGAAGGCGTGAAGGACGGTGTGAAGATTGTGATAGGCCTCGTTCCCGTGCTGATGCTGGCCGCTTTTTACGAAGGCTTTGTTACCCGTTATTATACCATGCCTTTGCTTCCCAATCTGCTCATTCTTGCTTCTTCGGCCGCCTTCATTATTTTTTATTTTGTCGTTTATCCAATTCTGTTAAAACGGAAAGAAAGGAGCGTTCATGCGTAAAACCTTCCTTCTCATACCGCTTTTGTTCTTCGTGATGGTGACTGTTTTTGCGCAGGAAAACGAGGCGCAGTTTGATACGGTGACAACCGTAGTAACAAGCAAATCAAACGAGGCTCCAACGTTTTCTATTATCAAACAAAAAGACCTTGTGGACGTGCGCAAACTTCCGCAGGACAAAGTGGATGAACTGAAGCGCAGCGATGATTATTGGTACGCCAACATGGAACCAAAGAAAAAAGAAGAGCCAAAGCAAGAAGTTCAAACCGGAACAAAAAGCATCTTTGAGTACGCATGGTTTCGAAACCTTCTTTGGATTGTTATTCTTTGCAGTTTTATCGCCGTAGTGATCTGGTATCTTGCTTCAAGTAACATCGGTTTGTTTCGAAAAAGTTCAAAAAAGATTAACGACGAAACCGAAGAAGATACACTTGACGAAGACATCTTCAACATTCAGTACGGGAAAGAAATTGAGAAAGCCGTCAGTGCAAAAAATTACCGTCTTGCCGTGCGGCTTTGGTATTTACAAACCTTACTGGAGTTGACCAGCCGAAACTTTATTGTTTACAGCAATGACCGAACAAACAGCGACTACGTAAACAAGTTGTTCGGCGGCCCTTATTACCACGATTTTTTTCGCCTTACCCGCAATTTTGAATATGCCTGGTACGGAGGATTCACGCTTTCCGAAGAAGCCTACAATTTGCTGCAAGCCGATTTCCTGAAATTTAAAAACGCACTGACGCGATGAAAAAAGCTTTTCCTTACGTCGTCGGTGCGGCGGTGATTTTCTTGCTCTTTGTTTTGATGAGGGCTGGTTCCGGCTCTTCGTTCCGGCAGTTCGACAACCGCGTTACGTTGCGGCAAAGCGATAAAATTCCGTACGGCACCCGCGTTGCCCGCGGCTTGCTTCCGTCGCTTTTTGCGGCTGCAAACGTTCGAAACGAAAATGCCGCGCCGGGAAGATGGGACAGCGTGTACGCAACTTCCTACAAGCAAGCCGTAGTTTTTGTAGCTGATTACTTTGATGCCGACAAAGATGAACTGGAAGCGATTGCCAATTTTGTCGAACGTGGCAACTATATTTTCATCATCAGCCGTGCGGCTTCGGATGATGCTGCTTCTTTTTTCAATGTCTCGTTCAACAGCGAAAATGCGGCAAACTTTTATGCCGGCGTTAGAGACAGTTTGCGCCTGAAGCTTGACGGGCCTGGCTTTGACAGCAACAGGTTGTTTGTTTATCCGGGAATGCGTTACGATGGTGTTTTGCATCCGCTTGATTCCACACGCACCGTTGTTTTGGGTCGAAATGAAAAAGGCTTTGCTGATTTTGTGCAACTAAACAAAGGCAGTGGGAGCATCTTTCTTCACAGCGCACCGCTGGCTTTCAGCAATTATTTTATCCTGCACAAGAACAATGCGGCCTATTATGCGCAAGTGCTATCAGTGTTGCCAAGAGATTTGCAAACAATTGTGTGGGACGAATATTATTTGCAAAAAGGCAGCAGCAACAAACAACCCAATTGGCTTAGTGCTTTGTTTAGTTATCCATCGTTTAAATGGGGGTTGTTAATTGGTGCGGCTACCTTGACGCTGTTTGTTCTTCTTGGCATGAGGCGCCGCCAGCGCATGATTCCGCCGCATCAAAAGCCGAAGAACGATTCGCTTGATTTTGTAAAAACACTAGGCCGGCTGTATTACGACCGTCGCGATCATAAAAACTTAGCGGCAAAGATGACCGCGTATTTTTTAGAACACATTCGCTCACGATACAAACTGCCCACGCATACGCTTGACGAAGATTTTATGCAAGCCTTGCATTTTAAAAGCGGTTACCCGCTGGTAGAAACGAGGCAACTTGTGGGGCTTATTCAATACATTGGTTCCGTCAATTTTGTTCCCGAAAATGAACTGGCAGGTTTCCACCGCCAACTGGAAGCTTTCTATCAAAATACACAACATGGAAGAACAGCAAATATTTGAAACACGTACCGATCTCTCGCAATTAAATGACGCCGTGCAAAGCGTACGGCAGCAGATAAAGAAGATCATCGTAGGGCAGGACGAAATGGTAAAACTCATTATCACCGCCTTGCTTGCTGATGGTCATGTGCTGATTGAAGGCGTGCCCGGCGTAGCCAAAACATTAACCGCAAAACTCGTGGCACGTTCGCTGGCTGTTGGCTTTAGCCGCATCCAATTCACACCCGATTTGATGCCCTCTGATGTTTTGGGAACTCCTGTGTTCAATCCAAAAGAAGGCAGCTTTGAGTTTAAACGCGGTCCGCTTTTCAGCAACATTGTTTTGATAGACGAGATCAATCGGGCACCGGCCAAAACGCAGTCTGCGCTGTTTGAGGTGATGGAAGAAAAACAAATTACGGTGGACGGAAAAACTTATCCAATGCAACCGCCGTTTATGGTATTGGCCACGCAAAACCCGATAGAGCAGGAGGGAACTTACCGCCTGCCCGAAGCGCAACTTGACCGTTTTCTTTTCAAGGTGATTGTGCCTTATCCCACCGAAGCAGAAGAGTTGGAAATACTGAATCAATTTCACCAAATGGCAAACCAGGATGCGTTGAGCGCCATACAATCGGTGCTGCACGGTGACACGATTGTGCGCATTCGAAAAGTGGTAAAAGAAATTGTGATTGACGAAAAGCTCTTGGCCTTCATTGCAAAGCTCACGCATCAAACCCGCAACAACGGTTCTATTTATTTGGGCGCTTCGCCGCGGGCTTCGCTGGCCATCATGAACGCATCAAAGGCAATGGCCGCCATTAACGGCCGCGATTTTGTTACACCGGATGATATTCTGGAAGTGGTGCCGCCGGTGCTTCGTCACCGCATCATTCTTTCGCCCGACAAGGAAATGGAAGGCGTTACCGAAGACAACGTCATCAAACAAATCATTCACTCCCTCGACATACCGCGCTGATGTTTCGACGGCTCATTAATTTTTGGGACAACACGTCGTTTTACCTCGACAAAAAAATTTACTACGCTGGCTATGCAGCAGCGGCTTTGTTTGTGCTTTCCTATTTTTTTCCGTCGCTGCAAACGGTTGCACTTTTTTTGTTGCTGGCCGCAGCAGTATTAATTTTAACCGATGCATTTTTACTGTATCGCAAAAGAGGTTTGGAAGCCGAGCGCATCATCAGTAACCGTTTGAGTAACGGCGATGAAAACAAAGTCCTTCTTCGCATTCAAAATAGTTACGATTACAAAGTCCGCTGCACGGTGATTGATGAATTGCCGTTGCAATTCCAGGAAAGACATTGGCAAAAAGAATTGTGGTTACAGCCGCAAACCGCCAATGATTTGGTGTACGAATTAAAGCCGCAGGAGCGTGGCGAATATCGCTTTGGACACATCAACGTTTATACAGACGGGCCGCTTAAAATGGTACGGCGGCGTTTTGTTTTGGGCGAAGAACAGACCGTAAAAGTTTATCCGTCTTACGTGCAAATGCGACGTTTTCAGTTGCAGGCCCTTGCCAACAAATCGTCGGAAGTGGGCGTGAAGCGAATGCGCAAACTGGGCCACAGCATGGAGTTTGAGCAGATCAAAGAATACGTTCGCGGCGACGATTACCGTACCATTAACTGGAAGGCGACGGCCCGCAAGGGCGATTGGATGACGAACAATTACACCGACGAACGCAGCCAGCAGATCTATTGTCTCGTGAACAAGGGCCGTGTGATGAAGATGCCGTTCAACGGCATGACGTTGTTGGATTATGCCATTAATGCCTCGCTGGTTCTTTCAAGCGTTGCGTTGCAAAAACAAGACAAGGCCGGCCTTATTGCTTTTGGGCAAAACATTGATGCCTTTGTGCCCGCGGATAAAAAGCCCACGCAGATCAGTAACATTTTGGAATCGCTGTACAAACAGGAAACGAATTTTTTAGAACCGGATTTGGAGAAACTTTTTTCGGCCGTTCGCAACCGCATTACGCAAAGAAGTTTGCTGGTGTTGTTTACCAACTTTGAATCGTTTGACAGTTTGGAAAGAGTGTTGCCGTCGCTCAAGCGCCTGGCGCATTATCATTTGTTGATGGTGGTATTTTTCGACAACACTGAACTCAAAGGGTTGATTGAATCAAAAGCAAAAACCGTCGAAGACATTTACATTAAAACCATTGCTGAAAAATACCGTTACGAAAAACAGTTGATTGTAAAAGAGCTGCAAAAGAACGGCATTGTGGCCGTGTTGTCTACACCTGAAAATCTTACGGTGAACGCGATGAACAAGTATCTTGAATTGAAAACGCGGCAGTCTATTTAAACCCTCTGTCTCCCTAAAGGGAGGACTTAGATTTCTCAGACTTTTGCTTTTCGGTTTCTCTAATAGCGGTACGTCTTCGTGTCTCCGTGGTTCAACAATGCTGAATAAAATTACCGAACGTACACGAGTGCGACGCAACAAAAGTTAAATCGAAGCAACGCAGCTTGGAACATAAAAAAAGACAGCCTTAAAGACTGTCCATAACAATAAAAGTTTCTTCAACCTAAGTCCTCCCTTTAGGGAGACAGAGGGTTTATTTTTTCTCAACGGCCGTTGTTGCAACGGGTTTGTTCAACTGCTGCGTCCACTCCATCGAAATGGAACTTTTTTCCATTTTAATGTAGCTCCCCGGATTGATCTCCAGCGAAATCGTTCCGTCGTCGTTCAGCTTGTTGATTTTGCCGTGAATGCCGGCAATGGTTACAACTTTGTCGCCGGGTTTTAAATCTTCGATGAAGGTTTTTTGCTGCTTGGCTTTTTTGGCTTGCGGCCGGATGAAGAAAAGCCAGAAAACCACCATGATCAAACCCATGAAGATGAGGCCAGAGCCACCGAATCCGCCGGGTTGTGCTTGCAATAAAAAGAGACTCATTTGTTCGTGTTTAAGATTTTGCTTTTACGTCGGCGGTAAAACCAAGTTGGGTCGTACCGCCGTTGTTATGATTGGAAAGATTGGCCAAAACGGAGATGTGCTTGTCGGCATGACCGGGATGACCGTCGCTGTTAAACTTTGCTTTGATGACGCCTTCGCCGCCCGGAGCAATTGGCTCGGTTGGCTTGTCGGCCACAGTGCAGCCGCAACCCGGTTGCACGTCTTCAATCACCAGCGGTTTGTTGCCGGTATTTTTAAAACGCCAGCTAATTTCTGCTACCTGGCCTTCGGTAAGGTTGCCTAAACTTTGTGTAGTGGAATCGAGCCATTGAATGCTTGTAAAGTTGGCCGAATCTTTAACGGCCGAAGTGGCCGCATGACCGTCGTTTGAACCCGCAACTTTTGTGTCGTTCACGTTGCAGGCAAAAAGCGAAGTGCCGATCAGAATGAAAAAAAGATGTTTCATGTTTTCTTTTTTAACGCTGCAAATGTAGCCGGAAATGTTTAGGCTTTTCGGAAGTCGCGTTTGTGCAATTTGTCTTCGCGTACTAATTCTTTGTGAATGTTGTCGAGGATGCCGTTCACAAACTGCCCGCTTTGCTGCGTGCTGTATTCTTTGCTGATGTCAATGTATTCGTTGATGGTAACCTTGGGCGGAATGGTTTCGAAGTAGAGAAATTCCGCCACGCCCATTTTCATGATGATCATGTCGAGAGCCGCAATGCGCTCCGGGTCCCAGTTTTTTAATTTGGGAATGATGAGCGATTGCAGGTGCTCATCTTTTTCCAAGACGGTAGTGAGAAGGCTTTTTGCAAAATCCCATTTATCGGGCGAAATTACTTCGGTAAAGCTAACAGAGCCTGGCTTCTGCAGCAGTCCGGCCATTACCTGCACCACCATGTCGCCGTCGTCGTCCCAGTTAATAAAATTCTCTTCGATGTGCGAAAGAAAAGTTTCGTTCTGCAGAAGTAAATCGCTAAAGATAAATTCAAGAAGCCCTTTTTCATTTTGAGGATTGCGCTCGGGAGTGGCAATGTATTCTTTGTACTGTGGCGTGTCCACAAGCTGCAAATAAACTTTGCGGACAAGGTCTTTGTCGGCACGCTGCTGCGGCTTTGCCCGTCCCGATTCCTGTTGAAAGGAAACGTCTTCGCGAATTTTCCACACCACTTCGTTGCCCGCAATCTTTGTGTTTACGTTCAGGTCTTCGGCTGTGGGCAAATGCTTAGAGCGGCGCTGATACGAGTCCGTTTCGGCGTAGGCCGCCACTTCGGTTAAAAAATAGGCGAGGTATAAAAGAAGCTCTTTGCTCTGGTCGAAATGGCGTTGCAGGATTTTTACAGGTTCGCCGGGTTTCACTGTCTGCTCAAGGGTGCTCAGGGTATAAATCGTCTGCATCACTTTCACCCTTATGTTCCGTCTGCTAATCATTGTTGGAGAACTTTTGAGCGGGCGAAGATAGGAAAGAAGCGGGAAGTGGGAGGAAGAGGTGCGAGAAAATGGTTTGAGAATTAGTAATGCTTGGGTTCACGTATTTCTGCAATAGCGGAAGTCCGTGTTCTGTCAGCTTAAATTTATTGAATAAGTTAAAAATGTTACAGTGGCTTAACACTTGTTCTTCAGTCGCTATTGCAGGAATACCATGTTAGCGGCTGTTTTGGATTTCTTTTGCAATCATTTCAAGGTATTGTCTTTTGAGAGCTTCTTCACATTGTGCCCAATCCTTTTCAGATTGGAGTGACTGTCTAAACACTTCCTGTCTTGTGACAAGTCCGCTTTTGCCTTGAACAAGTGAACTAATCACAAGCTCATTTCCAGTAACGTAAGAATTAATAAATGTACTGATTGAAACATTAAGTATGGGATTACTTATGGTGTGCTCGCCATCGTATCCTTCACTTGAGTAGCGCCTACTATTACCTAATACCTTTATAGCGCCGCTCCAGTCGCTTCCCAACTCCTTAACTACTTTATTGTTAACCTCTCTACACTTTATTCTTGCAGTCTGAATTAGGTTATTCACAGACTTTGCATCATGATATGTTTGGTTTTCTGTTGAAGCCCTTATATAGTTTAAATATGAGTCCGTTGAGGTTAAGTGATCTGGCTGGGAATTCTTTAGCAAATCCAATTGGTCAATCAAACTCCTAACGGTTTGCCATCTCTTATCAATTAGATGATTGAATCCGATATCAAATAGATTGTTTAAAATATTCTTTTGATGCGCCTGAAAAGTGTCAATCATTGCTTTGGCTTTAACTCTTTGGTGAGGTTTCTGTTCGTGTTCGTTTATTAGAATCGTAGGCAACTCATTAGTTAAAATATAATAAAACAGGCCAACTAAACATGTTACGTCTGTTCGCAAGTCTCTTTTACTCACTTCACCAACTTTTTGTTCTGGTAGAATTAGAAATCTGTTTCCTAAATGTTGACTGGTTGGAGTTAGATTATCATCATCACGGTCATTGAAGTTGAACGAAATTCCGAAGTCAATAACAACAGGATCATCAATAGTGTTGTTTCTAAGAATAATGTTGTCTGGTTTTATATCTCTGTGGATAACGCCTCGTTGGTGACAATAATCTATAACATCACAAATATGCTTTGTGAGATCTATTTTTTCGTTTAGGGTAGTTGCAGAAAAATTAGCTTGGGATAAAGTGCTCCCGTCAATAAATTCTGTTGCAAGGAATAATTTATAGTTTGTGTCCTGCCAAAATTCTGTATTGGTATCAAGAACCTTTGGAAGTTTAGGGTGCAAGAGAGTGCTTAATGCGACTGTTTCCCTTTGCATTCTTGCTCGTCGCTCTGTGTCGTTTTGTTTGTTCAGAATTTTGACAGCGGCTAAAGCGCTTTTATCTTGGATACTTATAGCCTTTATAGTGGTTCCTTGTCCACCACTGGCTAACTCAGATACTTTTTCCCAATGCTCCTTGTATTGTTTGATGTCGCTCATAAAATAGCAGCTATCAGTTGTATTGACGCAACTGCGGGCATAAATATATTCTGATTACCAATAAAAATTTGTGTCCTCGGATAACACCGACCTCCAACATCCAACCTCAAACTTCAAACCTTTTATCTTTGTCCGCATGGCTACCGATCTCTTTCAGTCACCGGATTATTTTCTTGTTGACGAACTCCTGACCGACGAACAAAAGCTCATTCGCGAAACGGTGCGGGCTTACGTGAAGAAAGAAATTTCGCCCATTATTGAAGACTATGCGCAGCGGGCCGAATTCCCGCAGCAAATTGTAAAGCAGCTGGGCGACCTCGGTTGTTTTGGTCCCACCATTCCATCTGAATACGGCGGTGGCGGTTTGGATTACATCAGTTACGGGCTGATGATGCAGGAACTCGAACGCGGCGACAGCGGCGTACGTTCAACGGCTTCGGTACAAGGCTCGCTGGTCATGTTTCCCATTTACCAATACGGCAGCGAAGAACAGCGCAAAAAATATTTACCCAAACTTGCCAGCGGCGAATGGCTTGGTTGCTTCGGATTAACAGAACCCGATCACGGCAGCAACCCAAGCGGAATGCTTACCAATTTTAGGGACGCCGGCGACCATGTGATTTTGAACGGCAGCAAAATGTGGATCAGCAACGCACCGTTTGCGCAAGTAGCCGTAGTGTGGGCAAAAGACGAAAGCGGCGAGATTAGAGGGTTGATTGTAGAACGCGGAATGGAAGGTTTCAGCACGCCAACCACGCACGGCAAATGGAGCCTTCGTGCATCGGCTACCGGCGAACTGGTTTTCGACAACGTGAAAGTGCCGAAAGAAAATATTTTCCCGAACGTAAAAGGCTTGAAAGGTCCGCTGGGTTGTTTAACCAAAGCCCGTTACGGAATTTCCTGGGGCGCATTGGGTGCGGCCATGGATTGTTACGACACGGCGCTTCGGTACAGCAAGGAAAGAGTGCAATTTGACAGGCCTATCGGTGCTTTTCAATTGCAGCAAAAAAAATTGGCCGAAATGATTACCGAAATCACCAAAGCGCAATTACTGGTGTGGCGTTTGGGCAGCTTGATGAACGAAGGAAGAGCCACGCCGCAACAGGTTTCGATGGCCAAGCGCAACTCTTGCGAAATTGCGGCCAACATTGCCCGCGACGCAAGGCAAATGCTCGGCGGCATGGGCATTACCGGCGAATACAGCGTGATGCGTCACATGATGAACCTCGAAAGCGTGATTACCTACGAAGGCACGCACGACGTGCATTTGCTGATAACGGGAATGGACGTGACGGGGTTTAATGCGTTCAAGTAAACCCTCTGTCTCCCTAAAGGGAGGACTTAGGTTGGAGAAACTTTACAACCTTCAATTTTTCTTTAGTACAGTTTCTTTTATGAGCCAGAGATTCGTCTATCCGTTGAGCTTTACTTGCGTCGCACTCTTGTACGCTTTGTACGCTATTCGTCAAAACAACATTCAAAAATGAGAACAGTAAAAAATAAAAAGGGAAACTTCGACCTAAGTTTCCCCTTTAGGGGGACAGGGGGTTTATGAAAGTCACTTACAAAACATACAACCTCGCTTTCCGTTATCCCTTTACCATCTCAAACGGAAGAACCAAAACGCATCAACCGACCTTGATCGTTCGCTTGGAGCATTTAGGCCGCGTAGGCTTTGGCGAAGCACCCGCGATTACTTACTACAACATTCCCGTTGAAAAAATGGTGGAAGACCTGGAACGAAAAAGAATCTTCGTTGAAAAATTTGCCTTTACCGAACCCGAACGTTGGTGGCATTATCTTCATCATCTTTTTCCCGCAAATCCTTTTTTGGTTTGTGCGCTGGACATTGCCGGTTGGGATTTGTACGGCCAGATAAAAGGCAAACCGCTGGGTGAATTTTGGAAGCCTTCGCAACCGAAGCAAACCATTACCGATTACACCATCGGCATTGATACCGTTGAAAAAATGGTGGCCAAGATGCAGGAAAAGCCCTGGCCGGTTTACAAAATAAAGCTCGGCACCGACAACGACATCGCCATCATTGAAGCCTTGCGCAAACATACCGACGCCGTTTTTCGCATTGACGCAAACGCAGGCTGGAAAGCCAGCGAAGCGCTGGAAAAAATTACCGCCTTTAAAGATTTGGGCGTTGAGTTTATTGAACAGCCTTTGGCAAAAGACGATTGGGAAGGCATGAAGTTTCTCTACGAAAAATCTCCCTTGCCATTGTATGCAGACGAAGCCTGCGTGGCGGAAAGCGATGTGGACAAATGCCACCTGCATTTTCACGGCATCAACATCAAGCTCACCAAGTGCAGCGGCCTTACGCCGGCTTTGCGAATGATAGAACGGGCAAGAGAACTAAAAATGGGCGTAATGGTTGGCAGCATGAACGAATCTACCGTTGGCTCTGCGGCCATCGCGCATTTGCAAAGCCTGATTGATTATTTAGACGCCGACGGTCCACTCTTGCTGCGGGAAGACGTTGCCACAGGTTTGCTTTACGAGAACAACGGAAACGTCGTCACGTCAACCAATCCCGGTTTGGGCATAACGTTTACCGATCTCTATCAAAAATAAATTTTCAGTCTTCGGCGTTTACACTGTTAAACGTTCATTTCATCATTTACCTGCGAGCTTGTAGAGATGACCTGTTGCATTTTTAAAGGCACCCCGGTCACATTGGAATGAATTTTAATGCGGCTACTTCGGCCTCATTTTTGTTAACCGTGCAAAAACCGTCGCAATGAAAAGCACCCTTTTCCTTTTTCTTCTTTTTGCGTCAACCTCTGCTTTTTCCCAATGCCACCTCGGCGTTTTTGCCGGTGGCTCAAACTACATTGGTGACTTAAACGACAAGCCCTTTAAGCGTACTAAACCCGCTGTGGGCCTTAGTTTGAACTACGACGTGTCGGACCGTTTTACCCTGCGCAGTGGCTTGACCATTGCAGGACTTGAAGGCGGCGACCAATACAGCGGCTCCACTTTTTTAAAACAAAACCGCAACCTCAGTTTCAAGTCTTCCATCACCGAACTAAGCCTGATTGGCGAGCTGACCGTATTTAATTTGAACAACATTAACTGGTCGCCTTATGTGTTTGGCGGGATCGCTTTTTTTCATTTCAATCCTTACGTGAAAGATTCCGGTCAGAAAATTTTTCTTCGGCCGTTGAGTACCGAAGGCCAGGGTCTATCAAGCTGGCCGGTGAATACGTATAGCCTGAACCAATTGGGTATTCCCTTTGGCGGCGGCGTAAAGTTTAATTTAAGCGAGGACATTCGTCTTGGTGTGGAAGTTGGTATGCGACGTTTGTTTACAGATTACTTAGACGACGTGAGCACTTCCTATCCCGATGCTGCTGAACTGCTGGCAGCAAAAGGACCAAAGGCCGTTGAACTTTCCTATCGCGGCAACCAGGTTCCCGGTGAAACGGCGGGTTATCCCGATGTTGGCTTTGCAAGCAAGGGAGCGGAGCGTGGCAACCCCAAAACAAAAGATTGGTATTATTTCACCGGCGTTCACCTTACGTTCCGCATCGGCGGCGGTTACGGTAAAACTTTTGCCAGCGGCCGCAAACGCAATTACGGTTGTCCTTCAGTGCCTTTGTAAATGAACGACGAAAGATGACGGATGACAGCAAGTTGACGGTTGTTCGAACGTCTTCGGTCAATTGCCAACGAACAACAATTAATACGTTTCTGCTTTCATCTCTCATCTGCCATTCGTCATCTTTCATCTTTACTCGCTCCCGGCTTACTTTTGCGGCCACGCATGGCTTACAAAAATCAGCAACAGTTTATTGAACTTTTAGACCGCGAAGGCGAATTGGTTCACATTAAAGAATACATCAATCCGCATTTGGAAATTTCGGAGATCACCGATCGAATTTCCAAAACACCGGGCGGCGGCAAAGCGCTTTTGTTTGAAAACACCGGTTTTCCTTTCCCGGTTTTGATGAACGCTTACGGTAGCGAACGGCGCATGTGCCTGGCGCTTGGCGTGCAGCATCTTGACGACGTAGCAAAAGACATCGAAGCGTTGTTTCATTTGCTCGCTTCGCCGAAAGAAAACATCGTGGATAAATTAAAGATGCTGCCCAAACTTGGACAATTTGCTTCGTGGATGCCCAAGGTTAGAAGCGGCAGGGGCGAATGCCAGGAAATAATTTGGAAAGGCGACGATGCAGACATTACGAAGCTTCCCGTCATTACCTGCTGGCCCAAAGACGGCGGTCCATTTGTAACGCTGCCCGTCATTCACACGAAAGATCCAAACACAAATACGCGGAACGTGGGCATGTATCGAATGCAGGTTTTTGGTCCGCAACTCACGGGCATGCATTGGCACAAGCACAAGGTTTCGGCAAAGCATTTTAACGAGTATAAAAAGCTGAACAAAAAAATGCCCGTGGCGGTTGCACTCGGGGGTGACCCGGCCTATGCTTATTCGGCCACGGCGCCGTTGCCGGAAAACGTTGACGAATACATGCTGGCCGGTTTTCTGCGCAAGAAAAAAGTGGAATTGGTAAAGTGCATTACGCAGCCTGAAATCGAAGTGCCGGCTGACGCAGACTTTGTGATTGAAGGCTATGTTGACCCATCGGATGAACTGATTTGGGAAGGGCCTTTCGGCGATCACACCGGTTATTATTCTTTGCCCGACTGGTATCCGCGTTTTCACATTACCTGCATTACCCATAAAAAAAACCCGGTTTATCCGGCAACCATCGTCGGCATTCCGCCGCAGGAAGATGCCTGGCTCGGCAAAGCCACCGAACGCATTTTTTTGGCGCCAATGAAGATGACAATGGTCCCCGAGATTGTGGACATGGACATGCCGGTGGAAGGCGTCTTTCACAATTTGGTGATTGCGCAGATAAAAAAAGAATACGCGGGGCAGGGACAAAAAGTAATGAATGCGATGTGGGGCGCCGGACAGATGATGTTCAATAAAATTTTGGTGATAACCGATGAAGGCGTGAAAATCAGTGCTTACGAAAATTTAGCGAAATATGTTTTCCGAAATTTAAATCCTGTTACTGACGTTTATTTTTCGCAAGGGCCGATGGACGTGCTCGATCACAGTTGCAGTAAACTTGGCTTCGGCGGCAAAATGTGCATTGACGGAACTGCGAAGTTCGACGAAGAAAAAGAATTGGGTTTGGAGTTGGGAGCAGGGGGGTTGGAGTTGGGAGTTGATGTCATCAAAAACAGGTTCCCAGAAGTTAGGGAGGTCAACGTTTCGCTTTTGAAAAAGGAAATTCCGGTGTTGATTGTTTCAGTAGAAAAGAACCGCGTTGGACACGTTCGGGAATTACATCAACAGATTTGCGGGCAGGAAGAATTGGCGGGAATAAAAATGATTTTGTACGTTGAGCACACGGTAGATGCAAATGATCTGCCCATTGCCCTCTGGCGATTCTGCAACAACCTCGACCCACGAAGGGATGCGGTTCTCTTTACCTCAAGTTCCCGGCCCGCCTGCATGGGTCTTGACGGAACGATCAAAACAAAAGCCCTCGATAATTTTCAGCGCGACTGGCCCAACATCATTGTGATGGACGACGCAACCATAAAGGCCGTGGATGAGAAATGGGACAGCCTTGGTCTTGGTGAATTTCTTTCTTCTCCTTCGCTGAAATTTAAAGGACAGACTTACGGCGAAGAAGCGGCAGTGGCTTGAACGAATGCATCAGGCCGCTTTGAGCAGCCTGATGCATTTCCCAACATTCAAAACTTATAATCTTCCCGTTCTGGGTGAAACACGTCAAGCAACTGACAGTCCGTAATGGCTTGGCCGCCGTGCTTTGCGTACGGCGGAATGACCGCAACAACTCCGGGTTTTAAAACCCTCGTTTCACCGTCAACCGTTAATTCAAATTCTCCCGATAAAACATGCGCCACCTGTTCACGCGGGTGCGAATGTTCGGGAATGCCGTAACCGGCTTCCACGGTCCAATAAACAAAACTCATCGTGCCGGTGTGCACTGTTCTTGCGTGGTAACCCTTGACAATCTCTTTTGAAGGCAGGTCTTCAATTTGTATAAACGACATGCTGCAAATCTAAGCCAGCCTTGGAAGCAGCGTTTTGATTCCGGCTTTGCATCTTGAATTTGGATTGTATATCCTGGATTTGCCTTTAAGGATTTCACATTTCCAGCCATTCAACTCATGCCGTCTTACTGTATCTTGCTTTCATGAAAAAACTTGCCTTGCTTTCTTTTTTGTTTGCGGCCACGGGCCTTGTGGCTTGCGGACAAAAAACAAAATCCGCACCCCGCGTAGCTTCCACTGAAAACACTCTGCTCTGGCGCATCAGCGGAAAAAACCTTTCCAAACCGTCTTACCTCTTTGGCACCATGCACCTGCTTTGCGGCGATGACATTGCGTTGAGCGATAGCCTCAAAGCTGCCATCCAAAATTCTGACAACGTTTACCTGGAACTTGAGATGGACAATCTTTTTGAAATGATGGGCGCCATGCAGCACATGAGCATGAAAGGCGATACCACGCTGGCCGATCTGCTTTCGAAACAGGAATACCAAAAAGTGAAAACATATTTTGAAGCGAACAGCACAATGCTTCCTTTCTCAATGTTGGAAACGTTTAAGCCAATGCTTGCTGCGTCGCTGATTGCCGAACAACAATCCAAAACAACCTGCGACAACATGGTGGCCATGGAAAGCCTGATCATGGAAGAAGCCAAAAGCGCCGACAAAAAAATCAAAGGGCTTGAAACCATGAACTACCAGTTGAGCATTTTTGATAAAATTCCGTACAAGCTGCAGGCAAAACAGTTGTACGACATGATTAGCAAAACAAAGGATACAACCGAAAGCCACGAGTTGGCAGTCCTTACCGATGCTTACCGCAACCAGCAACTGGACAAGCTGGGCGAAATGACGGTGAAAGAAGACATGGGCATGAAAAATTTCACTGAGCTTTTCCTGTACAACCGCAACGCGAACTGGGCGAAGAAACTCAACGAGTTGATGCCCGGCAAATCTTTGGTTGTGGCCGTTGGCGCGGGCCATTTACCGGGAAAAAAGGGCGTTATTAGTCTGCTTCGTCAAGAGGGTTACAAAGTGGAGCCGGTAAAAAACGAGATGGTGAAGAAGGGCAAGTCAATTTAGGTTGATAAACTAATACGGAAACAGGTTGATACGTTAATGAAGATAGGGACGTCGTAACGCATTAACCTGTTTCCGTATTAACGCTTCTTAAAACCTTTCAAGCCCGCTGAAGAAAAAGTCGCCTTCAATTTTTGCGTTCTCATCGCTGTCGCTGCCGTGCACGGCGTTCTCGCCAAGCGAGGTTGCAAACAGTTTGCGAATCGTTCCTTCGTCGGCTTTTGCGGGATCGGTTGCGCCAATCAAAGTTCTAAAATCGGCTACCGCGTTTTCCTTCTCCAGTATGGCCGCAATGATTAAGCCGCTGCTCATAAACTTTGTCAACTCCCCGTAAAAGGGACGCTCTTTGTGCACTTCGTAAAACTCACCGGCTTTTTCGGTTGACAATTTTGTTTGCTTCAATGCAACGATCTTAAAACCGGATTTAATAATCTTATCCAAAATAGCGCCGGCATGACCGTTCTTCATGGCGTCGGGCTTTATCATGGTGAAGGTTCTGTTGCTCATAAAAAATTTTGGCGGCAAAAATAAGGGTTCGGGGATTTCACAGCTTGAAAATGATTTCACAAATCATCTTTTGTTTTCCTGTATTCTTCATTCGCTTTCTTTAGCAAACAAGCATTGCACCGTGAGCGACAGATAGAAGTTGCGTGTTGCCGCAGCGTTGTAATAGCGGCCGCCCGCAGCGTTGATGTCGTTGCCCAGGCTGTATTTTGCGTTGAGCAAATTTTCACCACCGGCAACGATTTTGACCCGCCATTGCACGGCAAAGAGTTTTTCAAAACCAACCCGGACCTGCAGCAAATGGTAGGCGTTTGCGTAGTCGCTGTTGGCATCGTTCAACGGAATCTTATCACTAAAGAAATAACTGACGGTGGCAAGCCATCCGCTTTTCGTCTTTGCATCAACGCCGGTTGAAATGGTGTGCGGCGCTTCGCCGGGCAAACGGTTGCCGGAATAATCGGCGCTGAGTTGCTTAAATTCTTTGTACCGGAAAAGATGCCAGGTGTGACTGAACCAGAACGAGCCTTTTTGCACGAAGGAAAAAGATTTTAAAACCGGATAGTTTAGCGATGTTTCAATTCCTTTTTGCAACGTGCTGCCGGCATTGGTGTAAAAATCGCCGCCACTTGCGTCGCGCCGTTGTACGATGGTATTTTGCAAGCGAAAAAGAAAAGCATTTACATCAAACGAAAACTCTTTGAACCCGCCTTTGAAACCTGCATCGTAATTCGTTCCTTCTTCGGCGTTCAGCGATAGATTAAGGCTGCTTCCGCTGGGTAATAACTCTGTTGAAGCAGGAGGAGAGAAGCCCTTTGCAATGCTTGAATAAACCGAGAGGGTTTTCCACTTTTTTGCCAGCGAAACACGCGGCTCGAATTGCGCCGAAAAATCGCGTTGTTGCTCTGGCGAAGGCAAAGGATAGCCATGCTTTATTTTCACCTGCAAATAATTGACGCTCCCGCCTACAGATAATTCCCAACCGTTTTTTTCAAAACTTCCCTGCAAGAAAAGAAGCGATTGCCGAATGGGAATATCGTCCGCGCTTTGTAGCGAATCTCTCCCTCCGTTGCGATTTTTATAAACGGAAATGCTTGAAAAATTTTGCTGCCATTCGGCGCCGGTGACCAAATGAAAATTGACTTGATGAAGGTTTTTCTCAACGCGAAAAACAGTTCGTCCACCAACATGAGGCTCCAGGTTTCTGCCGTAATTGCGAATAGCGGGATTATTTAATTCAGTAAACATGCCGTAAGCAGACGTAGTATTGGAAAAGCTTTCAGAAAATTTTTGACTGAAGCTGGCGCCTGCTAAAAATGTGTTCTCGTTTATGGATGCCTTGCTTTGCGCTGCAGCCGGAAAGCCTCCCGCGGCCGGCCTTGCGGCTCTCGGTTCGGCATCGTATTCGGCTTTGGTTAAAGCGCCGGGTGTTTCGTAAAAAAGACGGCTGTATAAAAAGGTTGTTTTCAAAACGGCTTTTTTCGTGGTAAACCGTCCGTTCCAACTAAAAATATTTCTTTCCAATGCTGAATGAAAGCGGTAGCCTTCGCTTTGCATGTGCTGAAAGCCAAACTTGTTCTTTGCTTCGTCCGCACCAACCGTTGCTGATGCGTAAAAATTGCGAAGGCCAAAACTTCCTGTGGTTGTTTCCGCAAAAACATTGTTCGCTTCATTGGGGTTCACGCTTTCAATCAGCATTACACCGCCGGTTCCCGCACCGTAAACACTACTGCCCGGTCCTTTAATGATTTCGAGAGAATTAAAATTGTAATTGCCCAATGCATTCAGGTAACTGTTGCCGCCGGGATCCGTAAACGGCAGATCGTTGTAATAAATCTTTACGTTGCGCACACCAAACGGCGACCGCAACGAGCTGCCACGAATGTTCAGACGATAACTTCCGGGAGACCGCTCTTCCATTCGAATGCCGGGGGTTGCGTTAATCGCTTGTACAATTGAATTGCTGCCAAATTTTTCGAGATCCTGGTAATTGATATAATTCTCGGCAGCAGCAAGTTCTTTTAGTTTTCGTGTCCGCTCAAAGGCTTTAATAACAACAGTCTCTAATCGATTCGCTTTTGTTGTGTCGTTTTCTTGCGCACGAACAACCAAAAAACTAAACAGTAGAAAACTCGTGCAAAAAAATTTCATTTGCCGACTTTGTGTGGCATAATTACTGTTTTATTCTTTGTGCATCACACAACAAAATATTATTCCTATGGCAGGCCTAGAGGCGATAACAACAAAAGCGGCTCCTCAGGACGTGGAGCAAGTAACCAGAGTAATCGAAGCATGAAAAAGCCAGTGGCTCGTGAAAAATCCAACCATGACGAAAAAACCGTGGCAAGCGATCTGAACCCAAGGCAAAACCCGTGATCAATCTTCAAACCGAAATGAACATTTAGATACCCGTAAAGATTGATCGTGTACTCTAATATCAATACTGTCCCGCTTTTTGGCGGGACATCTTATTTAAAAGGATTAAGGGAACGGGAATTGATGAACTCTCTCCAAAAACCAATTTGAAAATTGTTGCCCTGTCCGATACACATTCGCGTCACCGTCTTTTAAAATTACCCAAGGGAGATGTGTTGCTTCACGCCGGCGACGTGAGCTATCACGGCGACAAGCGGGAGATTGAAGATTTTCTTCAATGGTTTGGTCAATTGCCTTTTTCTTTTAAAATCTTCATTGCGGGCAACCATGATTTCTTTTTTGAAAGAGAAAAGCTAAGTGCGATTAAGAAGATGTTGCCGCCCACGGTCCATTATTTAATGGATGAAGAGGTATCAATAAACGGAATCAAGATCTGGGGTTCGCCTTATACGCCTAAGTTTTATCGCTGGGCCTTCAACAAGCAACGCGGTGAACCTTTGGCTGAACAATGGAAAAAAATTCCGGCTGACGTTGACGTTCTGCTGACGCACGGGCCTGTTTACGGAATTCTGGACCTCACGCCGAACGAGCAACATGCGGGTGATAAAGACTTGCTTCGGGAAGTGCTGCGTGTAAAACCCAAGGCGCATGTATGCGGCCACATCCACGAATCTTACGGCATGGTAAAACGCCACGGCATAAAATTTATAAACGCATGTGTATTGAACGAAGCTTACGAGTTGGTACACAAACCAATTTTGTTTGAAGTCTGAGAGGGTAAAGTACCGGTTTCGTCAAATGTTTGTCAGAAAGAGGAATTTTAATTCAATGTTTAAACATTGAATTATTATATTTGCAATCTAAATACAACGTTATGGCAATTACATGGAAGATCGACCCCGCACACTCCGAGGTTCAGTTCAAAGTCAAGCACTTGATGATTACGACTGTGACCGGTTACTTCAAGCAATTTGATTTGGAAGTGATTACAGAATCAGACGACTTTGCAACGGCGTCAAAAATTGAGTTCACTGCCGACATCAACTCGATAGACACCAACAATCAGCAGCGCGACACACACCTTAAGTCGGCTGACTTTTTCGACGCAGACAATCACGGACAATTAAAATTTGTTGGAAAGAAATACGAGGCAAACGGAGACGAAGCAAAGCTGCACGGCGATTTGACCATCCGCGGTGTGACCAAACCCATTACGCTGAACGTTGAATTTGGCGGCATCGTGGTGGACCCATACGGGCAAACCAAAGCCGGTTTCACCGTGAGCGGGAAAATCAGTCGTAAAGAATTTGGTTTGATTTGGAATGCCGTAACCGAAGCCGGAAGCGTTGTTGTAAGTGACGAAATCCGTGTTCATTGCGAAATACAAGTCGTGAAGCAGGGATAATCTGAATGATATTTCAAATGCAGCGGCAAACGCTGCATTTTGCTTATTTTTCAATTTTAACGTTCACGAAAAGTCGAAACATTTATCTTAGCCCGCTATGACAGTAGAACAAATCGAAACATTTTTAGCAAAGGAAACAGTTCCTCAGGGAAAGATCATTCGCTTTGAAATGAAGAAAAGAAACCCCGTTCGGGGATTGATTGTAAAAGGCAGGGATTACAACGAATTGAAGGGAAAAAATTTCTGGCGCATCGTTACGCAAACACATCTTGCTGAGTATAGCAAATCCCAAAATATCAACCTGGCAAAAATTTTCAGCGGAACAGAGTTTGCCAAGCTTTCGTTGGTAAGCAACAAAGCCGAAGACTAAGATTGTTCGCTGTCGCCTCTTCTGAACAATACATTTTCGTATTGGTTTAAACCTATTTTTGCGTTCATTAAAAACAAAGCGTAAAGCCCGAGGCGTCGTGTACGTTTGGTAACTTTAACGCACAAGTGTGTCCCATGTTCGCAATTCTTCTTTTTTTGGTGCTGCATTGGTATTTGTCGCTGTTTGCACAATCGTTTTTTCACCACCGTTACGCCGCTCACCGCGCCTTTACGATGAGCAAAGGATGGGAGAAGTTTTTCTTTGCCTATTCATTTGTTACGCAAGGCTCTTCTTACATGAGTCCGCGGGTTTACGCCATCCTCCACCGCATTCACCACGCTTACACCGATACGGAACTCGACCCCCACTCGCCATCCTTTGACAAAAATTGGATCAGCATGATGTGGCGCACCTCTTTTACCTATGTACAAATCATGAAGGAAAAGATGGTCATTGAAGAACGCTTTTTGAAGAACGTTCCGCAAAAAAATTGGTTGGACTGGTGGGGCAATACCTGGTATTCGCGCATTCTTTGGTCAGGCGTTTATGTTTGGTTTTATGTTGTCTTTGCACCGTCGGCCTGGTGGTATTTATTGATTCCCGTGCACATTTTAATGGGGCCCATTCACGGCATGGTCATCAACTGGTTTGCGCACAAATACGGCCGGGTAAATTTTGAAACCGACAACACGTCAAAAAACCTTTTTAAGGTTGACGTGCTGATGCTCGGCGAAGGTTATCACAACAATCACCACAAGTTTCCTTCGCGCAGCAATTTTGCGGTGAAGAAAGGCGAATTCGATCCCGTTTATCCTGTTATCGCTTTATTTCACAAGCTAAAAATTGTGAAAATAAACAACGTCGTAGCCTAAGATTTTGAAGCGATGTGCGCCAAAATTTTTTGCGCATGTTCCCTTGAATTTTCAATGAAAAGACGGTGCGTGTTCATGCCGCCGCAAATAACACCGGCCAGGTAAATTCCCGGGACGTTTGTTTCGTGCGTCTCTTCGTTGTAAGCAGGTTTCCTCACGTCATCGTTACTTAATTCAATTCCAATATTTTTAAGAAAAGAAAGATTGGGTTGATAACCCGTTAAGGAAAGCACCCAATCGTTTGGCAAAACGATTTCTTCTTCCGGCGTCTGAATGACAACTTCGTTCTCCCGGATTTCTTTTAAACAGGAATTAAAGTAAGCCTTGATCGATCCTTCTTTAATGCGGTTTTCAATATCGGGGCGTACCCAATATTTTACCCGTTGCCCAATTTCGGGCTTGCGCACTACCATCGTTACTTCTGCACCTTTGCGCCAGGTTTCAAGCGCCGCATCCACAGCGGAATTTTGCGCACCCACAACCACTACTTTTTGAAAGGCGTAGTAGTGCGGGTCATCGTAGTAGTGCTTCACTTTTGGCAAATTTTCGCCGGGAATATTTAGCAGGTAAGGGATGTCATAAAAACCCGTTGCAATAATAATATTGCCGGCTGTATAGATTGACTTGCTGGTTATGATTTGAAACGGCGGTTGCTTCTTTTCTCCTGTCTGTTTTACTTCCAAAACTTCTTCAAACAAATGAATGTTGATGCGGTTATCCTGCGCCACGCGACGATAATATTCCAACGCTTCTGCTCGCCTTGGTTTGGGGTTGTTGCTAACAAAAGGTACGCCGCCAATTTCCAAGCGTTCGGATGTAGAAAAGAAGGTCATGTTTACCGGATAATTGTAAAGCGAATTAACAAGTGTTCCTTTTTCCAGAATTAAATAGCGAATCCCTTTTTTTTCTGCCTCCAATGCGCAGGCCATTCCAATGGGTCCGCCACCGATGATAATGAGAGAATAGTGTGTCGTCAAATTTTGTTTTGTTTACGGTGCAAAAATTTTTGTGCCTTTCATCACGCTTATTTCCGAACCCGCAGCCAGAAAAACCGATGAAGGTTCTTGCTTCAATACATTTCCGAATGCAGGCCCGTAAAGCTTTTCTGCATTGCAGAAAATATCGTGCTCAATCACTTTATGAATCTTCCATCGCGGATGAGAAACCTGGTAAGTGCCGCTGCATTTTTCGTTCACGAATGTATAACCCCAGTAATGCTCCGTGATGAACTCCTCTGCCGAGCCTTTAACCCAATCTTCCGGCTCTTTTTCTGCTTTTGCTTTGAGATAATTCCATTCGCCGGCTACCTTCCAAAAATATCCAACTTCCAAATTTTCTTCATCAAGTTTCCAGTTATGTTTCATGTTACGCGTCGAATAATTCTCACCGTATAAAATGTTTGCAACAAAAGAAATGGCGCGACGCGGAACGATTTCTTTCAGAAAAACAACGCCTCTTTTCCATTCGTCGCCATCTTTGTAACGAACGTAAAAACGCAAATTCACTTCTTCAAATGTGCGGTGAAAGGGAATGGACAACCCCATAACTTTTGTACGGGCAAAGAGAAATCCCACAAGGCTTACGTAATGAATACCGTTGAAAGCATCCAACTCTGTGCTGCAGGGTAAATAAGCTTTTAGAATTGAAGCCTCAATAGGATAATTTGCCATCACGAGGTTTTGCCATTTGGCGGTTAAAAACGGTTGGGGCATAAGCGAAGGAAAGGAATAATAAACAGTTAAACAAGGAACATCGAATGCCCAAATTTTGTTCATTTACTTCGCCACTCAACCTTCTTTGCTCAACTCTTCTTTTCTTCCCGCATATCTTTGCGACGCTTAAAACCGCTATATGAATAAAACCGTTTACATTGTTTCCGCTGTGCGTACGCCAATGGGTTCTTTTGGCGGCGCATTAAAAGATGTACCCACACCGCAATTAGGCGCTGTAGCCATTAAAGGCGCCCTTGAAAAGGCGGGTATTAGACCCGAACAAGTTGATGAAGTGCTGATGGGTTGTGTATTGCAAGCAAATCTTGGACAAGCGCCTGCACGCCAGGCAGCCAAGGCCGCCGGACTTCCCGACAAGGTCATTTGCACCACCGTTAATAAAGTTTGTGCAAGCGGCATGAAAGCAATAGCACAAGGCGCACAAACTATTTTACTGGGCGATGCTGATGTTGTTGTCGCCGGCGGAATGGAGAACATGAGCGCTGTGCCGTTTTATGTTCCAAGTCTTCGTTGGGGAAACAAATACGGCGAAACACCGCTGGTGGATGGTTTGCAGAAGGATGGCCTCACCGATTGTTACAGCAATTTTGCGATGGGCTGCGCCGCAGATATTTGTGCAGCCGAAAACAAAATCAGTCGCGAAGAACAAGATGCCTTTGCCACTGAAAGTTACAAGCGAAGCCAGGCCGCATGGAACGAAGGCCGCTTTGCCGATGAAATTGTTCCCGTCGTCATTGCTTCAAAAAAAGGCGATGTAACAGTTGATAAAGACGAAGAACCATGGAATGTGAAGTTTGATAAAATTGCATCGCTGAAGCCGGCATTTGGAAAAGAAGGAACGGTTACAGCCGCCAACGCCAGCACTATGAACGACGGCGCTGCAGCCGTGGTTTTAATGAGCAAGGCAAAAGCAGATGAATTGGGCATTAAGCCCATCGCCATCATTCTGGGTTATGCCGATGCTGAACAAGAACCAACCTGGTTTACAACGACGCCAAGTATCGCGCTGCCGAAAGCGGTAAGAAAGGCAGGTGTGGAAATGAAAGATATTGATTACGTTGAACTGAACGAGGCCTTTAGCGTTGTAGGCATCACAAACACAAAAATGATGAACCTTGATCCGGCCAAAGTAAATGTGAACGGTGGAGCGGTTTCGTTGGGCCATCCGCTCGGTTGCAGCGGTGCGAGGATCATTGTTACATTGATAAACGTACTCAAACAAAAAGGCGGAAAGATAGGAGCGGCAGGCATTTGCAACGGCGGCGGTGGTGCCAGTGCAATGGTGATAGAAAATGTTTAACCAACTTAATTAAGCAGTATTCTTCAAAGCTCCGGACAACCGGAGCTTTTGCTTTTCATCCGGTTTCGCTATTCGCTACTTGCCTTTACGGCTGTATTTAAATCGCAATACCATCATAAAAACGTTCAGCAAAAATGAAAACGAATTGGTTAGAATAATGGGAAAATCGTTGCGCATGAAACCGTAAGCCACCCATGTAGCCACACCCAACATCAATACGGCAAGCATTAGTTTCGAAATATCTTCCGCTTTCTTTTCTTTAATTGTCTTTATCAATTGCGGCAGGAGAGAGGATGCAGTGCAAACACCGGCAAACAAACCCACAACTTGTGTCCAGTTCATGCGGCAAGCAATTGCAAAGGCCCGGCCAGAAGGAGGACTTCACTATTTATGGTTCGTCTTTGACAATGAAAAGCATAAAGATTATTTATCAATGACCGGCCCTTAACCACTTTTAGGTTTATTCCGCCTCGTCTGCTAAATTTGCCCACCTTTCAATTCAAAATTACATGAGACAAATTCCTTTTCGTGAAGCCCTGCGCGAAGCCATGAACGAAGAAATGCGCCGCGACGATCGTGTGTTTTTAATGGGCGAAGAAGTGGCCGAATACAACGGCGCTTATAAAGTAAGCCAAGGCATGCTGGCCGAATTTGGCCCGAGGCGTGTAATTGATACGCCCATAGCGGAACTGGGTTTTGCAGCCGTTGGCGTGGGTGCTGCACAAAACGGGCTTCGACCGATTGTGGAATTTATGACCTGGAACTTTGCTGCCTTAGCCCTCGACCAGATTTTGAACACTGCGTCAAAAATGCTGGCCATGAGCGGTGGACAAATTACTTGCCCTATTGTATTTCGCGGCCCGAACGGCTCGGCAGGTCAATTGGGGGCACAGCACTCAACGGCTTTTGAAGCGCTTTATGCAAACATCCCGGGATTAAAAGTGGTATCGCCAAGCAACGGCTACGACGCCAAAGGTTTGTTGAAGCAGGCCATCCGTTACGAAGAGGATCCTGTTATTTTTATGGAGAGCGAAGTAATGTACGGCGATAAAAGTGACGTGCCCGATGAAGAATATTACATTGAACTGGGAAAGGCAGATGTAAAGAAACAAGGCCGTGATGTAACGATTGTTTCTTTCAATAAAATGATGAAGGTAGCTCTTGGTGCGGCAGCGGAGTTGGAGAAGGAAGGAATTAGTGCCGAAGTCATCGATCTTCGAAGCATCCGCCCGCTGGACTGGATGACCATTTTGGAAAGCGTGAAAAAAACAAACCGCCTGGTGATTGTTGAAGAGCAATGGCCTTTCGCTTCTATTTCGTCCGAGGTGGCCTATCGCATACAAAAAGAAGGTTTCGATTACCTCGATGCGCCCATTCGCCGCATCACAGCGGCCGATGCACCATTGCACTATGCCCCGAATCTGGTTGCAGCAGCGCTGCCTGACGTGCCGCGAACAGTAAGTCTTGTAAAGGAAGTAATGTATCTGAAAAAATAATTGAAATCAAGTCGTAGAAGACCTGCCCCAAAGTGGGTAGAATTGATAAAAAGTTGTGTCCAATGGACACAACTTTTTCATTTTCAATACATCTACCCCAAAAAATATTTTTCGAAAAGTTTTGAATTCTGGATGAAGGACTGCATCTTTGTCTCGGTTTTTCATAGGATATTGGATTTTACACGAGGCTGGATTTCTATCCGGCCTTTATTTTTTTCTAAGTGTTTGCCCTTACTTCATTAATCCCGAATAAGTCAACGCACACATACACTGCTTCACCTCTTTTTAGGACGAATACATTTGAAGCGTTTGCAAAAATTTATTGCCACTTGCCGTACTGCTTTCTTGTTGCTAACCGTACATGCGCGTTTCTTCTTATTTCCTTTACTTTGCCGTCTCAATAAAAAAAATGGCGACGCTTCTAATCATTGACGACGAAAAATCAATCCGCAAAACCCTTACAGAAATTCTCTCCTTTGAAGGCTACAAAATTGAAGAAGCAGCAGACGGTGAAGAAGGCCTGAAAAAATTCAGGGAGAAAACCTTTGACGTTGTTCTGTGCGACATTAAAATGCCCAAGATAGACGGGATGGAGTTTCTGCAAAAGGCGACAGAAGCAGCCCCCGATGTTCCCGTCATTATGATTTCCGGTCACGGCACAATAGAAACCGCTGTGGAAGCCGTGAAAAAAGGCGCCTATGACTTTATTTCCAAACCGCCAGACTTGAACCGTCTTCTTATTACCATTCGCAACGCCATGGAGCGAAACAAACTGGTAAGCGAAACAAAGACCCTTAAGCGTCGTGTAAGCAAAGTGCAAGAGATGATTGGCGAGTCGGCGCCCATTAAACAAATCAAAGACACCATCGAAAAAGTTGCGCCTACCGAAGCCAGGGTTTTAATTACCGGCGAGAACGGCGTGGGCAAGGAGTTGGTGGCCCGTTGGCTGCATCAAAAAAGCAGCCGGGCCGAAAATCCTTTGGTTGAAGTGAACTGCGCCGCCATCCCAAGTGAACTGATCGAAAGCGAATTGTTTGGCCACGAGAAAGGTTCGTTCACGTCAGCCATCAAGCAACGCATCGGCAAGTTTGAGCAAGCCAACGGCGGCACGTTGTTTCTGGATGAAATTGGCGACATGAGTTTAAGTGCACAAGCCAAAGTTTTGCGTGCCTTGCAGGAAGGAAAAATAACCCGCGTTGGCGCCGATAAGGACATCAACGTGGACGTGCGGGTAGTCGCCGCCACCAACAAAGATTTGATGAAGGAAGTAGAAGAAAAGAACTTTCGCCTTGACCTTTATCACCGCCTTAGTGTTATTCTTATCCATGTGCCTTCTCTGAACGAAAGAAGAGACGACGTTCCGTTGTTGGTCAATAATTTTCTAAAAGAAATTTGCGAAGATTACGGCATGCCGCCAAAGTCCATTGACGATGACGCCATGAAGGCTTTACAGGAGTACAACTGGACCGGCAATATCCGCGAGTTACGAAACGTTGTGGAGCGGCTGGTTATCCTCTCTGGCAAAACCATTACGGAAAACGACATCAAATCATACGTGTTACCAAAATAAAGCCCCGGCGGAATGTATTGATTAACGAGGAAATGCTTGCTTTTCACGCGATTCAATTAACCGAAAAATATCTTCGTCTCTTCGCAAAAGTTGCAAGCCGACAAAGCTTCGCTGGCTCTGCTCAATGCCGCGGCCCGAAACAAAAATTTGATGATCAGGAAAGCTCCTTCGCAGCGTTTCCAAATAATCGTCAATGTGCACACCCGTAAAATTGGTAATGAGGTGCAAATACAAAAAGCGAATGCCCGGAAGTTGTGCAGCTTCTTTTAAATCAGCAAGTTTAATGTTTGCACCGAGGTATAAAACTTTCCAGTTATTCTTTCGCAGGAGATAGTTTAAAAAAAGAAGCGGCAATTCGTGGTATTCGTTCTCCGGGCAAAAAAGAGCAAGTTCCGGCGCCTCGTTTTGTGCTGCTGAAAACCTTTCCGTTTCGCTGATCAAGCGGTTTTGAATAAGATAACTTGAAAAGTGTTCCTGTGCAGGAATAACATTGCCCGTATCCCAAAGCAACCCAATGCGATGCAGATACGGGTAACATACGTCAATGATCGTTTTTTCGAAACCAATATTTTCAATCAGCTCGTTCAACACGGCGAGAAAAGATGCCTCGTTAAAATCAAGAGCGGCCTGCAAAAGTTGTTGTACGTAAGTTTTGTAATTCGAAATATGGAGAGCAACCTTGCGCACTTCTTCCACAATTCCATCATCAGACAATACGGCAATCTTAGACACCTTCCAGCCGTTGTGGTAAAGGAAAGAAATACAGAGGAGCTTTTTAAGATCCTCGTTCGAATAAATGCGTTGTTTGCTCTCTTTGCGTTGCGCTTTAAAAAAATTGTAACGCTGCTCCCAAATCCGCAGCGTGTGGGCTTTTATGCCCGTGAGCAACTCAATATTTCGGATGGAAAAACTTTGCATGGCCGCTTGCGAAAATAACGTCTGCCGTCCATCATTTACGCGAATTATTTTACAATCCTACACGCCGATTGCAAACAATATTATGTACCAGACTGCCTTGCTACTATTTTAGCTTCCGTTGCGTCGCACTCTTCAACGCTTTCTCCACTATGCGGCAATTATCACCGGCATACCAGAATATTAAGCTCTTTTATACGTCCAATTCGTCAACCTGTCCTGCAAGCTTAAGCCAAGGTGTGGCTGTTGTTCAGGAAAATTGTTGTGCTGTTGCGCAGGCATTTGTTGAACGTACAATTTTGTGTTTGCCTTGGCCAGGATGGTTCCGCTTTTAAAATACTTTTTCCAGAGTTGCTGATAAAGCGCTTCGCCTTCGTCAAAGATTGCAATTGCATCTTTTTGCGATTCAGCATCCTGTAAAAATTTAGCCCGAACTTTTTGCACCTGTCTTCCGTTGTAATAAAAACCGTACTGTCGTTCTGCGTCATAAATCATCCAGCACCGGTCTGTATAGCTTTTCTTAAACTCTTTAGCAATCAGCGGAAGCACGTTGCAGGCCGGCTCAATCAGGGCATAGTGTAAATGATTTTTTGTTTCCTGAAAACGTACAAAATCTTCCGTTCGTTTCTTTTCTCGCCGTGCTTTTTTTGCGGCCTGAAATACAGATTGCCCAACGGGGTTATGAACATCTTCGTCCAGAACTTTTTCGGCCGCGAAAGCTTGTTGAAAATATTGCAACAATTTATTTTCAATGCCATCCAGTTCGGAAAGAAAGGCGAGGTACACAGCCTTCTGCGCGGTTAGGGTGAGCTTCTTTTCCAATGCTTTCCACACGCGGTTGCTGTGTCTCAAATTATGGTTTACAAAATGTGGCCCGGCAAACATTGAAGGCTGATGCTTCCGCAAAGGCACGATTTCCGGCTCGTTTATTTTGTATTCATACACATCAAATACAGCGCACAAAAAACCTTCAAAGCTACCGTCATACACTACTGTCTTCATGCTTAAAAATACTAAAATATATAGCAAAAAGAAGAGCAGAAATGCTGTTGTTTTCTTAAAGAAATGCCGGTTGGAAAGCCACTTTACAAAGGAAAAATCAATTGCCGGGTGCCGGTTCCGGCTTGCGCAAAAGACCGGAAATTTTAGCAATGTGGTGGTCGTCGTGCTCGGCTACGAAATAGAGCGAGTCAATCAAACGCATGGGCTGATGCAAGCGCGGATGAACCGATATAAGGCTGAGCGTGCCGCGGTCGAAACCATAAATTGTTTCCAGTGTTCGCTGGCGTTCAACGACAAATTGTTGCATCAATTGCTCGAGGCTTTTTTCGTTGTGCCGGGCTTCATTCGTTTTTGTGTTGGTTAAATCGGCAGGCGTAAGAATTTCTTTACGGTCTAAAAAATCCTGCAGGCGTTTCCACCATAACTCTTCCAGATCAGACAAATGTCCCAAGTGTTCCTTCACCGACCAGCCATCGGTATTGTAACTGCAATAATCGTCATCAGCATTCGTCAAAATGGCCTGCAACCGGAACAGTGTTCCTTCGAGCCGGCTAAAAATTACCGAGAAATTTGTAACGGGAAAATCAAAATTAAAGGCCCGTTCAAACCAGGGCGTTTGTTGTATCATTTTTCAATTTACGAATGGGTGGCTATTAAAGTTTGCAGATATTTTGCGTTATGCAGGGCAGCGGCAGATGCGGTGTTGTTGAAGTAAACAAAGGCTTCGTTCACAGTTGACGCGGCCATCTGTGCTGCGATGCGTTCAATAAAACTCTCGCTGTAGGCCGAATGATACAATTTGGGTACGCCGTGAAAGCGATAATAAGCGAACGATAAATCGACAACTGCATCGCTTATCAACCCCGGAAAACTTACGCCGCAAAAGCAAACGTTGGCTTGTTTCAAAGCTGCGAACACATCTTTTCGCCACCAGCTTATGTGCCGGAACTCAATTACATTCTGGTATAGCGGATTCATTTGCCAAAGGATGTTTTGGAGCAGTGTTTCGCTGTAGGCAAGGCTTGGCGGCAATTGAAAAAGTATGGCTCCAAGTTTTTCTTTCAGCCCCTCTTTGGCAAGAAGATAAAAATCGCCAAGAACCTGTTCGGTTTCTTTGAACTTTTGCAGGTGCGTAACAATGCGGGGCACTTTCACCGAAAAGCAAAAATGATCGGGTGCTTTACTGTACCAGTTTTGAAAAAGCGTTGGCTCGGGAAAACGATAGAAGGTATTGTTGATCTCAAGCGTATTAAAGTGCTGTGCGTAATAATCAAACCACCGGGCTTGCGCAAGACCTTTGGGATAAAAAACTTCTTTCCATTCTTTGTAATAAAACCCCGAACAGCCGATGTGCCAGCGGATATGACGCATGTTGTGAGAGTCCAAAAAACTGTACCAGTTGATAAGTTGATAGGTTGATAGGTTGATAGGTTGCAAAATGCACTCATCAACTTATCAACCTATCAACTCTCACTCCAGCCACAACAACGCAATGGCGTTTGTTAGTTCCACCAGCTTGTTAAACGTATCGGGCTTGGTAACAAAACAATTGGCGCCCAAATCATAAACGGCTTGCCGGTCGCGGTAAGAAGATGAAGTAGTAAATACAACCGTTGGAATCCGCCGGAAATAATTATCGGTTTTAAGGGCTTTTAAAATTTCGCGGCCGTCTTTTCCAGGCATGTTTAAATCCAGCATGATCAGCGATGGCTCACCGGAATCGCGAAGGTCCTCGAGGTAGCTCAATAGCCGTTCGCCGTTTTCCAGAAATATACAGTTAACCGCGTCAAGCTTGCTTTCAAATGCGTCGCGAATGATTTCCCTGTCATCCACATCGTCGTCAACAATTAAAATCCTGTGCTTTCGTTTCATGCCGGAATAATTAGCGTAAACGTGGCGCCGGTGTCCGGCAGGCCGCTGGCAAAAATAACGCCGCCGTGGTGCTCGACAATTTTTTTGCAAATGGCAAGACCAATGCCCGAACCTTCATATTCACTTCGGCCGTGAAGTCGGTGAAAGATGGCGAAGATCTTGTGTGCGTATTCGTTTTCAAAGCCAATGCCGTTATCGGAAAAAATAAGTTTCAGATAAGTGGCAGATTTTGAAAACTGGTGCGATTGCTTTTCTTCCAAAGATGCCGTCTCGCATTGCACTAAAATAATGGGCTGCACGCCTTCGCGTACAAACTTTAGCGAGTTGGCAATGAGGTTTTGAAAAAGTTGTCTGAATTGTGACGGAATCACGTTTGCTTCCGGCAAAGCCTCGTAACGAATCACCGCTTTTTGCTGTTCAATTTTGTATTCGAGGGTTTGCAGGGTTTCTTCCAATATTTTTTGCAGGCTTACTTTTTCAAATTGACTGTTGCCGCTAATCATGGAGATGGAAAGCAAATCGGAAATCATGGCTTGCATTCGCTGCGACGCATCCACAATTTTGGTAAGATAAATTTTGCCTTCGTCGCTCAACCGGTCAAGTTGCGAAGCCACAAGCCGGTCGCCAAAAGTGGATATCTTTCGCAGCGGTTCTTTCAGGTCATGCGAAGCCACGTAAGCAAATTCCTCCAGGCTTGCGTTGGATTGCTCCAGTTGCCTTGCGTTTTGCAAAATGGTTCGCTCCATTTCTTTGCGGCGGGTAATGTCGAGCGCAGCGCCAATGATTTGCGTAACGGCGCCTTTCTCATCGCTCTTGAAAATAATTTCACGCACCAGCAGCCAGCGGTAGTCTCCGTCTTTGTGTTTTATGCGGCACTCGTATTGGATCATGCTGTCCACTTGCTGAAAATTCTTTTTGCTTTGCTTTCGTGCGGGCAAAAGCTGCACGTCATCGGGATGATAAAGCAGGGCCGTAACGTTGCCGCCTTCTTCAATGATTTCCTCCGGCAAATAGCCCAGCACAAAAAAAGCTTCGCGGTTTATGTAAGCCAGGCTTTGTGTGGGCACGTCAAAGAGGTAAAGAATAGTAGGCGAGGCATCGGCAATTTGCTGAATAAAATATTCCTGTTCGCGAATGGTTTGAACAGCTAATTTTTGCTCCGTTACGTCAAGCGTAATGTTCAGTATATGCTCCACTTTGCCGTTGCCGTTGTAATCGAAAATTGTTCCGTACGTATGAAACCACCGGTAGTCGCCGTTCTTGTGCTTCATGCGGTATGTAAACTCCGCAACAATGTCCTTTTTGGGGGAAATGCTGTTGGCTTCATCCAGCGCCTTTTGATTCTTTTCCATTATCACCGGCAGGTCATCGGGATGTACGATGCTCACAAAGAAGGCCGTCCCTTTTTCCATCACTTCGCTGGTGGGATAGCCCAACAGTTTTTCAAGCCCCTCGCTAATGAACGTATAAGCGCCTGTGTTTACGTTATAGGATGCGATGATGGACGGCGTTGCGTCCGTGATTTTACGAATGAAGTTTTGACTTTCGCGAAGTTCTGTTTGCGTTTTGTATTGCTGGGTAATTTCTTGCGTGGTGCCGATTAATTTGATGGCTTTTCCTGTTTGGTTGGTAATGACTTCGCCGCGGCGGTGAAGAACTTTTGTTTTTCCGTTCGGCAGGGTAATGCGGTGAATAAAATCAATCGGTTTCTTTTCCCGAATAGCAGCGTCCATCTGAGCCAACATCTTTTCCCTTTCTTCCAGATCTATATAAGACGACCATTCCTCGATTGACAGCGGCGCTTCTTTAGACCGTTCGTAAATGGCAAAAAGTTCATCGCTCCATTTTATGTTCTTTGTCTCAAGTTCGTAGGACCAATTGCCCATCCGTGCCAGCGACTGTGCTTGTTTGTAAAGTTGTTCGCTTTCCTGCAAGCGGAGAATGAGTTCTTCTTTCTCGGTAATGTCTTGCGCCGTGCCAATAACGCAGGTAACGGTTCCGTCTTTGGCAAGACTCACATCTGTATGCAGACTGATGTATTTTAAACCGCCGGTTTTTTTGCGAATGGCGTAGCTAATGCTCTGGCCTTTTTTTGTTAGCAGTACCTGTTCAATTGTTTTTTGAACCTCACCTTTGTGTTCTTCAACAATGGGTTCAAAGGCATCCGTAAACTTTACTTTCTCACCGGGAGACCTCTCATAAATTTTGTACACTTCATCCGACCAAAAGACTTCATCCGTGTTGCAGTTCCAGGAAAAATTTCCCATTTGCGCCAGTTCCTGGGCTTGTTTGTATAGACGCTGGCTTTCTTCCAACTTGCCAATGAGCTTTTGCTTTTCGGTTACGTTCTGTTCCGTGCCGACAATGTAGGTAACCTCGCCGGTTTCGTTACGCAAAACCTGCGCAATGGAACGCAACCATTTTTGCGTACCGTCTTCGGTAACGATCCTGAACGTATAATCAAGCGTGTCTTCTGTGTTTAACCGGTCTACGCCCTGTGCCACAAACTCACGGTCATCCGGGTGAACGAAAGAAAGAAACCGCTCTATGGACAGTTCCTCGCTTTGCGGTTCGAGGCCGTAAATGCGGTACAACTGGTCTGTCCATTCCAGGGTGTTGTGTTTAATGTCCCAACTCCAGTTGCCCATGTCTGCAATTACTTCGGCCTGCATGTACAATGATTCTGATTTTTGCAAGCGGCGGATAAGCGTTTGTTTTTCCGTTACATCCTGATCGGTACCCACAATTCTTTCGGGCTTTCGACCTTCGTTGACTTCAACGCTTCCCCGCGAATGAAGAATTTTTATTTTACCCTCTGGCGTTGAAATGCGATAGTAAAAATCATACGCTTTTTGCCGGTCAATGCTTTCCGTAATAATGTCGTGAAGCATCGTCCTGTCCTCGGGAATTACCTTGTCAAGAACGGCCCGATAATTCATCGGTGTTCCTTTCCTTACTTCATGGATGGCATACATCTCGTCGGACCATTCAATTTCATCTGAGACAAAGTTCCAGACGTAAGTGCCTATATGTGCAAGGGCTTCGGCTCGCTTGTGGCGGCGATCGGCTTCTGCTAATTTTTGCAAAAGCTCGTTGTGTTCTGTAACGTCCATCACCGTGCCCCTCATGCCTATGGGCTTACCATCAAGGTATTCAACAATGCCCCTTGCCCAAATGTGACGCGTTTTGTTTTTTGATTGAATGCGGTACTCGCAATTAAATTGCCCCGACTCCAGGGCGGCGTTAATTGCCGCTTCTACAGATTTGCGATCATCGGGGTGAACCTTCTGCATAAAATTTTGAAGGTCGTTGGGCCCGGTATCAAGCAATTCAAACGTTTTGGGCGAGCCGGTTGAAACACTTTTCTGAAAATCCCAGTAAAAATTTCCCAGTTGGGCAATCTCTTGCGCTTCCACCAATTGCTGTTCGCGGTTGTGCAGCCTCTCGATTGCCTTTTGCTCTTTGTCAATGTCCAGCGTTATGCCAATGGTCTGCGAGACTAAGCCATCGTCCCTGCGCTTAAAAACCGACTCGTAATTGGCCAGCCATTTATATCCATCCTTTGTTCGAACGCGGTATTTAACAACGGAATGCTCGTCTTTCCGCGATTGACGGATCGTTTCAATCTGTTGCAAAAGTTTTTCCTGGTCATCGGGATGTACGAGTGAAGAAACGGCCTTCTCGCCAAGCAAATTCAAGTCCGACTGATCGTAACCAATGATGTCCGGAAGTTTTTTATTTGAATAAATTCCTCTGAAACATTCTACATCAAAAACATAAATGGCGCCCGGAATGGTTTCCGCTACCTTTTGAATAAAGTGCGAGTTTTCTTCCATTCGCTCCTTCACCATTTCCATAAATTGATTTGTAGCGGCGGTAATAGATTGCAAGATGAACAAATCGATTTCTTTGCTTAACGCTATTATCTCTTGCACGTCGGTTGAGTACTCCGTCACAAAGTCAAGCATGGCCATCTTTCGCAAATGGTTAACCTGTATTATATCATCCGCAACGATGGCATCTCTGTCTATAACCTGCAATTGGTTTCCCGTCCATCTTTTTATGGATTGCTCAATCTGCTCAGCGGCCCTGTTCTCCACCAGGTAATTCAGAAACTCGGTGTTGGTTTGCAGGCCTATCCTAAAGCGTTCGTCGGCGGGTATGTTCAAAAAAAACTTCAGCAGCGGAACGTTCAACTCGTACGCATAGTCAATTTGCTTTTGCACAAAGGCAGCCAGTTTTTCCGTCAACAGAAAAGCGGCAAAGCGCGGCAGGCAGGCTAGGTTGGTTAATGATAATGTTGTACCGGTTTTTGCTTCCACAAACAAAGGGTGTTTTTAACGTTGCCGCTGCACACGGGCAACAAGTGTGACAAGAGATTAAAGATAGAGGAAGGATTTCAACTTTCGGATGACCGAAAGGCAAACACGGGAGCCTTGCTTTCTTTATTGCGACTCAATGCGTCATGGCGTCTTTGTCGTTCAGTACTGGCCGCATTACGGCAATCTCAATTCTCGCGCCGCCAATGCCGCGGCGGCGCGCCAGTAAGAAATCTTTCAGCATTGGCAGCGAATCAATCTTTATGTGTTGTGAAGGCGAAATGATTTCAAATGACTCCAGGAAACCGACTAATTTTTGAACGTCCTTTGGGCTCCAGTTCCCTTCTCCAAAAGACATTTTAATGGCCTTGACTTTGGGCGGGTACAATGTAAATTCAAGCTTCTTGGAATTGCTTAACAAAAAGGGATTGTTCATCAAACTGTCTTCGTTTAACCGCCAGATAAATTTTACCGTGTCGGCGGTTTCGTTTTTCATGTCAATGCGCCTGACGGGATTGCAGCTAACGCAGGCCGTTAGAAGAACGAGCAGAAAACCAATAATTATGTTCATGCTTTAGCAGATGCGTCCTTTGTATTTGATGCGGCAAAACAAACGTTGAAAAGTTTCGGTTCTCTCACTCCTCGTTCAAATTGCTTTCGGGGAGTTCCGCGTCGTTGCGCAAGTCTTCGTTCGACACATTTTGCGGAAGACCGATTTCATCGGCTGTGCCGTTAACGGCAGCAAGGTCATCGCTTTCGCCTTCGGCACGCGAAGAGGAAGTTTCACTTTTTTGATTTTCGACGAACCGCTGGTTAAGACCGGAGGCGTTCGGACCGGCCGCCATTCCTTCTACATCCGCATCTACGCGGTGAAAGCCGCTGTCATGACTCATGATGTCTTCCTTAGCGGGGTAGTGTGGGTAGCCGGGAAAATCCTGATCGGTCTTTTCGTCGGGCGACAGCTCCACATCACGTTTGCTGTCCATTGGCTTCGATGAATTTTGTTCCGGTATGCGGCCTTCGTTCTTGTTGTCCTCGTTGCGGTTCATAAAAGCGTTTTCAGCAACGATAAAAATGTTGTGCCAGCGGGCAGAGGTTTGTAGTTGGTAGTTTGTGGTTTGTGGTTTCGTGTTGTGCGAGAATTCTTTTCATTTCAATCCGTTCTATTTTATAAGGCCGGTGAGGTGCAAGGGCTTCACCCTTTTCGCGCCAACCACAAACCCTATAAATATCGCAACGGGTTTCGTCTTGCGGCGAGGATGTAACGTTTTATGTTCATCCAAAAAGCGAGAATCATGTAAATAATAATGGGCGAACCGAGCGTAAGAAAGGAAATATACATAAACCACATGCGGATGCGGGAAGTGGCAATGCCCATCTTTTCGCCGATGGCTGAACAAACGCCAAAGGCCTTCCATTCGATAAAATTTTTGAAGCGGTTCACAAAACGAATATAGGCGTTTTCCATTTTTTGAACGGTTGGGCAGGGTGCTTTCTTGCCGTCTTTTTATTACTTTCGCACCACTTTTAAAACAGCGCAAACAAAATGCCTGTTGTCAACTCTTCAATATAACTACTATGCTTTTTGACCTGGATCTCATCAAAAGAGTTTACGACGAACTTCCTTCCAAAGTACTTGCCGCCCGTAACCTGTTAAAGCGGCCCATGACCCTCGCCGAAAAAATTTTATACGCCCATAGCTTTAAGCCGGCTACCCGCGTTTTTGAACGCGGAAAAGACTACGTGGACTTTGCACCTGACCGCGTAGCCATGCAGGACGCAACGGCGCAGATGGCGCTTCTTCAATTTGATACCTGTGGACGCGACCGCGTGGCCGTGCCTTCTACGGTGCACTGCGATCACTTGATACAAGCCAAAGTGGGAGCGGAGCAAGACCTGAGCACCGCCATTGATACCAACCGCGAGGTATATGATTTTCTGGCTTCAATCTCCAATAAATACGGCATTGGCTTTTGGAAACCCGGCGCAGGCATTATTCACCAGGTTGTCTTGGAAAATTATGCCTTCCCCGGCGGCATGATGATCGGAACTGATTCGCACACACCAAACGCCGGTGGTCTTGGCATGATTGCCATTGGTGTTGGCGGAGCGGATGCCGTGGACGTGATGGCCGGCCTGCCGTGGGAATTGAAAATGCCCAAATTGATTGGTGTAAAACTCACCGGCAAAATGAGCGGCTGGACATCGGCAAAAGACATCATTCTTTGGGTGGCCGGACAATTGACCGTAAAAGGCGGCACAGGCGCAATTGTTGAATATTTTGGCGAAGGTGCGGACAGTTTAAGCTGCACCGGCAAAGCCACCATTTGTAACATGGGTGCAGAGATTGGCGCGACGTGTTCGCTATTTGCCTTTGACGATAAAATGGCGGCCTACTTAAGCGCAACGGGCCGCGAAGAAGTGGCGACCGCAGCCAACCGGGTTCGTGAACACTTGCGTCCCGATGAAGAAGTTTACGCAAATCCCACAAAATATTACGACCAGGTTCTTGAACTGAATTTGGCTGAACTGGAGCCTTATGTAAACGGTCCGTTTACGCCAGATTTGGCGACGCCCATTTCGAAAATGGCCGAAGCCGTTGCCGCACACGGATGGCCCGATGAAGTAGAAGTAGCTTTGATTGGTTCCTGCACCAACTCGTCTTACGAAGACATCAGCCGCAGCGCTTCCATTGCTGCGCAGGCAAAAGCGAAAGATTTGAAAACAGCCAGCGAGTTTACCATCACGCCCGGTTCGGAAGTAGTGCGTTACACAATCGAAAAAGACGGTTACCTGGGCACTTTCGACGAAATCGGTGGCGTGGTTTTGGCCAACGCCTGTGGTCCCTGCATCGGTCAGTGGGCACGGCACATTGACGACCCAACCCGCAAGAATACCATCGTTACTTCTTTCAACAGAAATTTTGCCAAGCGGAACGACGGTCTTGCCTCCACACACGCTTTTGTGGCTTCGCCAGAAATTGTGACGGCTTATGCCATTGCCGGAAGGCTTTCGTTCAATCCTTTGAAGGATAAATTGACGAACGAAAAAGGAGAGGAAGTGATGCTTGACGAACCCAAAGGCTTTGAACTTCCGCCCCGCGGATTTTCGGTTGAAGACCCGGGCTATCAGGCGCCGGCAGCGAGTGGCGTTGGTGTTAAAGTGGAAGTCAGTCCTTCGTCGCAACGCCTGCAATTATTAAGTCCTTTTCCTGCATGGGAAGGAACGGATCTAACCAGCCTTCGTCTTCTAATTAAAGTAAAAGGTAAGTGCACTACCGACCACATTTCAATGGCGGGTCCCTGGTTGAAATTCCGTGGTCATTTGGACAACATCTCGAACAACATGCTTATTGGCGCCGTGAATTTTTTCAACGGACAAACGGATAGCGTGAAGAATTCATTGACCGGCGAATACGGTCCTGTGCCGGCTACGCAGCGTCAGTACAAAGCAAAAGGCATCGGTACCGTCGTGGTGGGCGATGAAAACTACGGCGAAGGTTCATCGAGAGAACACGCTGCAATGGAGCCGAGGCATTTGGGCGTAAGAGTCATTGTGGTGAAAAGCTTTGCCCGTATTCACGAAACAAACCTGAAAAAGCAGGGAATGCTCGGTCTGACCTTTGCCAACAAAGACGATTACGACAAAATTCTGGAAGACGATTTGTTTGACATTACCGGACTTACCGATTTTGCGCCGGGCAAACAATTAACAATGGTGCTTCGTCATGCCGACGGCACATCGGACAAAATCAAACTCAATCATACCTACAACGAGCAGCAGATTGAATGGTTCAAAGCCGGTAGCGCCCTGAACCTTATTCGCAAGCAGTTTGGTAAACTTTAAGCTCTCGCTTATTTTTAAAACCTGTAAGGCCGAAAAGGTCTTGCAGGTTTTTTCTTTATGAGCATTGAAAGCCTTACACCGTTTCTTATCATCTTCGCAATTTTTTTGATTGCGTTTCTAATCGAAGCCCTGGTGCTTTATTTTTTTAAGCTTAAAAAGTTTTGGGCAAGCTTTGGCATTTCTGTTCTCGTCAATCTTGTTTCGCTGACGCTGATTTATTATGTAGCGGCGGCAGTTTTACATGCGCTTGGTTACGACATGGGCAAGTATAACGGTTTGAACTTGCAATTGCCTGTGGTGGCTTTTTTGTGGTGGTTTTCGGTGGTTGTTGAAGGATTGCTTCTTTGCTTTTTCTTTTCCCGGCACGAACTTAAACGTGCGTTCATTGCGTCCATCCTCATGAATTTCCTCTCGATGCTTTTTCTTTACGCTTTTATCATCAACAGTCATTAAGATCGGTTACACATTTTTTGTCGGCATACACCAATTGGTATCACTACACAATCGTAGTGTTTATATCAAACCCGATTCATAATGAAAAAGAATTTCTTTCTGCCGGCCCTGATAATTAGCGCTGCCTTCTTCTTTACTTCTTGCAGCAAAAGCAACGGCGAAACAAACAACGGCACTGTAAACGACAGCGGAACACCCGGTCCTTTGTTCAGCGCGGTAAAAACAATGATGTCTTCCAATTGCGCAGTTAGCGGTTGCCACGTTGGCGCCGGTGCGGCCAGCGGCCTTGATTTCAGCAACAGCAATACGATTGTTGCACAACAAGCAAGAATCAAAGTCAGGGCTGTTGACCAGGCAGGAACCGTCAACCAAATGCCACAGCCACCCAATGCTCCGTTAACTGCTGCCGATCAGAAAAAAATCATTGATTGGATAACTGCTGGTGGGCGATTGGCGGACTAGCGCTGTGCCAAAATTGCAAACCCGGCGCTTTGGCCTTTTGTGAGAAATGCCTACTTTGTCAGCAAAACTTGAACGTTGTTATGAATTTCATTAACCAGTCTGTTGAGGAATTGCACGCTCTTGCCAAAGCAAAACATAAAGAATACGCAGAAGCTGAACCTTTCCCTAATATTTATTTCGATAATTTTTTCAATGAAGAGATGTTGGAAAAAGTGCTGGCCGAATTTCCCGACTTGAAAGCAAAGCCGATGCTTGAGTATGACGAGCCCGGACAAATAAAGAAAGCCACGCAAGGCGAATATCGTTTTGGCGAATACACCAAAGCCTTTGCGCATTTTTTAAACTCGCAGCCTTTTCTTGAATTTCTTACGCATTTAACTGGAATTGAAACCATTCTTCCAGACGCTTATTTTGAAGGCGGAGGTTTTCACCAGATTTTACCCGGCGGTTATTTGAAAATTCACTCAGATTTTAATAAGCAACGTTGGAGCAAGCTTGATCGGCGCCTGAACGTACTTGTTTATTTAAACAAGGATTGGCAGGAAGAGTGGGGCGGACATTTTGAATTGTGGGATAAAGACATGCAAGCGTGCCGGAAAAGACTGCTGCCTGTTTTTAACCGTATGGCTATTTTTTCCACAACCACCTTTTCATACCACGGTCATCCCGATCCGTTGAAATGTCCAGCCGACAGAAGCCGTAAATCGTTTGCACTTTATTATTACACAAACGGTCGCCCGGAGGAAGAAATCGCCCACGGATTTGAAGATCACTCCACAATATTTAAAGACCGTCCCGGCGCAATGAATGAAGTGAAGGCCCGTGTTACCGCGAAAGATTTAGTCAAAGGCGTTGTAAAGCAAATAACCCCGCCGCTCATTTGGAACGTAGCAAAAAAAATGGTGAAGTAGAAATCTTTTGAAGGCTTGAATAATTCAAGCCTTTCTTTTTTGTAGCAGCGCAACAATAAAGGAAGAGGAAAGTCCTTGAAACATCTTGTTGCATTGACGCAATCGTTTCGCGAAACAGAATAATTTCGGCCTTTTCAAATTTGTTTATGGGAAAAGGAAGACTTGAAGCCTTCAGCGACGGCGTGCTGGCCATTATCATCACCATTATGGTTCTGGAGATGAAAGTACCGCACGGTACTTCATGGGATTCGCTTAAGCCGCTGTTGCCGGTATTTGTCAGCTATCTTCTGAGCTTTATTTACGTGGGCATTTATTGGAACAATCACCACCACATGTTGCAGGCTGTGCACAGCATTAACGGCGGTGTGCTGTGGGCGAATTCGCATTTGCTTTTCTGGCTTTCGCTTACACCTTTTGTTACGGGTTGGATGGGTGAAAATCATTTCGCCACTTTGCCTGTGGCCTTGTACGGCTTTGTGCTAATGATGTGCGGCGTTGCTTATTATTTTTTAGCACACTGTCTTATTGATCTTCACGGCAAGAATTCAAATTTTAGCAAAGCACTGGGCAATGATCGCAAAGGAAAATTATCCGTGGTTATTTATGCGGCCGGCATTGGGCTTTGCTTCGTTCATCCAATGATTGGCTTTACGCTTTACGTTTTGGTGGCGATGATGTGGGTTATACCCGATAAAAGGTTCGAAAGCAAGGGCGCCGTATAAGAACTTGCGATGATGTTTACAACCGTAAAACTTCTGTACTTTTAAGCTGCATGGGTTTATTGAAAACAATTCTTCACTGTGTCAAAAAAACAATCAACAGGCTTATGGGAAATTATCCGTTATCAAAATATCATTTCAGAGTAGAGTGGGGCGGTGCGCAAATTAGTTTTTCGGAAGTCGGTGGACTGTCAATGGAAATCGCCGTAGTCGAATTCCGCGAAGGCTCGTCGCCGGATCAATCGGCGATTAAAATGCCCGGCCTGCGCAAGTTTACCAACATCATATTGAAACGCGGCGTAAAAAAAGCCGACAATGATTTTTTTAACTGGATAAATTCGGTGCGGCAGAATACCGTTGAGAGAAGAGACATTGTTATTTCATTATTGAACGAAGCCCACGAGCCGGTTGCCGTTTGGAAGGTGCACAATGCCTGGCCCTGCAAATACGAAGTCGGTGCATTCAACGCGGCAAGCAACGATGTACTTATGGAAACGCTTGAACTTGCGCACGAAGGATTTATCCTGACTTGACAATACGAAGACCGCGATGCGTCACTTCTCTTCCGTTGATCTTTTCAATTCTGAAATCAGCTTCTTCATTCGTTCGTAATGCGAACCTTTCCAGTAGATGCGTTTGCAGTTACAGCATTGCCAAAACTCGTTGTAATAGTTACGGGTGTTTTCCTCCAGTTGCGGTTCTATTTCTTCTTTGGAAACGCTTTGCAGAACACCGTTGCAAGCCAAACACCGCGTGAACGGTTCGAACCTTTCCCTTAATTCAAATTTCTCAACAACCTGTTGAAGTTGTACAAACCAGTCTTCGCTTTGGAGAATGAACGTTTTGATAACTGCTTCTTTCGCAAAAGCTGCGTTTCGCGAAAGAAGCACGCGGTTTTGTTGAACCGCGATTGTTTTTAATTCATTGTTGGTACAATCGGTTTGGTAAAACACGTCGAAGCCAGCCATGCGCAAGCCTTTGGCAAGTTTGCCGAGGTGAACGTCCGCAATGAATTTATTGTCTGATTTCACACCGATGGTTTCCGCAAAATTCTTGATTTCGGGCCGTTCGTTTTTCCTTTGTTTGCGTGTAACTTTAAGGTAGCTCTTTCTTTTCTTCACCTAAAAACAAGCGACATGAATTATCTGCAACGCGTCGAACATTGGGGCGATACCCACCACCCCAAATACCTCGATCTTTTGCGTATTGTTTTGGGAGTCTTTCTTCTCTTCAAAGGCATCGAGTTTGCCCGCAATTCCACTACGTTAAATGAACTCATTAGCCAGCAAGTGCCTTTTAGTTCCCTTCTTCTTGTACTGCTTGGACATTACGTAATTTTTGCGCACATCATGGGGGGATTTCTGCTGGCGCTTGGTTTGCTTACGCGGCTTGCCTGCCTAATTCAGATTCCCATTTTAATCGGGGCCATTGTCTTTGTAAACGTTGATCTGACCAACCATTTTTCGGAAATCATTTTGTCAATTGCCATACTTGGCCTGTTGATTTATTTTACGGTTATCGGAAGCGGGCCCTGGTCGCTCGACCGCGTAATGGAAAGGGACGAAGAAGAAAGGCAATCGCGAAACCTTAGAACGTAAACGACAAACCGGAATAAAGCTGGCCATTCAAAATTCCAGACTTGCCTTTGCGCTTGTCGTTTACAAGCAAGCCGTTGTCGTTTATATAACCGATGCGAAAATATTTTACCCGCAAGCCAAGCGAAAAGCTTTGCTGTTTAAAAGCGTAACCGCCGCTTAACAACACGTTGTTGACGGGGATATAATTTACGCCAAGCGAAACATCGTATAAATCATTTTGCGTGATAAGCACATCCGTTCCAAAGTTGAACTGTTTCCATTTGTAGCAAAGGCCTAACCCAAAGGAACGCAGTTGCTGTACCGGCACAAGCTTCTTTTTTGCCGGCAAGGCGTCAGCATCCAGCTTTGTTCCGGCGAGGTTCATAAGGTTTACGCCAATTTGAAAAGCAGTTACAGGACGATAAACAAATGAAACATCCACATCAAAATGATGGTGATTTACGTTACTATCAATGGCTGACACCTGGTTATTCACCGTTAAAAGCCGAACGGGCCGGTTAAAGCTTTGCCCGATAAATTTTCCGCTCACACCTAAACTCATTGTGCTGTTTAGCCTGTATGAAGGAGAGAGATAAACGGCGTATTCTTTTAAATTTCGCAGGTGTTGTGTGGTTAAAGAGTTGCCAAAAGTCGTCAGCCTGATTTCATCCTGCTGTGTGTAAATACCGCCTGCGCCAAGCATTAATTTATCTGTCAATCTTCTATACGCTGAAAACTTGTAATTGTTTTTAAAATTGCCAAAGAAATGAACGCCGGTGTTTTGATAACTGTTTGCAAGCGCCGCCGCATTCCAAAAAACAGCTTCAGAAAAGTCGCGGTTAGGAGAGAAGTTGAAACCGGTATTGGCCGATAAATTCATGGCTGATGCGGCCAAAAATCTTCCGTATTTTATTTTGCCTGGAAAGATGGATGATGTGTCTGCATCGCCACTGCCTATGGTAACAACGGCTACCGCGTTAGTCAGAACATTCAGCACACCCGGTGTGGCTGTCAAAACGTTGAAGCCCGAAACTTTTTCAAGGTCTTGGGCAGGCAACCGGGCAAATACATTGTAAAGGCTGTCCGATTGCAAAGGTTTCGGTTCAGCGTTTTTGCACGAGGCTTTCATCTGAAGCGTTTCAACCGTGAGGTAGGAAAGTTTCGTGTTGGACGTTTGTTTTATCTGGTCTTCCGATACAAACACGTTTCGTTTAATCTCGCAGGTTTTGCACGGCGAAACATAGTAAAGCATTACGTATTTGCCTTCGAGTTTTTGCAGCGGTGCAGCGGTGTTTAATTCATAATACCCCTGCGGGTTTGTGAGGCTGGCCTTGCCCGGAACAAAGCCTGGAACGACGACAACATTCTTTGCGCCCCGGCTGGCTCTTTCATCGTTTTCAAAAAAACATTTTACCGTGCCTTTGAACACCAGAATGTCTTGCGAAAGCGAAACTTTGGTTGCAATGAAAATCAAGGCCGTTAAGTAAAAAAATTTTTTCATGTTCGTTTGGTTTAATGAGCATTTAACGGTTGCAACACGAAGTCAACGCCAGCCATTTGTGCCTTGTCTATTTTAATTACTCTCATCTTGTCTTTGTAATCTTTGTGCGAAGTGACCAGTGAGATTTCATCACCAATCGTATAATCGGCAAGATGAAGGGAATAGGTTCCGTTGTTCACTGTTTTGGCATAAAATCGTGAACCGTCCACCAAAACTTCCACGTCTTTTATAGGCCGGTCGTCAGCATCGGTTACCTGGCCGTTTATGTGCACCGTCCAGGCAGTAGAAAGTTTCAGTTGCAACGGTGCAAAACTTTTGAGCACTGTGTCAAACGTCAGTCTTGCATAGCCATCGCTTACCGCGTCAATTTTCACGCTGCCGTTAACGTCGTCTTCGTTAATGTCGGAAAAAACTGCCGTACCTTTTTCGTTGATCGCTTCTTCGCGGGTAAAATGCGGAAAGTAAAGCGTGACCTTGCCGTTTGTTACCGGCGTTTGCTTGTCGTTTACAAAGCGAATGGCGATCGTTTGCTTCGCTGCTGTTTTGGGCAAGGCAAAGCCACCCCAAACCACTAGCAACACACCAACCACAGGCCCTGCAAATTGAAATTTGGTGTCTAACTTTTGTCCGCTTAAAGCACCATAAGAGTTCATAGCGCCGAATACCAACGCACTGGCGGCGATGCCAAAAACAATCAGGATTAAGTAAAATACTTTTTGGCTTACCGCTTCGGAAACATTGCCTTGAATGTTATGCAGATAATAGTAAACACAGAATAGAGAAACAAGAAATCCCGTTACGGAGATGATGATGTAAGTAGACGTCGGAAGTTGCTTTGCGATTGTGTTCTTCCTGTTCATTTTCTTTTGGGTTTAACGTTCCCAAAAGGCAGGATTGGTTTGCTCTTACAAAATAAGAAAAATCGCGGAAGAAGGATTACTCCGTCAGTAAAACTTAACGAATGCAGACCTCACTGTATTCGGCCTTCCATTGTGTTCAGTGTTTCCACAATCTCCCGGTAAACATCTTCTTCGTTGAAGCGCATTGGTTCAAAACTTTGCCCAGTTAAGCTTTCGTACAATTCAATATATCGGTTTGATATTGTCTCCACCCATTCGTCACTCATTTCCGGAACGGTTTGTCCGCTCTTGCCCATGAATTCGTTTTGTATGAGCCATTCCCTCACAAACTCTTTACTCAACTGCTTTTGTTTTTCGCCTGTCTTTTGGCGATCGTCAAAACCTTCTGCGTAAAAATACCGCGACGAGTCCGGCGTGTGTATTTCATCCATCAACACAATTTCGCCGTTGCGTTTTCCAAACTCATATTTCGTATCGGCCAGAATCAATCCTTGCTCCAGCGCCATTTCTCTGCCGCGTTCAAACAAACGCAAGGCATAGCTTTTAATTTCCTGCCATTCGTCTTTCGTTGCCAAAGCTTGCCGTAGAATCTCTTCTTCCGAAATGTCTTCGTCATGGCCGGCTTCGGCTTTGGTAGAAGGCGTAATGATGGGTTCTGGAAAATAATCCGACTCTTTCAATCCATCGGTTAACAAAGCACCGCACAAAATGCGGCTGCCGCTTTCATAAGTGCGCCAGGCATGGCCGCATAAATTGCCGCGAACCACGACTTCGATTTTAAACGGTTCGCATTTGAAACCGATGGACGAGTTGGGCGTGGGGGTGGAGAGAAGCCAGTTGGGGCAAAGATCTTTCGTAGCCCGTAAAAAATGTGCGGCTATGCTGTTCAGCACTTGTCCTTTGTGGGGTATCAGCCGCGGAAGAATGACGTCGAAAGCCGAGATGCGGTCAGAGGCGATCATCACGAGTTTTGTATTGTCTATCGTGTAAACATCTCTGACCTTGCCCTGGTAAAAACCGGTTTGATTTGGAAAGCTGTATTGTGCCATACGCAAAGAAAATTGAGGGATTGAAAACAATTGGTTGAACGCAGCGCAAAATTTCAACAACTTATGCAAAGAGGCCGAAATTAATTTCCGGTTGAACAGTCTAATGTGTATTTTTCCGGCCTGAATGTTCTGCCATTTCTGAACCGAAAATTGCACAAGAACGTTCAAAAACAAAACTTCATTAACTATGAGAAAAAGCACTCGCTTTTTTGCTGCGTTTCTTGCAGCGATCTTTTTTTCCCTTTCTTCTTTCGCACAAAACGTTCGCATCACCGGGAAGGTAACGTCAACCGTAGGTGACAATCTTTCTTCTGTTTCCGTAAAAGTGAAGAACGGAATAAGTGGCACAACGACCGACGCATCGGGACGGTTTTCGCTTGATGTGCCTTCGCTGCCGGTAACGCTGGTCATTTCTTCTGTAGGTTATGATGCGCAGGAACTAACCGTCAATTCTTCGTCGGAGGTAAGCGTTAATCTTGTTCCGGCAAACATCATCGGGCAGGAAGTCGTTGTCTCGGCCACCCGCACGCCGCAACGCATTTTGGAAGCACCGGTGAGCATTGAAAGAGTTACTTCAGCCGCCGTTCGCAACGCACCGGCGGCTTCATATTACGATGTATTGGGCAACCTGAAAGGCGTTGACCTTACTACGTCTTCGCTTACATTTCAAACGCCGACCACACGCGGTTTTGCCGCAAGCGGTAACCTTCGCCTGAATCAAATTGTGGACGGTATGGACAACCAGGCTCCCGGTTTGAACTTCTCGGTTGGTTCTGTTATCGGCATTTCTGAACTCGACCTTGAAAGCATGGAATTGCTGCCCGGAGCATCGTCGGCTTTGTACGGTCCAGGCGGAATGAACGGCACACTTCTGATCAACAGCAAAAATCCTTTTCGTTCGCAAGGCTTGTCGTTTCAGGTAAAGCAAGGCATCATGCACATCTCCGATGGGGACAGAAACGTATCGCCTTATTACAACTGGAATTTCCGTTGGGCAAAGGCCATCGGCAAACGCTTCGCATTTAAAATTTCAACCGATTTAATCAAAGCCAATGATTGGCTGGCACAAGACTACCGCAATTACAAGCGTCTGGGCACAACCGGAAACATTGCGCCAGGCTCCCGCACTACAGATCCAAACTATGACGGTGTGAACATGTACGGTGATGAAACGACAGTTGACATTGTAAAGAACGTTTTTCCGGGCATTGCTGCTGCTGCGCCTTTCCTTGCGCAGTACATCAATTCGCTTTCGGGACAGCCAATCAACGTTTCGCGTACTGGTTATAAAGAGAGCGACGTGGTGTCGCCGGAAACCATTAACTACAAAGTATCGGGTGCATTGCATTATAAAATCACCAACAACATTGAGGCCATCGCCGCTGCTTATTGGGGCACAGGCAATACTGTCTATACAGGCAGCGACCGTTACTCCTTGCGTAATCTACGCATTGGACAATACAAGCTCGAATTGAACGGCGGCAAATGGTATTTACGTGCCTACACGACGCAAGAAGACGCAGGCGAATCATATAACGCAACGGTAACAACCAGGCTTTTGAACGAAGCCTGGTTGCCGAGTGGCGGTTCTACGGGCTGGTACGCACAGTACACCCAAGCTTATCTGGCCAACAAACTTGCAGGAATGCAGGATATTGATGCGCACAATGCGGCCAGAGCGGTTGCTGATAAAAATCGTCCGGCAGCGGGTAGCACACAATTTCAACAACTGCTTGAGCAAATCAGGGGCGTACCTATTTCAAAAGGCGGCGGCCTGTTTGTGGACAAAACCAATTTGTACAACTACGAAGGGCAGTACAATTTCTCCGACATGACCAAAGGTTTTGCTGACATCCTCGTAGGTGGCAATTTCAAACGTTACGTGTTAAACTCTGAAGGAACATTGTTTGCCGACTCTGCCGGAAAAATTCCCATCAACGAATACGGCGCTTACATTCAGGCATCCCGCAACGTTACCAGCGTTGTTCGCTTAACACTGTCGGGACGCTATGATAAAAACACAAACTTTGACGGCCGTTTTACACCGCGTGCTACAGCAACGATTAAGTTGTCGAACAACAACAACCTGCGCTTGTCGTACCAAACGGCTTACCGCTTTCCTTCTACCCAACAGCAATGGATTAATTTGAACGTTGGCGGCGGCGTTCAGTTGATTGGCGGCGTGCAGCAGTTGAAAGATTTTTACGGCATTAACAACAGTTCCGTTTATTCGTTGAGCAGCGTACAATCCGGAAGTCCTAAAAACGCTACCTTAAATAACCTGAAACCCGAATCTGTTACATCGTATGAAGTAGGATACCGCGGTTTGAACCTCGGCCAAAAATTGTTGATTGATGCTTACAGCTATTACGGCCAATACACCGATTTTATTCTTCGCACACTGGTGGTGAAAAATCCCGGCGCTGCCTCGCAACAAATTTTCTCGGTGCCGGTAAACTCCAGCACCAAAGTGAATACGTATGGTTTTGGTTTGAGTCTTGACTATCGTCTTGCCGGAAACTTTGTGGCTACGGGCAACTACACTCGCGACGCGATTGACCCGGTGCCGGCCGGCTTCATTTCCTATTTCAATGCACCGTCTTACCGCGCCAGCATCGGTATTGCCAACAGCGGCTTTGGTTTTGAAAAGCGCTTCGGAATGTCGCTTATTTATCGCTGGCAGGACCAGTTCTACTTTGAAGGCGATTTCGCCAACGGCCAGGTAAATCCGATACACACATTGGACGCACAAATAAGCTACAAGATGCCGGCTACCAAAACCATCTTTAAACTGGGTGCAACCAATTTGCTGAACCAATATTACCGCAACGCACCGGGCAATCCGTCTATCGGCGGCTTGTACTACGTGAGCTTTGGTTACAACGTTTTTTAATTCATGAATCAATTACAACTTATGCAAACGGCTATCAATAAAACAAAAATGCTTTTGGGAGCCGCGGCGTTTGTGGCCGCCTTCACTTCCTGCAACAAACAGTTTGAAGACATCGGGCCCGATATCAATCCTTCGTTTACCAACACGGGTTCGACGCTGAACGATGTCATCAACAACGACACAACGTATTCTTATTTCAAGGCATTGGTGGCTAAGGCGGGTGCGGCCGCACCCACGGCAGCCTTCAGCAACCCGTCTTTGCGCTTTACGGCCTTTCTACCAACCAATGCGGCCATTCGTAAATCTAATCCGGCTTTTTCATCGGCAACAAATTTCGCGAATGCTTTGGCTGGGTCAGCGGCAAGCATTGTTAATTATCTTATTACACCGCAGGTGCTTCGTTTCGATTCTATTCCAAGCACGTTTCCCAACCTGGTTGCGCCTACGCTACTAAACCCAACGGCTGGCACAAGTGCCTTCAATCCCCTGGTAAGCTTGTCTATTTTTCCATCAAAAAGAGGTACGCAAGGATGGGTGAACAACGTGCCGTTGACAACCGTGAACGGCTCGGCGGCAAATGCCATTATTCACAACACTGACCTTTTGGTAACGCCTCCATCAACCACGTTGTGGTCAAGAATTTCGACCGATGCCGACATGGCCTATTTTAAAGCGGCGGTACAAAGAGGCGATAGCGGCTCTGTAGGTACGGCACGATTTGACTCCTTGCTGAATCTTCCTGTTGGTCCAAACTTCACAGTATTTGTTCCCACGAATGCTGCCTTTCAAGCTGTGCTGACTGCACAAATCACACAGGCTTTAGTGGCTCAGGGGGTGCCTTTGGCAACGGCACAGGCACAAGCTGCAGCACTGGCTTCTTCGCCTACCGTGTTTTCAAATCCAGCGCTTTCCAGCGTACTCACACCAACAAACGTAAAAGGCTTGGTTGTTTATCACATGTTGGGCGCAGGAGCGTTCACGGTGAACTTTCCGCCAACGCCAACCTCTGTTCCAACCTTGCTGAACACCGTAGTGCCAACGCACCCCGGCGTAAAGCTTGGTGCTACGTTTAGCGGACCAGTTGTTACTGCCGCCACCGTACAAGGCGTGGCAAATGCAACGCCCGCAACCATTTTGATTAATCCGACGCCAAACCCCGGCGGAACAAGTGATCAGTTTTTTACAAACGGTGTTCTCCATAAAATTAACCAAGTGCTTCTTCCGCAGTAAGCACTAACGAATAGAAAAAAGGCCATCAAAGTTGATGGCCTTTTTGTTTCGAATGATTAAGTGAATTTACTTCGGCATCAAGACTGTATCAACGACGTGAATCACACCGTTGCTTTGGTTAACGTCTGCAATGGTCACCTTTGCTGTATTGCCTTTTTCGTCTTTGATCCAGATGTTTTTGCCTTTCATCATGGCCCAAAGTTTACCGCCTTGTACCGTTGTTAATTCGGCCGTTCCGTTACCGGCTTTAATGGCTTTTGCCAAATCACTTGCGTTCAGTCGCCCGGCTACAACGTGATAAGTAAGAACGGATGTTAAGCTGCCTTTGTTTTCGGATTTCAATAAATTGTCAACCGTGCCTTTTGGCAATTTATTAAAGGCTGCATTGGTGGGCGCAAACACGGTGAAAGGTCCGGCGCTTTCCAACGTTTCTACCAAACCGGCCGCTTTTACAGCCGCAACAAGAGTGGTGTGATCTTTCGAGTTTACGGCGTTTTCAACAATGTTCTTGGTTGGGTACATGGGAGCGCCACCAACCATCACGGTGTTTTCGCTGGCCATTTTTGTGTCTTGTGCTGAGGAGCTAAAAGAGAAGGCAGCAAAGAGTAGTGCTGCGAATGCGATCTTTTTCATGTTTTACGATTTTGATTTTGCGTTTTGATTTTTTTGTGTGACGAATTAATTACGGCAGATGAACTGACTTGGATTTGCTGAACGAAAAAATTTTTATTCTTGCATCATCAATCTTCAATCAAAAATTTCAAATTTTAAATCGCATGGCATATTGGCTTGTAAAATCAGAACCTTTTAAATACAGTTGGGAACAATTTGTAAAAGACGGGCAAACGCATTGGGACGGTGTTCGGAATTATGCAGCGCGAAACAATCTGCGGGCAATGAAAAAAGGTGATGAAGTCTTTTATTACCACAGCAACGAAGGATTGGAAATTGTGGGCATTGCCAAAGTGATAAAAGAAGCCTATCAGGATCCAACAACAGATGAAGAAGCTTGGGTTGTTGTTGATTTAAAACCCGTGCGAAAACTAAAAAAACCCGTTGGCTTAAAAGATGTGAAAGAAGAAAAGCGTTTGCAGAACATGGACCTTTTGCGGCTGGGACGGCTTTCCGTTCAATCAGTAAAAGATGAAGAATGGAAAGTGGTAATGGAAATGGCGGGAGAGAAGGGTAAATAAGCAATCTGTAACTGGCAATAGACAATATCAAACCAGCCCCGCAAATGCGGGGCTGGTTTTTGTTCTGCTTTGTTTTGGAATTAAGCTACGGTTGTGTTTAAAAGTTTGGATGAAATGGCGGCTTCCAGTTCATCAGGAATCGAAATGGCGTCATCGTCAATGGCGGACAATTGCCCAAGCTTTGTGTTCCAGGCAAAGATGTGTTCATCGCCGTTGTTGTAACTCACTTTAAACCTTGTCTCGTCGTTATAACTAAACGGCTCTGCTTTTACAAAATACGGAACGCCGTTCAGCAACAATTGAAATGTTTGTCCTTGCATACGCATTGTTTATTTAGAGCTAACAAAAAGGCTTCCAAACTGACCGGGCACTACTGTTCTTCGCGGTGAACAGCCTCAAACGAAAAGGCCGGAAGGCACACGCTCCAGTACTCGCATTCTTCATCAAACGGATTGGAATACCGGACTCGCGTACCCCCTTTAATTAAAATGCTTTGCCCGCTTTCCAAAATAATTTCGTCACCGTCCGCTTCAATTAATTTTTTGCCGCGGCTTACCAAAGTATATTCATCAAATTCTGGTTTTTGAAAAGGTTCGCCCCATCCCGGTGGCGCAATCATGTGTGCAATGCTTATTTCTTTATCGCCGGTGGAGGCAAGGCCTGCGTGTTCTTCAATTAATTTGCCGTCGTTGGTAGGAACGACAAAAGGTTTTTGTTGCAAAAAGTAAGGCATCAAATTATTTTTTTATTTCCTTCAAATGTAAAAACACCGCGCCATCCCTTTCCTCAACGTTGTAGGTCTCGATGCCTTTTTTTGCAGGACCGGCAGACACCGAGCCGTCGTGCACGTTGAACTGCGATCCGTGCCAGGGACACTGCACCGTACCGCAAATCATGGCACCCCCTGCAAGCGAACCGCCCTTGTGCGTGCAATGATCGCTGAAGGCCGCGTAGCCTTTTTCCGAATGGGCAATGATGATGCGCTTGCCGCCTGCGTGAACCAATTTCATTTGATTCAACTTTAGTTCATTCGCGGCAGCCACTCTTATAAAATTATCATTGGTGTTGACGTATTCCTCGTTCCATTTACCTGCATCTGCATAACGTGGGTCAACGCCAATTTGGTTTCGGTACACAAGCGTACCGCCGAGCCATCCGGCAATAAAGAGAATGATGACACCGATCGCCTCCATCGCCACGAGAATTTTGTAATCAAGCGCAGTGTTTCGTTTGAGCAAAACAATTGCAATGAAAAGCAGCAAATTACCCGTATTCAGCAGGCCGTGCTTGGCGGCTCTTTTCTTTGCTGAACTTTCGGGCGGAACGGTGTAAAGAAAATCAACAAAGCCCGGCACCGCAGCCAACACAGCACCAATGACGCCGGCAATATTAAGATGATAAGCAGTGTTTTGAAAGGATGGATTTTGGTTAAAGAGAAAGAGAATATCAAACACAAAAGAGCCGATAAAAAAGGCCAGGGGAAAGCAAATTAAAATGGGATGAAGCGGGTGGCTTTTGATATTGGCTTTGCTGCGCATAAAACCGTTTTTACAATACCATCAAAAAGCTTACCGCGTGACTTGTTCAGTTGTTTACTTGTTTACATCTTACGTAAAAAAACCAAGAGCCTTACTATCTATTTTTCAACAAGTAAACACGTAACTACATTTGGTCATGAACAAAAAGAAACTGGTAGTGCTGACCGGTGCGGGCATTAGTGCCGAAAGCGGCTTAAAAACTTTTCGAGACAATGATGGTTTGTGGGAAGGTTACGACATCAATGAAGTAGCAACGGCCACCGCATGGCGGGGCAATCCTGCACTGGTGCAGGAGTTCTACAACATGCGGCGGAAGGCCGTAAAAGAAGCAAAACCAAACGCAGCACATCAAATATTGGCCGAATTGGAAAAAGATTTCGACGTACACATCATCACGCAGAACATTGATGACCTGCACGAACGGGCCGGCTCAACGAAAGTTTTGCACCTGCACGGCGAAATTTTAAAGATGCGCAGTGAGAAGGACGAGACCTTAATTTATACAGTGCATAATGACATAAAAATGGGTGAGAAGGCCGGAGACGGCGCACAACTTCGTCCGCACATTGTTTGGTTTGAAGAAGCCGTGCCCCTGATGGAAACAGCTGTAAAGCTTGTATTGGATGCCGACATTTTTTTAATCGTTGGAACCTCGCTTGTGGTTTATCCTGCAGCGGGATTGGTGAATTACGCACCGCCTTTTTTGCCAAAGTTCATTGTTGATAAAAAGGTGCCTTCAACGTATGGTTTGCACAATCTTACGGCCATTGAAAAGGCCGCAACAGAGGGAATGAAAGATGTAGTGCCGCTGTTGAAAAACCTGCTCGTTTCTTAAGAGGTTATGCGGATTATTTCTTCCGAAAAGCTTATTCCGTGTTTCGCCAGTTCAGCCAAAACCGGCTCGTAAATTTCTTTTTGTGTTGGAATGTGCAAGCCTTTCAATTGAATTGCGTTCTTTAAAATCAACTTCGTTGCTATCGCCAGCGGCAAGCCTACCGTTTGCGCCATGGCCGTGTGTTTACCGTCTTCGCCTTTCAACACAAATGAGCTTGTGGCTTTATACGCCGTTTCATCTTTCATGTAGTTTATTTCGTGAAGCATCACCACCATGTCCTTGTCTTCCGGTTGCAGCATCAATTTTTTTTCCAGTGCAAATTGCAACACGTCTGCGGCGCTGCATTGGCCTAAATTTATTGGTGTTAATTCATCATCCAGGCCTAAATAAAACAGTTGCTTTAAAGTGAGGTTCGCATCGTGCATACGGTCGGCAAGCGTAGCCGCCGCACTGATTTTGAGGTAATCTATGTCAATGTTCTGCAGGTCGCCTTTATCGTCCACCATCATAAATTCTTCTACCGGTTCAACGCCTTTTTTTGCTGCTTCTTCTTCCAGCTTTACAAGGTTTACCAGTTCAGCTAACAAGCCTTTTGTCGAATCAAATTGCTCGTGCAGCTTTTGTTGAAGCCATTCGCCAAAGCCGTTCAGGTCCATGTGCTCTTTAAAAAACTGCATGAGGTTTTTACCGTCGGTGTTGTACAATCTTTCTTCGCCGGTTAATTTAAGTTCGATTAAATTTTTCCAGCCGTAAATAAAATCGGGATGCCTTAAGGTGGTGCGCACAAAGGTTTCTGCTTCCTGCAAACCGTAGGTTAAAATATACGGAAGCGAATCGCGGTTGGGATACCAGCAAAACGGTTCGGCATTTGGAATGGATACGTATCGTTTGTCTGTAAACAACTCTTCGTAAGGCCATTCTTTTATCTCGCCGTTCATTTTAAAAACAGCGCCGCTTTTGCCGGCCATCACGACGTTGCGAGGGTTCCAACTGATTTTATAATGCCAGGGATTGTCGTCGCTTTCGGGCGCAACCAAACCACCACAATGCGAATGAAAAGATGAAATTCTTCCACCTTCGGCGTGAATGAAATCAATCAGTTTTTTGGCGCTCATGTGATCAATGCCGGGGTCCAATCCCATTTCGCAGAGAAACAACAAGCCAGCATTTTTAATTTCATTTTTTAAGGCCCGCACTTGTTCGTCAACGTAAGATGCGGTGAGAAGATTTTTCTTTTCGGCAAGACAGTCTTTGGCAATCAGAATGTGCAAAACCGGCGGCATCAGTGAAATAACGATGTCGGCTTTTGCAATCAGCACCCTTCGCTTTTTGTCGTCGCGTACGTCAAACGAAAGCGCCGTTCCGTGCGATGAATCGCCCAGCTTTTCCTGTGCGTTTTGCAACGAAGCATCCACCAAAATAAGCTGCCAGTTTTCGGCTATTGCGTTCACCAGAAAGTATTCCACCAAAGCCGTAGAAGATTTGCCGGCGCCGAAAAGCAGGATCTGTTTCATGCGGGAAAAAGTTTACGTGTTCGCCTGTTTAAAAACGGGAGGAAAGATACAAACCGCTACGCCAACTTGTGAACAGGTGAACGCGTAAGCAATTACTCAACACTCGTTACATGATAGCGCACTTTTACGCCGCGGCTGCTCGGCGGAACAACAACAATTCTCGAACCGTTGGGAGAAATGTTTTCGGCCGTCACTGTTTGCGATTTGACGGCGCTGCCGTTTGGCTTTAGGTATTCAACTTCAATAACAGCCCTGTTAATTTTTTGGGTAGATGGATTGGTCACAGAAATCTCCAAATCTGAAATGCCTCCGAACAAACCCACCTTGTAATCGTTTGCCGACAGTTGTAGCGAAGGTGTGCGGCTTACGACTGCCGTTGCCTCGGGTTTTTCTTCTGCAGGTTTTTGCACCGCTTCATTTACCAGCGGCGCATCTTCTGCCTTTGCAACGTTACTGTTTCCGAAAGACGTATCCGGTTTTGCGACAAACATTTTTTTGTTTGTTTCGGTATGCTTCACCGTTTTTTTAGCAAGGGCAAGTTTTGCGTGAACGCTATCTATCGCTTTTACCTCGCTTGGCGCCGGTTGTGAAAGCGATACATGCGGCAATGCCTGTGCCATGTGCGCCGTATTGCTTGCCGGTAAAATTTCCGATTTAATTTCAACGGCTTCGGAATCCGCTGCTCTCCGCAAGCCAAATTGATTAAGCATGTTCACGACCACAAAACCACAAAGGACAAGACCAATAAGCAAGACCACCGCACCAAAAAACCGGCTGCCAACCGTATAAGAATTCGCTGCCGGTTTTTGTTTCCGCCGCAGCGACTGTTTGCTATGATAGTGATATGTTGTTAATTCTGCTTCATTGTCCTCAGGAAGATCACTTTCACCAATGGCTCGTTTGTATTCCTGCAAAGAAGGAACAGGAGGCTTAACCGGAGCAGAAAAAACTGACGGTGCCTCTTTTTTAAAGCCATTCGCCGCAATTGTTTTCAGCTCCTCAATTTCAGTGGGATGTTGCCAGGAGGTGCTTTCGTTTTCAATCCAAATCAAATCGGTGGGAAGGAGGCCGCAGGTTTTTAATTCGGCACTTGTAAACGGCCCGGCTTCGCGGTTGCTTCGCAGTAAAAAATAGCGCTTCATAATCGGCGTTCTTTAACCTCTTTTCATTCTGCTAAAAAATTTGTGCCCGCCTTTTAGACCTATCAAAAACCTTAACAGCCTGTTGATAAATTGCCGCGCTTTTTAGCTTTTCAAACCTTGTTTTCGTCAGGTTTTTAAGCCTAAAAAAGGTAGATTTGCACACCTTAAATTTAAGACGTTAAAACGCAGAATGGAAAACAATTTAGAACCACAGGAAACACAGGATTTTAACCGGATCATTCCCATCAACATCGAAGAGCAAATGAAGACGGCCTACATTGACTATTCAATGTCGGTAATCGTTGGCCGTGCACTTCCCGATGTACGGGACGGCCTTAAGCCCGTTCACCGTCGCATTTTGTTTGCGATGAACGAGTTGGGCATGAGTCACAATAAACCTTATAAAAAGAGTGCCCGTATTGTTGGTGAAGTGTTGGGTAAATACCATCCCCACGGCGATACGGCCGTTTACGATACCATGGTGCGCATGGCCCAGGATTGGAGCATGCGTTACCGGATGATTGACGGACAGGGAAACTACGGCAGTCAGGACGGCGACGGCCCGGCGGCCATGCGTTACACCGAGGCCCGCATGACGCGTTTTGCGGAAGCAATGCTCCAGGACATCGAAAAAGAAACCGTTGATTTTCAGTTGAACTTTGATGATTCATTGCAAGAGCCAACGGTATTGCCAACCCGCATTCCGCAATTATTAGTGAACGGCTCCAGCGGCATTGCCGTGGGCATGGCTACCAACATGATGCCGCACAATTTGAGCGAAGTAGTGGACGGCTGCGTTGCCTATATTGACAACCGCGAAATCACCATTGACGAATTGATGCAACACGTAAAAGCACCTGACTTTCCCACGGGTGGCACCATTTACGGTATGGAAGGCATCAAAGCCGGCTTTCACTTCGGCCGTGGCCGCGTAGTGTTACGCGGCAAGCTTCACCTAGAAACAAAGAGTAGCGGCCGTGAGCAAATCATCATTACCGAAGTGCCTTACCAGGTTAACCGTGATGCCTTGTGTAACCGCATAGGAGAACTGGTGAATGAAAAAATAGTTGAAGGCATTGCCCACGTAAACAACGAATCAAACAACAAAGAAGGAACGCGGCTGGTGGTGGATTTAAAACGAGATGCCGTTGCCAACGTGGTCATCAACCAGCTCTTCAAATTCACCGAACTGCAAACGAGCTATGGCATCAACAACGTTGCCATTGTAAAAGGGCGTCCGAAAATCCTGAGCCTGAAAGATCTCATCTCTGAGTTCGTCGAATTTCGTCACGATGTGGTTTATCGCCGCACGCAATACGAATTGCGCGAAGCCGAAAAACGTGCGCACATTTTGCAAGGCTATCTCATCGCCCTGGATCATTTGGACGAAGTCATTGCGATGATTCGTGCATCGGCTACGCCGGAAATTGCCAAAGACAATTTAGTGAATGCGGGCTGGGGTTTGGATGAAATTCAGGCCAAGGCGATTTTGGAATTGCGCCTGCAACGCCTCACCGGAATGGAGCGTGATAAGATAAAGCAGGAGTACGACGAACTAATGAAACTCATTGCGCACCTGAAGGAAATACTGGGCAACGAGAGCCTGCGCTACGACATCATCAAGAATGAATTGACTGAAGTAAAAGAAAAATTTGGCGATGCACGTAAAACCGAAATCACTTATCTCGACAACGAGGTGAGCATAAAAGATTTGATCAAGGAAGAAGACGTGGTGATCACCATTTCTCATCTTGGTTACATCAAACGCACATCGGCCAGCGATTACCGTGCGCAACGCCGCGGCGGCCGCGGTGTGATGGGTGGAAAGACGAGAGAAGAAGATTACATCGAGCATCTTTTCGTTGCCAGCACGCATCATACCATGTTGTTCTTTACCGAAAAAGGACGCTGCTATTGGTTGAATGTTTATGAAATTCCCGAAGGCGAAAAGAACAGCAAGGGACGTGCGATTCAAAATCTTTTGCAGATTTCTCCCGACGATAAAATCAGGACCATCATTGACATCAAGGACCTACGGGACCTTGATTTTGTGAACAATCATTTTATCGTTCTGTGTACGAAAAAAGGCGTCATCAAAAAAACAGCCCTGGCCGATTTCAGCCGTCCGCGTCAAACAGGCGTAAACGCCATCACCATCATTGAAGGCGATCAGCTTTTGGAAGCAAGGCTTACCAATGGAAGTTGCGAAATCATGATGGCGATAAATTCGGGCCGTGCCATTCGTTTCCCTGAAAATAAAGTTCGCCCAACGGGCCGTGGCGCTATTGGTGTTGCGGGCATTGAAGTAGAAAACGAAGGAGAAGAAGTAGTGGGCATGATTTGCGTGAATCCGGAAACCGAAAAAGACAAAACGGTTTTGGTGGTGAGCGAAAAAGGTTACGGAAAACGAACGCCTTTTGATGAATACCGCATCACCAACCGTGGCGGCAAGGGTGTAAAAACAATCAGCGTGACCGACAAAACCGGTAAGCTTGTGGGTGTGCTGGACGTGTCGGAGAAAGAAGATTTAATGATCACCTGCAAAAGCGGCGTTACCATTCGGATGAAAGTGGCCGACATTAGTGAGCAAGGCAGAGCCACGCAGGGTGTAAAACTCATACGCATTGATGAAGGCGATGAAATTGCGGCCATCACCAAGCTGGATGTAGAGGAGGTAGAAGAGAAGATGGAGGACGAAAACGAGGTTAGCGTTGAGGCTACCGGAGAGAACAGCAACGACGTGGCAGAAGGCATCAACGAAACAGGCAATAGTTCCGAAACAACCAATTCACCCGAAAATACATCTGAAGGAGAAGAGACGGCTCCTTCCGCTTAACATTAAAAACAAAAAAAATGCGCAAATTATTCTTCGCAGCAGCACTGGCAGCAACGGTATCGGCTGGCCATGCACAGGATTTAAAAGACGTACAGGAAAAGATTTCGAAAGGAAAGTATGACGAGGCCAAAGAGAAATTGGACAAGTTTATGGCCGATCCAAAAAACGCCAACAACGCCAACGCTTATTTCTACAAAGCCCAGATTCAGAAGTATTACGCACAAACCGATTCGACGGGAACGTTGAATTATGATGCGTCGAAAGAGGCGCTGGACGCTTATAAAAAAACCTTGCAGCTCGATCCGAAAAACCCCTTGATGACCATTGATCAGAACCTGGGTTTGTTCCAGTTGTTCGACATGCATTACAACCGTGGCATCAAACAGTACAACAACAAAAACTACGACGCCGCTTTTTCGCAGTTTCAAAAAGCAATTAACGTGCAGGATTACATCAAGAGCAAAGGCTTCTCGCTGCAAACTTACTCGCCACCGGCACTGGACACACAGTTGATAAACCTGACGGCTTCATCGGCTTACCTCGCTAAGAAACAAGACGAATCTATCCCGTATTTTCAAAAATTGACCGACGCGAAAATTGCCACGCCGGAGTTTAAAGAGGTTTATGCACTGGTGGCCCAGTATTACATGAAGAAAGGTGATGACGCAACGGCCAGCAAATACCTCAACACCGGAAAGCAACTTTATAAAGACGACGATTACTGGCTGAGCCTTGAATTTAACACACCGGAATTGCAGCAGCTTCAAAAGCAGTTGGACCAATTGCACGCCGATCAAAACAAAGCGTCCGGCACGGCCAAAACGGATATGCAAAAGCAAATTGACGCAGCGCAGGAACAATACACAGCGGCCAAGATTAAGCGTTACGAAGACCTCTTGCAAAAGAATCCAAGCAACGCGGCACTTGCACTTGATTACGCCATTGAACTTTTCAACAATACCTACGTGTGGGATAAAAAGCCTGCTGATTATGCGGCACGCCAGGCAAGGTTGCAAAGCGCCTTGGACAAGGCCATTGCGCTGAACCCAAACAATGCGCTTGGTTATTTTATCGCATCCCAGCATTATTATACGCAGGTGTTTGACATGGAAGATGCAAGAAGAGCCATCGTGGGTAATACGCCTGCCGCCGCTGCCAAGCGCAAAGAGATGAATGCACAGGTGGACAAGAAGTACGATGACATGGCCGCCGCTTCGCAAAAAGCCTTTGACATCTTCAGCGCACAAACTGAATTAAAGCCGCAAGATAAAACCAACTATCGCAAAGTAACCGATCAATTGATTGATTACTACAACCGCAAGAAAATGGCCGACAAGGTCACGTTCTATCAAAACAAAAAAGCTTCAATCAAATAAAAAAAAGGCCGGGAGTTTTCCCGGCCTTTTTCGTACGTCTTGCAATTCTTCACGCATCATTTTAAAACTCCAAGATCCTTCAAAATGATGTAAGCCGCCGCCAACAAAAGCAGCAGACCGAACCAAAACGCCGAATAGTCTTTGCGGTTGTACTTGTCTCTTGAAGACATCGTAAAAAGTTTAAGTTTAAAGCAGTATCCAACGATAGGATGCAGTTGCAAAGGGCGGGCTACAAAGGTAAAACAAATCGCCTTGTAAGTTTTTATTTAGGATTGACTGTAAAGCAACTGGCCATTTAACGTACCGCTTTTTGCCCACGCGGCACTAACTACTTTTATTCTTCAACATATGGCCGCAAAATTTTTGCCCATAAAACATAGGCTTCTCCCGATAAGTGAACACCATCAACCGAATAAGCGGGGTTTAATTCGTTGTGCAATGAAAATTTATCGTGTAAGTCTATAAACCTGCAAGCTTTTCGTTGTGCCAACCAGCGCAGTTGACGGTTCATAAACACAATGTCCTTGTTCATTTGCGGTGAGCAGTAAGATGTGGGTAAATATAAGCTGGTGTCGGCTACGGGTAAAATACTTTGCACGTAAAGTTTTGTTGAGGGACAGGTATTTTTTAACGTGTCGAGCAAGCGGTCGTACATATCCAATAGTCTTTCTTTCGGCACTTTTTGTTCGATGTCGTTAATGCCCAATTCAATAAAAATTTTTTTGGGCTGTGACGCAATGATGGGCGAGAGGCGCAACAAAACTTTTTCCATCATGTCGCCGTGAATGCCGCGGTTCTTCACATGAACACCGGGAAAAAACTCAGCCAATTCAAAGTATTGTGTAAGGCTGTTGCCAAGAAAGACAACGGCGTTGCTATCAGCAGGCATTGCCTCAAAAAGCTTATTGCGGTCAAGATAGTATGGACGCTCTGGCGGCGGAACGTAAGTGGTTGTGGCGGATTTAAGGAGCAACCTTCTGCCCACGAAAAAAACGCAGAGGAGATTAAGCAAAAGAGAAACGCACAAGACTGTCCCTACAAGGCTTGGTTTGAACGTTTTGGTCATGTACTGAAGGTAGAAAATTATTCAGTGCGACGAACCGCAAAGAGGTGGCGATTTACTTCGGCTACCAAGAAAATGCTTCCGCACACAAGCACCAAATCATTCTCAACGGCTTTGCGCAAAGCCGCCTTCAAGGCCTCGTTTACATCCGGATAATTGTCGCCAACCAAGCATAGTGCTTCTGCCTTTTCTTTTAATTCGGTCGCAGGCAAGGCCCTTGGAATGTTTGCCTGCGTAAAATAATATCTGGCTGAAGAAGGCAACAACGAGAGAAGACTCTCCGCATCCTTGTCCTTCACCATGCCAAACACGATGTGCAATTGACGAAACGAAAGCCGGGCAATGTGCTGAAGCATTTGTTCAATGCCGTTTTTGTTGTGCGCAACATCCAGCACAACGGTGGGATGTTGATGAATGATTTCCCAACGACCTTGCAGCCCTGTTGTTGCTTTTGTTTCGCTCAAAGCAGCCGCCACGATTTCTTGGCGCAGATTCCACTTCGCTTTGTTCAATACATCAATCGCCGTTAAAACCGTGCGCAGATTTTTCAATTGGTACAAGCCCGGCAAATCGGTTTCAACAGAAACAAGGCTGTCCTCTTTTCTCTTGAATGTTGCGTGCAAATGTTTTGGAGAAAGGCTGTACTCAACCTCTTCAAAACTTTCTTCTGCGAAAAAAACCGGCGCCGCTTTTTCGCTTGCTACTTTTTGAAATACAGGCTTTGTTTCGGGTAAGGTTTCGCCGATGACAACGGGAACACTTTCTTTGATAATGCCGGCTTTTTCGGCCGCAATTTCTTGCAGGGTTTTTCCCAGCATGTTCATGTGGTCCCAACCGATATTGGTAATAACAGACAGCGCCGGTGTGATGATGTTGGTGCTGTCCAACCGGCCGCCGAGGCCGACTTCAATCACCGCAACGTCCACTTTTTGTTCGGCAAAAAATTGAAAGGCCATCGCCACGGTTATTTCAAAAAATGAAGGCTCAACGCTTTCAATCAGCGGCTTTATTTCTTCGGTGAAACGAACAACAAATTCTTCGGGAACCATTTTGCCATTTATGCGAATCCGTTCGCGGAAATCGTACAGGTGCGGCGACGTGTACAAACCGGTTTTGTATCCTGCCTTTTGGAAAATGGCCGCCAGCATGTGGCTTACCGAACCCTTGCCATTGGTGCCCGCAATGTGAATGGATTTAAATCTTTGGTGAGGATTACCCAAGCGTTCGCAAAGAATTTTTACGTTGGTTAAATCCTTTTTAAACGCAGCACTGCCCATGCGGCTAAACATGGGCAGTGCGTTGTATAAATAATCCAATGTTTCGGCGTAAGTCATCGCCGCAAAAGTATTGCGACGAAACTTTACTTCACACTGAAATTAAAGCTGAGTCTTTGTTTGAAACCGCCATCGTACTGCGGGTATTTTATTTGCCTTGCTCTTGTCAGTGCAATGTTGTATTGCTTGCTCGACCGGGGCAAACTTGAACCGCTCACCTGGTAGTTCGCAGAAGTCAATTGTCCACTTGGATTCACTTCAATGTCCAGCACGATTGTTCCGCCTTCGTTAAAATCATCTTGAAAACTTTGTGCAGGAATACTAACCACCCGAACGCCCAGGTGCCGCGGGGTGTAATCTTTTCCGTTCGGGTTTCCGCCCACGCTTCCCTGGTCGCCGGGTCCGCCACCTTGTCCTTCGCCCGTTCCAGGTTTGTACGTCGCCGCGCCGTTTCCGCCGTTACCATTACCGCCACGAACTTGCCCCATCACCGCTTTTGGGTGCGGTACCGGAGGCGCAGGAGGTGCGGTGCTTGGCGCTGCGTTCGTCTTCACCACTTTTGTTTCTTCGTTCAGTTTTCTTGCGTCGGACTTTGTAACGCTTGGTCTTGTAACCGGCGCCGCATCTTTCTCATTATTGTCTTCAAAATCCTTTGCCGCTTCTTCTGTTGCGTTGGACGTTTGCGGCGGCGTGTAGGCCACTTTTTGTTCAGGAGCAGGCTCGCCGGGAAGTTCGGGTTGATCTTTACCAGAGCCCACATCGCTGCTGCCAAGATTTACTTCAATGGCTTCTTCCACAGGCTGCGGAGGCACTATCGGCTGATAAAATTTTACAAACCAAATGACCAGCAAGAGGGCAAGGGCAATGAGGCCCGTGTAAAGGGCTGCCTGTGCATAATTCCGTTTGTCCAAATCAACGGTCATGGCGGCATAGTTGTTCATACAAAAATTGAATTGCGGTTATGACAGCGAAACGCCGTGAAAGTTAGAAAAATTACGCGGCAGGAAAAGGTTTGACCTTGCCTTTTTAACATTATACCAGCCGCTTATAAAGCGTATAGGGAATAAATTTTAAAACTTGTGCAACAAGCCACCAACGGCGTGTGATGTAGGCAATTCGCTTTTTGCTTTCAATCGCACGAAAAATTTGCCTTGCCGCTTTTTTGGGCGAAGCTACCCAAAACCGCTTGTGTTCCTTCGCCGCTTTTGTGTTGATAAAGCCGGGTCTAACGTCGGTAACGACAATGTCTTTTTTCAAACGATGTGCTTTCACATTCAACCCTTCTGCGTAATTACTAAGGAAGGCTTTGCTTGCACTGTAAGCTGGCGTATGCAAATTGCCTCGAAATGCTGCCACCGAAGACACAACGGCTATTTGCCCCTGACCTTGCTGCACAAAAAAGTTGAAGGCAAATGAAACAATTTCCACAAAGCCAAGAACGTTTGTTTGCGTCGTTTTCATCTCCGCTTCCGGTAGCAAATCTTTCGACGGCACGCCAATACCGGCGTTGTAAACAAGCAAATCCAATCCACCTAATTCAGCAACAATATTTTGCAGACAAAAAATATTTTCGGCACCGGTTACATCAAAGCAAGAAGTAAAAAATTTATCGGGATAGATTGATTTGATTTCTTGAAGCAATTCGTTTCTGCGGCCCGCGATGCCCACTTTGTGACCTTTGCCCGCATACAACAAAGCCATCTCTTTGCCTATGCCCGACGAAGCGCCAATGATGATGATTTTCATAATCAATCCGGTCTTTTTAACGCCATTAAGCCAAGCAAAGGGCCTGCGCTCAAGAGCCACAGACTTTGCGCTTGGTGATGTTGAAACAAATGTTTAATAAGTTGAATGCTGGCAATGGTGATGCTAAAGCCAATACAGGTAACAAGCGTAAGCGCCGTGCCTTTATTCTCGGTTTTGGCAAAGCGAGCTATCAGGGCCGAAAACTGTGGTGAATCGGCCGTAACTGTAATGCCCCAAATGAGCATGAGACTTAGAAACAAAAGCGCAGTTGACTGGAAGAAAAGCGGCGCAAGCAACGAACAACATCCCGATAAAAGGAGTGAGTAAAAAGCCACTTTTTTGCTGCCCCATTTTTGCGAAAGCAACCCGCCGGCTACGCAGCCAATGCCGCCTGCGGCTATAACAGCAAAGCTTAAAAAATAAACGGAAAAATGCACTGCGTTTTGCTGATTGTAAGCACTAAACAAAGCCGGCAACACGGCCCATAACGCATACAATTCCCACATATGTCCGAAATAACCGAAGGCAGCCGAACGAAACGGTCCTGAACGAAAAGTTTTCATCGCCGTTAGTGGGTGAAAAGATTGCGGTGGGTTTGCGTTTTTTGTTTTTGGGAAGGCAAAGAAAATCACGCAACCGCCAACCACAGCCAGCACTGAGGCAGTTGCAATGATTCCCTTCCATCCAACCGAATGCGTTTGCGAACGAACAAGGTGAGGAAAAGCGGTACCCAGAACCAATGCACCCACCAAAAAGCCAAGTGCTTTTCCCAGCCGTTCGGGAAAATAATCAGCCGCTATTTTCATTCCCACCGGATAAATACCTGCCAGGAAAAAGCCGGTGATAAAACGCAAAATCAACACAACAAATAAGTCGTTGCCTAACCAAATTATAAGAAGGTTGGCAAGGGCTGCAATAATGGATGAAAAGAAAAAGACAAGAGCCGGTGAAATGCGATCGGCAATGCCGAACAACGAAAACAAAAACGTACCCCCAATAAATCCAAACTGAACAACAGAGGTAAGATTGGCATAGCTGTCGGGCGACGTGGAAGGAAGAGAATCAATAATGGCATTTCCAACAAACCACAACGACGTGCCCGCAAACTGTGAAAATACGAGCAGCCAAAGCAATACGTTTTTTGAAAAAGACGGCATCGAATAAATGTAAGCTCTTTGAAAAATTTACAACGAACATTTAGTTCTTCCCGAGAAGCACAATAAACTTTCAGCACGAAACCGCAGGCAAAAAATATTTCTGTGGTTACGAAACACACGAACACGCTTACTATAAAAGAACGGCTCGTTTTTATTCTGCCAACTCCTGTGCAAAACTATTCACCAAGACGAGTATGCTTATGTTTTAAACCATTGATAAACTAAAAAATTCTTTGTCATGATTTCAACACTTAAGAGAATGGCTGCCGGTATTTTTTTTCTTACCCTTGCTTTTTATGCTTGCAAAAAAGATACAGAGACCGTTACCAATACGGTAAAAGACCCCGTTTATTTTTTACGCGGCAATGCAACCGGTGCACAGGAAGCGCCCAACAAAGTCACCACTACCGCAACCGGTACGCTTGCAGGCAGGTATAACAAGGACAGCAACACGCTTAGTTATACCGTTACCTGGACGGGTTTGACAGGTGGAAATGCCACGGCCGGTCATTTTCACGGGCCTGCTGATCCAGGGGTAGCCGCTGGCGTAGTACTACCATTTACGGGAATTACTTCTGCAACGTCCGGCACGTTTAGCGGTACGGCAACACTTACCGATGCACAAGAAACGGATTTGCTGAATGGCATGTGGTATTTCAACATACACGACGCAACCTATCCGGGAGGAGAAATAAGAGGACAGGTAGTGTTAACGCAGTAAGTTGTTCACCGGTTCACTTGTTTACATGTTCACTTGTTCGTACACTACGGTGCAAAGCATCTTACCTGCGTGCTCGCTAACACATAAACATGTGAACATGTGAACAAGCAAACAAAATCAGTGTGCAAAATCTTTTTCGTACTCACCCCTAATCCGTTCGATTGGCGGGTTAAAATACCCAAATTTCAGGCGGGGGAATTCTTCTTTGAGCAGGTCCATCACTTGCTTCATGCCAAGAATTTCCCCTGTTTGATAAACGCCAACTTTGCCCAGATACCAGTCGGGGTCAATGTTGAAATTTCGCCATTGGATCATGGAAAGATCGGTGTCTGTAATCAGCTTCCGCAAGGCTTCGTATTCTTCCACCGAATCCGTCAAACCCGGGAAAACAAAATAGTTTATCGAAGTCCAGCCGCCGAATTCACGCACCACTTTTAAGCTTTCGATAATGTCGCTAAAATCGTAATTATTAGGACGATAATACGGCGTGTATAATTCGCGCCGTGCCGAATTGGTACTCACTCTTATCGAGTTCAAACCCGCTTCGCACAAGGCTCTCACCGCAGCAGGATCGGAGCCGTTGGTGTTGATGTTGATGCTTCCTTTTTGCGTGTGCTTTCTGATTTCCAAAATGCTTTCGCGAATGGTTCGCCACATCAGCAAGGGTTCGCCTTCACAACCTTGTCCAAAACTTACAATCGGATAAGGCGCGGTTTCCAAATGCGGCACAGTGTATTCAACAATTTCTTCTGCCGTAGGCTTAAAGGTTAAGCGGTCTTGCGTACTGACGATGCTTTCTTCTTCGGGTTGAAAAGAAATGCAGCCAACACAATTGGCGTTGCAGGCAGGAGAGGAGGGAATGGGACATTCCCAACGGCCCATAAAATAATTCCGTGCTGCAGGACAATGGTAGGTTAACGCACAATTGTTGGCGAGATGCGCCACAAGACGATTGTGCGGAAAAGCTTTCAGAAGGTATTCAACGCCGTGCTCAACTTTCTTTTCGTCAAAGCCACCGCATTCCTGCCGTATGTCTTGCTCAATGCGAACGGCGGGAACGTAAAATTTTTCGGCCTGCCAACCCACCGCCGTGTAACAAAAAAGCGGAAGCGTTGGTGCATTCGGGCCGGTTTCGTAAGCGGCCAAATAAAAACCGGTATGTGCCGGCGGAATAAAAGCGGCCACGGCCCAGCCTTTGTCGCAAAGCCGCATCTCACCAGTCTTTACATCAATGCCAATGCCTCTTCGTCCGGGCAGTTCGTACAACTGTCCGCCTTGCGGCAATTCAATCCATTCATCTTCGGGCACGGGCATGGCATCCCATCCACTGCGGCCCACAACGTACAAGCTGTGGTCTTCAAAAATATTTCCTTTGCCGTCGGAAAACAATAAATAGGGTTGCATAACTACAAATTAAGAAGGCATGAGAAGTCAAATTTGGGACAAGAGGAACATACAGTTAAATCACTGCGCGGTTTCATCTACGTCCTGCAGATTTTACGTTCGTCGTGCCCTCAATCTTCTCCCTGCAAAAAGCGTTCATCTTTACCACTTCCAGTTCTGAAAGGTCCTGCATTACCTGGTATTGCAGGTATTTTTTATCGCGGTGAAAAAGCGTGATAAAATCGTGGCGAACCGTAACGTCCTCCAGCACTTCCCATTCTACCAAATGTTCTTTGTAAGAACCCGGAATGCGAATGCCCTCTTCGGTTAAATTCAAAGCGGTTTCGGCAAAGATTTTTTTTTCCGAAAAAATCAACAGGAAGGTGACAAGAGCCCAAATGAAAAGCACCGTATAGTCGAAACGTTTGCCCAACTGCATCATAATAATGCCAAAAAAAACAAAGCCGACAAACTGAAGCACCCGCAGTGCGGTGTTGTACTTTGCTCTCGCATCAATGCGGTTGCGGAAGGCACCGTAAAACAAAGACAATCCGCCGACAATAAGAAACGGGAGAAACTTTAGGGTATTTTTTTCGACGAGGTAATTGTAAAAATCAAACGATTTCAACAACAGGAAAAAACCAACAATCAGGTGCATTAAGCCGGTTGTGCGCCGCCTCCTGTCCATCCCCTCAATTTTTACCGCCACCGTGTACATGTCATGCAGGATTTGAAGCCACCATCAGGTTGCAAAGCTTGAACAACACCCTTGCGCCAACATTGGCATCCCAGGCATTTTCGCTCGTGCTTACTTCACTTAAATCAAAGCCAATTATTTTTTTCCCGGCTTTTGCTATCTTATCAAACAAGTAAAAAACCTGCTCGGTTTCAAAGCCACCCTGCACGGGAGTTCCGGTATTCGGACAAAGTTTCGGATCAAGTCCGTCAACGTCAAACGAAATATAAACCTGGTCGGGAAGTTGCGCAATGACTTCATCTACAATTTGCCGAAAGGTTTCGCCTTCAAACTGGCGTACGCGAATTTCCTGGTCAAAATAAGTGCGAATCCGGTCTTTGTTTTGTTGAATATATTGATGCTCGCCAAGCGAATAATCACGAATGCCTAATTGCACCAATTTTTTTACTTCCGGAATTTCATTCAACACGTTGTACATAATGCTTGCATGGGAGTACACAAAACCTTCGTAAGAGTCCCGCAAGTCGCAGTGAGCGTCTATTTGCACAATACCGAATTCACCGTATTTCTCGGCAATGGCTTTCATGTAACCCAAGGGTGTGCTGTGATCGCCGCCGAGTACGGCAAGTAACTTGCCACTGTTCAGTATTGCTTTCGACTGCTGGTAAACCCAACCGTTCAGAAAATGACTGCCTTCGTTTACTTCTTTCAACGTGCGGCACATGAACTGGTTGTTTCCCACTTCATCGCCTTTCGAAATGTAATCGATATACAATTCCGCTTCTTTGCGCAGGTAATCGCTTTTCAGCAGAATTTTCTTATCGGGTTCTGCCATGTAAAATCCCTGTTTCCAGCTATCGGGGTAGGTGGGATCAAAGAGGTCAACTTGCAGAGAAGCAGACATAATCTGCTCGGCAGACCGCGCCGTACCCGAACCGAAGCTAACGGTAACTTCCCACGGAACGGGCAGGATAACGAGGCGTGCATCGTCTTGCGAAAAAGGCAAACCAAAAATGTTGTTGTTTGGATTGCCCGCACTGTTCGGATCAAATGTTGAGAGGTCAACCATGATGGATTTTTAAAAGCGGACAAAGATAGGATGAGAGGTGAAACGTGAAAAATGAAACGTGAGGCAAAAGAGCGCTTCACCGTTTACGTCTCTTCAGTCTCACGTTTGTCGTCACACGTTTCACGTCGCTTACTCCACCTTCGTTACCTTGATGGTGTTCGTAGGCAAATGCAAGTGAACGGGAGTGCTGCCGGTGCTTACCACTACGTGGCCCGGTTTAAGAAAACCGCGTTCCCTTAAAATATGAATTTGATCAAAAATAATGTTGTCAAGACCTTCTTCTTCGGCGTAATAAAAAGCTCTCACGCCCCAGCTAAGACTTAGCTGGTTTACCAGCGAACGCTCTTTTGTGAAAATATAAAGCAAGGATTTCGGCCGATAACTGCTCAGCACAAAACCCGTGTAACCACTTTGTGTCATGCCAATGAGCGCATCGGCCTGAACATCGTTGGCCAATTTGCAGGCATTATAACAAATGGCATCGCTCAAGAAGGAAGGCGAGTGGGCTTGTGGCGCCAACACTTCTTCCAGGTTATAATTGTATTCGGTGCGTTCAACCTCCACAATGATCTTGCGCATGGTTTCCACCACCAGCCGGGGATTTTGTCCCGTCGCTGTTTCGCCGCTCAGCATCACCGCGTCGGTTCCTTCAAGTACTGCGTTGGCTACGTCGGTTATCTCGCTACGGTTTGGCTTGTTGCGGTCAATCATGCTCTCCATCATTTGCGTGGCCACAATAACCGGCTTAGCGCGATGCAGGCATTTCTTAATGATGTTGCGCTGAATAAGAGGAATTTGCTCTATAGGCAGTTCTACACCAAGGTCGCCGCGGGCAATCATGATGCCGTCGCTTTCAACGATGATGTCACGAATGTTCGTAAGCGCTTCTGGTTTTTCAATCTTGGCGATGATTTTCGTTTTGCTTTTGCGCTCCTGCAATTTGTTGCGAAGAATGATGATGTCTTTTACACTGCGCACAAACGAAAGGGCCACCCAGTCGAGGTCCTGGTCAATGATGAATTCAAGATCAACAAGGTCTTTGTCGGTTAATGCCGGGAGTGATATTTTGGTATCCGGCAGGTTAACGCCTTTTTTTGATGACAAGAATCCACCCAACGTTACTTCAACTTGTACGTCGTGGTTTTTCAAAATGTCTTTTACCTGCACCTCGATCTTGCCGTCGTCAATTAGGATCTTGTTTCCCACTTTTACGTCTTTGTGCAAGCCCTGGTAGGAGACATAAATACGTTCTTTCGTCCCAACGAGTTTTTCATTTGTAAACGTGAGAATGTCGCCTTTGACAACGGTAATGCCGCCGCCTTCCATTTCGCCAACGCGAAGCTTGGGACCCTGCAAATCACCCAGAATGGCAATGTTGTACGGCTCAGTCGTGTTGATTTGCCGGATGTATTCAATGATCTTTAGTTTGTCTTCGTGCGAACCGTGCGAAAAATTAAGACGGAATACGTTTACGCCGCATTGGACAAGCTCCAACAGCTTTTCATACGTGTCGCAAGCCGGACCCACCGTAGCTACAATTTTTGTACGGTGGTGCGTGTGTTCTATTCCAGCAGTCTTGTTCATCTGCCGGTGGAAGTATTTATCTACATTCTTTGACATAGCGTGATTTTATTTTAGGATGCAAGGATCTTTACAATCTTCATCCATTCTTCATTAATCGTTCCTTTTTTCTTGCCAACTTTTTCAAGCGGGACGTAATTCATTTTGTTGTTCATGATGCCCACAAAAACATTGCGTCGCCCCTGGATTAAACATTCGACGGCGTGATAACCCATGCGGCTGGCAATAAGCCGGTCAAGACACGTGGGTGCACCGCCGCGTTGAATGTGACCAAGAATGGCAACCCTCGCTTCGGCTTGCGGCATTCGTTCTTTAATGACGCGGGCCACTTCGTTGGCACCGCCAAATTCATCGCCTTCGGCCACTACAATCAGGTTCACCAATTTTTTACGTCGTTCCTTTTCCTGCAAGCTGGCTACCAGTGCTTCGATGTCGGTTTTTTGTTCGGGGATAAGAATGTTTTCCGCACCCGTAGCAATACCGCTGTGCAAAGCGATGTAACCCGCATCGCGACCCATTACTTCAATGATGAAGATGCGGTCGTGAGCGTCCATCGTGTCCCTGATTTTATCAATGGCTTGTACAGCAGTGTTCACTGCCGTGTCAAAACCAATGGTAAAGTCGGTCCCCTGAATGTCTTTGTCAATGGTGCCGGCCAAGCCGATGCAGGCAATGTCAAACTCACGGCTGAATTCCACCGCGCCGCGAAAAGAACCGTCGCCGCCGATGATAACAAGACCGTCAATGTTGCGTGCTTTTAAATTGTCGTAGGCTTTTTTTCTTCCTTCAGGGGTTCTGAATTCTTTGCAGCGGGCCGTTTTTAAGATGGTGCCGCCGCGCTGTATGATGTTGGCAACCGAGCGGTTGTCCATGCGATAAATATCGTCTTCCAACAATCCCTGATAGCCTCTCATAATGCCGTACACTTCCAAGCCGTAATAATTTCCCGTACGAACAACGGCCCTGATGGCGGCGTTCATGCCGGGCGAATCGCCGCCGGAGGTTAACACGGCAATCCGGCTTACTTTTTTGTCCATTTCTTGTGGGTGGTTTGTCACTAACAAAGCCCAAAAATAAGGGATTGCAAATTAGTGTAAGGAGTACATATTCCTTGTTGCACGCATGTGTTGAAAAAAAGCTCGGACATAACTTTTAAATGTTGATTTCACTCAGTCCATTATAAATACGATACAGGTAATGCTAAAACCAACAGTTGTATCCTTTCGTTTTTAGAAAAAATTGTGCAACAACAAAACGCAATGAAAAGTGGGAGACGTAATTAAACCGGTTAAATTCTGCGGAAGAATTTGAGTGGTAACGAGAAGCCTTAAAAGGCGAAGTTGACTGATATTGGATTTACCCGTTGTTTTTCGTTAGGATTTGGATAAGCTTGTAACTGGACGGTTCTGGATTTGGATTTTCAGGATTTTCAATGATACTGGATTGCTTATATCAATCAACTTCTGAGACAAAAGTAATACGGTCGCGCCTGCTGTACAATGGCGGTTTTGCCCTATTTTTTTTGTATGGAATTTACGGCAGCGATAAAAGTTTAGCGTAGAACTTTTTGGGAAAGATGCGCTAGGCTTCGCGTAAGATTACGAAGGCTAAAAAAGACTTGCGACAAAGAATATCTTTTTCCTGTTTAACAAAAAAAGATGTGCATCGGAAAAATACTTCGTCGGCTTTTGTCGCTCCGAGCCAATAAAAGAAAAAGAGCCTATGTGATTCCGCTTAGACTCTTTTACAAGAAGAAAATTAAAATTTAAGCAAGCGCCTGGATAACGTCGTATTTGGTAACAATGTGATAGTTGCCACTTTCGTCTTTTGCAAGCACAGCGCCGTTTTCTTTGTTGATCAACGTACCAAGTTTTTCAACTGGAGTATCAAAGGCAACGACCGGAAAACTTTTTTCCATCACTTTTTCTATTTTCTCTGTCTTTATTTCGGGATTGCTAAATACTTTTTGGAACAAGCCGTTCTCGCTTATCGAACCAATTATTTCTCCCACAGGTGTAACAATTGGTATGTGTTCAATATCGTATTCCTTCATGAGTTCAACGGCGTCTGAAACCGATTGCGTTGGTTCGGCCGTAATCAAACGTTGTTTGCCTCTGGCGTTCACAACATCCTTAAAAGATTTTACGTCAAAGAAACCGCGTTCAGCCATCCATTGATCGTTGTACACTTTGGCTACATACCGGCTGCCGTGATCGTGAAGAATGCAAACAACAAGGTCGCCTTTCTTTAGCTTATCCTTTAATTGCATTAAACCCTGGATGCAACTGCCAGCGCTATAACCGCAAAACAAAGCTTCTTCTTTTGCCAGGCGCCGCGCCATTACCGCGCCGTCTTTGTCCGTTACTTGTTCAAAGTAATCAATCACGCTCATGTCGTAATTCTTCGGCACAAAGTCTTCACCGAAACCTTCCGATACATAAGGATGCACTTCGTTCATATCAACCTCGCCGGTACGAAAATATTTTGTAAGCAACGAGCCGTAAACGTCAATGGCCCATACTTGAATATTGGGATTCTTTTCTTTTAAATATTGTGCAGTTCCCGTAACCGTTCCACCTGTGCCCGCCGTTACAACAAGGTGCGTAATCTTGCCCTCGGTTTGTTCCCAAATTTCCGGGCCGGTTGTTTCGTAATGCGCCAGTCGGTTTGCAAGGTTATCGTACTGGTTCATTAAAAAAGAATTCGGAATTTCTCTTGCCAGTCTTGCGGCTGTTTCATAATAACTGCGCGGATCGTCAGGCTCTACGTTGGTTGGACAAATTATGACTTCAGCGCCTAAAGCCCTAAGTATGTCGGCCTTTGATTGCGATTGTTTATCGGTGGTAGCGAAAATGCATTTATAACCCTTTACTACGGCCGCCATCGCCAGACCCATGCCTGTGTTGCCTGAGGTGCATTCGATGATGGTGCCTCCGGGTTTTAATTTGCCTTCGGCTTCGGCTACTTCCACCATCTTCACCGCCATGCGGTCTTTGATGGAGTTACCCGGATTAAAATATTCAACTTTTGCAAACACGTCGCAAGGCAGGTCTTTGGTGATTTTATTTAGCCGGACAAGCGGTGTGTTGCCAATGGTTTCGAGAATGTTGTTCTTAACGTTCATGCAGGCGATTGTTTGCCGCAAAGATAGCCGTTTGAAATTCGAGGTTTGATGTTTGAGGTATGCGTGGACGCTTTTCTTCTCTTTTACTCCTTAGCTCTGTGTGAAAATATTTTTTTATGTACTTAGCTGCATTGCTACTATCAGCGCCTCTTGTGTCACTCACTTGTGCGTTCGGTAATTCTATGCAACACATTGCAGCCACCAAAGATTTATTTTAGCAGCAAATACGATTGCATCATGACGACGAAAATCTTTCCCAAATATGACCCCGTTAAATACAAAACCCCAACCGGTACAAAACTCAGTTGCAAAGGCTGGATTCAGGAGGCAGCGTTGCGAATGTTGCTCAACAATCTTGACCCGGAAGTAGCCGAACGCCCCGATGAATTAATTGTGTACGGCGGCCGCGGCAAAGCAGCCCGCAATTTTGAAGCACTCGATAAAATCATCGCCGCATTAAAAATTTTGGAGAACGATGAATCGCTGTTGATACAAAGCGGCAAGCCCGTTGGCATTTTAAAAACACACAAGGATGCACCGCGTGTTCTGATTTCCAATTCGCAACTCGTTCCGCATTGGGCCACGTGGGAAACCTTTGATGCACTGGAGAAAAAAGGGCTGATGATGTACGGCCAAATGACGGCCGGCAGTTGGATTTACATCGGTTCGCAAGGCATTGTACAAGGCACATACGAAACGTATGCTGCCGCGGCAAACAAACATTTCAACGGCTCGTTAAAAAGCACATTGAACGTTACCGCAGGACTTGGCGGAATGGGAGGCGCTCAACCACTGGCCATCACCATGAACGAAGGTGTAGCCCTGGTTGCCGAAGTGGAAGAATGGCGCATTGACAAACGCCTCGAAACAGGCTATCTCGATGAAAAAATAAAAGACATTGACGAAGCAATTGACCGTGCGTTGAAAGCAAAGCAAAAAGGAGAGGCGCTTTCCATTGGTGTTTTGTGCAACGCTGTTCATCTGCTGAAAAGACTTGTCGAAAGAAACATCATACCCGACACGTTAACCGATCAAACCTCCGCACACGATCCGCTCATTGGTTATTGGCCGCACGAAATTTCTTACGAGCAGGCAAAAGTCCTGCGCGAAGAAAATCCACAACAATACATAGAATACGCTTACAACTCCATGCGTCGCCATGTTGAACTGATGCTGCGATTGCAAAGCCGCGGTGCTGTTACGTTTGATTACGGCAACAACATTCGGGCAAGAGCAAAGGAGAGAGGATTGCAAAACGCTTTTGATTTTCCGGGCTTTGTGCCCGCTTACATCCGCCCGCTTTTCTGTGAAGGCAAAGGTCCTTTTCGTTGGGCAGCCTTAAGTGGCGATCCTGAAGACATTGCGGCAACAGACGAAGTGATCGCAAAGATGTTTCCGCAGAATGAATCGTTGCAACGATGGCTAAAACTTGCCAAAGAAAAAATTTCATTTCAAGGACTGCCTGCACGCATCTGTTGGTTAGGCCAAGGTGAAAGAGAAAAGGCTGGCCTTGCGTTTAATGAACTCGTACGAACGGGAAAAGTAAAAGCACCAATTGTTATTGGCAGAGATCATCTCGACACGGGTTCTGTGGCTTCGCCCAACCGCGAGACGGAAAGTATGTTGGACGGCAGTGATGCCATTGCCGACTGGCCAATATTAAACGCATTGGTAAACACAGCCGGTGGTGCAAGTTGGGTGAGTCTTCATCACGGCGGCGGCGTGGGTATGGGTTACAGCATTCATGCGGGCATGGTCATCGTAGCCGACGGAACGCAAGACGCGGAAGAACGATTGAAAAGAGTTTTGCGAAACGATCCGGGCTTGGGTGTGATAAGACATGCAGATGCCGGATACGAAACAGCGATAACAACTGCTGAAAAACATCAATTGGAAATTGATACAAAACTGAAATAGGATTTGTACCGGTTTGTATTCATCAACATTTGTT